>DATGKF010000014.1:0-20862 GCA_035294785.1 Caulobacteraceae bacterium | reverse complement strand
ATCGATTCCGGGTGGAACTGCACGCCGAAGATCGGACGCGTGCGGTGGCGAAGGCCCATCACCTCGCCGTCGTCCGTCCAGGCCGTCACCTCCAGCACCTCGGGCATGCTTTCGCGCGGCACCGAGAGGCTGTGGTAGCGGGTGGCCGTGAACGGGTCGGGCAGGCCAGCGAACACACCCTCGCCGTTGTGATGGATAGGGCTCGTCTTGCCGTGCATGAGGCTCTGGGCGCGCACGACCTGGCCGCCGAACGCCTGGCCGATCGACTGGTGGCCCAGGCAGACGCCGAGGATCGGCAGCGCGTCCGGCGCCCGGGCGATCACCTCCAGGCAGATGCCGGCTTCGTTGGGGGTGCAGGGGCCGGGGGAAAGCAGGAGCGCCGCGGGCCGCATGGCGATGGCGTCGACGGCGCTGATCGCGTCGTTGCGCACCACGCGCGTGTCTGCGCCCAACTCGTTCAGGTAGTGGACGAGGTTGTAGGTGAAGCTGTCGTAGTTATCGATCACCAGGATCATGCGCGCCATCATATCGGCGCGCGCGTCCGGCGCACAGCCCCGCCGGGCGGGTGCGGAGCCCGGCTCCTCTCTCGTTTTTCGGCCTGCTCGGGTGACTAGCGCGCCAGCGTCGACAGCGCCTGCGGCTTGGCGGCGGGACCGGTCCCGACCAGGTGCGGCGCGATCACCCAGGCTGCGAACAGGGCCGCAACGCCGATCAACGTCGATCGGACCAGGATCCTCGAGACCCCCCGCCGTTCCCCGGCGCGCGCCTCGGTCACCGACAGATCGGCGCCGTCGCCAGGCTGGTGTGGGTCCATCGCGTTTGTCGACATGGCTTTGTCTCCGGTCCGCTGAAGCGGGCGAGACGGCCTCGCGCCTCGCCGGATCCTTCGCTTAGATCAACGGCCGGGGCTCGGATTGGTTCGCCATGGCGCGGCGCTGCGGCGTGAGTACACTGCCAAACATGGACCTCAACGACTCGCCGACGGACGACTTCCTCGTCGCGATCGCCGACGTCCGCGCGCGGCTGAGACCGCCGTCGCAGCGCCCCGCGCCCGTCTGGCCGGCGGTCGCCGCTGCGGCCTTGTTCGCGGTCAGCGCGATGATCTTCGCGACCGCCGCCATTCTGAGCCCGCCGGCGCACCTGACGCCGATCGCTGACGACGTGCGCGGCCCGGCTTAGGCGGGCGGCGGAGGTCGACCGGCTTCACCCAAACCGCCAGGCTTCGTCGGCGGCGCCGCGGAGGGCGGCGGCCTTTTGCACCGTCTCTTCGTATTCGGCGTCCGGAACGCTGTCGGCGACGACGCCGCCGCCGGCCTGGACGTAGAGGACGCCGTCCTTCACCAGGCCCGTGCGGAGCACGATGCAGGTGTCGACGCTGCCGTCGCAGCCGAAATAGCCGACCGCGCCGGCGTAGCCGACGCCGCGCTTTTCGCTCTCGAGCTCATCGATGATCTGCATGGCGCGGACCTTGGGCGCGCCGGATAGGGTGCCGGCGGGCAGGGCGGCCATCAGCACGTCGACCGGATCCACGCCCTCCGGCGCGTTCCCTTCGACGTTGGAAACCAGGTGCATGACGTGGCTGTAGCGCTCGACGAAGAACGAGTCGGTCACGCGCACGTTTGCCGGCCGGCGCGTTCCAGGCGGCGCGTTCGAGCCTTCGCTGCCCAGCATGGCGACGCGGCCGACGTCGTTGCGGCCGAGGTCGAGCAGCATCAGATGCTCGGCATGTTCCTTGGGGTCGCTGCGCAGCTCCCGCTCCAGGGCGGCGTCCTCTTCGGGCGTCGCGCCGCGCGGGCGCGTGCCGGCGAGGGGGCGGATGGTGATCTTGCCGTCGCGCAGGCGAACGAGGATCTCGGGGCTGGACCCGATCAGCTGAAAGTCGCCGAAGTTCAGATAAAACAGGAAAGGCGAGGGGTTCGTGCGACGGAGCGAGCGATAGAGCGCGAACGGGTCGCGTGCGAACGGCCGGCGAAAGCGGTGGCTGGGGACGACCTGGAACACGTCGCCGGCCTCCACGTAGCGCTTGGCCCGCTCGACGATGTCCCAATAGGCCTCGCGGCTGACGGGCGAGGTGAACGGAGCGGGCGGCTCCGGCGTCGCGGCCGGCGCGGCGGGCGGCCGGGCGCGCAACGCGGCGGCGACGGCGTCCAGGCGCGCGACGGCGTCGGCGTAGGCATCGTCGGCGGCGAGCGCCGAGGGGCGCACGGTCGTCGAGAGCACGATCTCCTGGCCGACCCCGTCGAACACCGCCACCACCGACGGGCGAATGAGGATCGCGTCCGGCAGATCGAGCGGGTCGGGATTGACGTCGGGCAGCGGCTCGACCAGGCGGATCAGGTCATAGCCGATGGCGCCGAACACGCCGGCCGACATGGGCGGCAGGCCAGCCGGCAAATCGAGCCGGGAGGCTGCGACCAAGTCGCGAAGACTCTCCAACGTCCCGCCCGGCTCGGTCGTGTAGCGGCCGGCGGCGATGTCGGCGCCGCGCGCGATCTCGGCGCGGTCGCCGAAGGCGCGCCAGACCAGCTCCGGCCGCATGGCGATGACCGAATAGCGCCCGCGCCAGGCGCCGCCCTCGACCGACTCGAACAGGAAGGCGAAGGGTTCCGACGCGGCGATCTTGAGGTAGGCCGAGACCGGCGTCTCGAGGTCGTCGACGATCCGCCGCCACACGAGCTGCGGTCGGCGGCCGGCGTAGGCGGAGCGAAAGGCGTCGAGCGGCGGCTCGGCGCTCAAAGCGCCGGCCCCTTCTTGGCCTTCTTCGGCGCGCTGCTCTGCGTCTGGTCGGAGCTGACGCCGAGCGCCTGGCGCGCCTGGCCGATGTCGCCTTCGGGACGGATCTTGTCCACCGCGTAGGCGCGCGCGGCCTCGAGCATGTCCTGGCCGATCGTCTGGTTGAAGCTGCGCGATCCGTAGGCGGCGGCCTTGGCGGCGTCGGCCAGCACGGCCGGATGGGCGGCGTCGATGTGGACGACGAGAAACTGCCCCTGGCCGACAGGGCCATCGAGGACGTCGCCCTGCTTGGCCTGGAACAGCGCCTCGACGAGGTTGGCGTCCATCTGCTTGCTCTGCGCCAGCGCCGCGCGGGTGACGGTGGGCGCCTGCCCGACCTTGGCCTGTACGGACGCCGCGGCGGCGGCCAGGCTCTCGCCCTTCTTGATCGCGGCGACCAGCGCATCGGCTTTCGCCTGCATGGCGGTCATCAGCGCGTTCTGCATATAGGCCTGAGTAAGCCTGGGGCGGATGTCGGCCAGCGTCGGGAGCGCGGGCGGCAGCACCTTGTCGACGCGCACGGCGAAATATTCGCCCTCGCCGTCGTCCACGACGTCGCTCTCCGCGCCTGGGGCGAGCGCGAAGGCCGCCTTGAGCAGCTTGGCCGAGGCCGTCTGAATCGGCTGGCCGGTGACGTCGCGGCCGTTTTCGCCGACCGGGCCGACGGACACCGGGGTCTCGCCCGCCCCGCGCGCGGCGTCGGCCAAGCTCGAGCCGCTGTCGTGGGCGGCGCTGTATTTCTGCACCGCGTCGTAGTTCTTCTTGATCGCCGCGTTCGTCTTCGCCAGCGCCTCGAGCTGCGGCCTGAGCTGCTCCAGCGTCGGCGTCGCGGCCGGCGTGATCTTGCCAACCTTCACGACGGCGTAGCCGGCGAGGGTGCTTGCGATGGGGCCGATGACGTCGCCCGTCTTGGCGGCGAAGGCGGCGCTCGCGACTTGCGGGTCGACGACGTCGTCCTTGCTCTTGTCGTCATAGGTGATGGCCGGCACGCCCAGCGCCTTGGCGATCGCATCCGGCGCGTCGCCGGCCTTGAGCCTGGCCAGCAGCTGCTGGGCCTTGCCGGCGTCGTGGGTGGCGAACTCGACCAGCGAGCGCTTTTCCGGCTGCGCCAGTTTGTCCTTGGCCTTGTCGTACAGCGCCTGGATCGCCGCCGGATCGGCGGTCATCGACGGCGCCAGCTGGCGCGCCGAGAAGTGCACCACCGTCAGCACGCGCATCTCCGGCCGCATCAGCTCGTCGGCGTGCTGGGTGATCAGCGCCTGCAGCTGGGCGTCGGTCGGCTGGGCGGGCGGCGGCACGCTGTGCTGATTGATCACGAAGAAGCTGATCGCGCGGCTCTCGAAGTTGTAGCTGGCGATGGTCGCCCCGTAGCTCTTCGGCGTCTGCAGCCCGGCGGCCAGCGCCGCGACCGTGTGCTTGAGCGCCAAGTCGTCGCGGCTTTCCTCGCGCACCTCCTCGGCGTTGAGGCCGTTTTCCCCGAGCCATTGGTTGAACAGGGTCTGGTCGAACTGGCCGAGCGCGTTGACGAACGCCGGCGCGGTGTTCAGGTCGACGGTGACCAGGTAGTTCGAGGGCCGCACGCCGGCGCGCGACAGGTACTCGCTGAGCGCCGACTGCGACTCGACCATGCTCAGCACGCGCTGGTCGAGGCCGTCGTCGATCGCGTCCGGGATGGTGATCTCCTGGTTCGCCTCCTGTTCGAAGCGCTGCAGAAGGATCCCGAAGGAGCGCTTGAAGGCGGCCGGCGAGGTTTCGTGGCTGCCGGCCGTCACCACGGCGTTGGAGAATTTCGGGTGCAGAACGTCGCGCACGCCGACGAAGACGAAGCTCATGGTGACCACCGTCATGAACACGGCGGCGATCGGGGATTTCGCGAAGGCGCGTAACGCGGCGAGCATTTCTGGGGCGGCCTTCGAGCTTGGTCTCGCGCCGGGACGGCGCAGGCGAAGCGGTATAGTGGAGCGGCTTGGGCGCGAGCAAGCCTGAGGCGCCGTCGAGGGGGAGGGGCGGTATGCCGCTGATCGCGGGCAACTGGAAGATGAACGGCCTGGCCGCGGACCTCGGCGAGGCGCGCGAGATGGCCGGCGCGCTGCGCGATGCGCCGGCGGCGGCGCGCGTCGCCATCTGCCCGCCCTCGACCCTCATCGCCCGCCTCGCCGAAACGGTCGCCGGCTCGGCGATCGTCGTCGGTGCGCAGGACTGCGCAGCCGAAGCCTCGGGCGCGTTCACCGGCGACGTGAGCGCGGCGATGCTGGCCGACGCCGGTGCGCGGATGGTCATCCTCGGCCACTCCGAGCGCCGCGCTGGCCACGGCGAGACCGATCAGCTGGTGGCGGCCAAGGCGCTGGCGGCGCTCGGCGTCGGCCTCGAGCCCATCGTCTGCGTTGGCGAGAGCCGCGCCGAGCGCGACGCGGGGCGGGCGCTGGCCGTCATTTGCGGCCAGGTCGCCGGCTCGGTTCCCGAAGTCCTGGCCGACCGCCCCTTCGCCATCGCCTACGAACCCATCTGGGCGATTGGGGCGGGCGTGACGCCGACCGGCGCCGAGATCGCCGAGGCGCACGCGGCGCTGCGCCAGGCGCTGATCGCGCGGCTGGGCGAGGCCGGCCGCGCCGCGCCGATCCTCTACGGCGGCTCGGTCAAGCCGGACAACGCCGCCGAGATCCTGGCGGTCGCCGGCGTCGGCGGGGCGCTGGTCGGCGGCGCATCGCTGAAGGCGAAAGACTTCCTGGCGATCGTGCGCGCCGCCTGAAGCCTCAGCCGGCGAGGCGAACGACGGCCGGTGCGGGCCCGCTCGTGGCGCGCGCCTCGAACACGCCGGCCTGGACCTCGGTTCGCTCGGCCGGCTTCGAGCCGGCCAGCCAGGCCAGCATCGCCGCCGACGCCGCCCGGCCCATCCGGCTGGGGTCGACGATCAGCGCCGACAGACCGATGCGCTTTTGCCGCCGCTCGGCGCCAATCTCGCCGATGGCCAGCAGGCTGAGATCGGCGGGGATGACGATGCGCTGAGCGGCCGCGGCAGCGAGCAGCCCGCGGGCGTGCGGCTCGTGCGCGATGAGAGCGGTCGGACGGGGCGTAAGCGTCATCGCGGCCTTCAGCGCCTCGCTCATCCCGCCGGCGGCGGTGGCGGCGACGCGGACCGGGGCCAGGCCGGCGGCTTTCAGCGCCTCGCCGGCGGCCGCCAGCGGCAATGTGCGCGCCTCGCCTGCGATCAGCCCGACGCGCCGGTGTCCGAGGCTGGCCAGGTGAGCGGCCAGGGCGGCGCTGGAGTCGGCGAACGACGGGGTGATCAGCGGCAGGCTCGCGAAAGCCGGGGCGGCGCGGAAGAGGGCGACAACCGGCGCGCCGGCGGCGGCGTAGCCCGCCAGGCTCTCGCCCTCGCCATGCGCATCGACGCAGAAGAGCCCGTCGACCCGGCGCTCGAGAAAGCGACGCATGAGCAGGTCGTAGCGGCGCGGGTCGCCCCGGGCGCTGGCGATGAGCAGCGAGTAGCCGCCGGCTTCGATCGCGGCCCCGATGGCGTCGACGAGATCGATGCCGCGTGTGTTGTTCAGGTCCGAGAAGATGAGCCCCATGGTCATCGTGCGGTCGCTGCGCAGCGACCGCGCCGCCTGGTTGGCGACGTAGCCCAGCCGGGCCGCCGCCGCGCGCACGAGGGCCTCGCTGCGCGCCGAGACGGGCAGACCGTTCAGGGCGCGCGAGACGGTTGCGATCGACACGCCCGCTTCCGCCGCGACGTGGTACAGCGTCACCTTCATGGCCCGCGTTTACGACCGGCGCCGCGCGATGTAAACGCTTAAGGTCCCGCCAGGAGCGAGGGGGAAGCGCCATCGCGTAACACAGCGCGCTGCGTCGCCAGCGCGAAGCGCGAGGCCGTCAGCGGCGAGCACTGATCGAGGTGCTTGCTAGCCGTTGATGTAAGCGTTTACATGGCTGGAACGGCGTGGAGCAGCAGCCTGTCATGAACCGCATCCGCTTCGGCGTGTTCGACCATATAGAGCACCTGCCGGGCGTCCCGCTGCATGCGCTCTACGAGGGGCGCCTCCAGCAGATGGAGGCCTTGGACGAGGCGGGGTTCTTCGCCTACCACCTCGCCGAACACCACACGCCGGCCGTGCACTCGATGGCCCCGTCGCAGAATGTCTTCCTGTCGGCGGCCGCGCAGCGCACCAAGCGGCTGCGGTTCGGGCCGGGCGTCTACGTGCTGCCGTTGCACCATCCGCTCAGGCTGATCGAGGAAGTCTCGATGCTCGACCATCTGTCGGGCGGCCGGCTGGAGCTGGGCGTCGGGCGCGGCGGCGTGCTGGAAGCCTTCTTCTGGGGGCAGGAGGGCGACGAGGCGACGAACGCGCGGCGCTACGAGGAGACGCTGGCCACGCTGCGCGGCGGCCTCGCGAACGACGAGCTGACGTTCGCGGGCGAGTTCTACACCTTCGACCGGGTGCCGATGCGCCTTCGGCCGCTCCAGACGCCGACGCCGCCGTTCTGGTACATGCGCAACCCCGAGACCGCGGCGCAAAACGGCATGAATTGCATCGTCGTCGGCTCGCTCGACACTCTGGAAGCGAACGTCTTGCGCTACCGCCGCCTTTGGGGGGAGCACAATCCGGGCCCGCTGACGCCGCAGGGCCGCCCACCGATGATCGGGCTGGTCGTCCACATGCTGCTGCACGAGGACGAAACCGCCGCCGTCGCCGAGGCCACGCCGGCGGCGCAAGCCTATGGCTACAATCTCAGCGCGCCCCGCCGCATCGAAGCCGAGCGTCGCGGCCTGACGCAGTTTCAGGCCCCGGCCGGGGGCGGGCGCCGCGGCGGCCCAGACCGCCACCGCGCCGTCGAGGAGCGGCGCGACCTCGACGCCTCGCTGGAAAAGCTCAAGCAGGAGGAGCGCGAGCAGCGCGACGCCCGGCGCCGCACGCCGGGCGGCATCCCCGGCTTCGTGGTCGGCACGCCCGAGACCGTCCGCCCGTACTTCGAGGAATATGCGAAGACCGGCGCCGACTACATGGTGCTCTCCTTCCAGTGGGGCAGTCTCAGCCACGCGCAGGCGATGCGATCGATCCGCTTGTTCCGCGAGGCGGTGATGCCGCACCACGCCGTCGCCGATCCCTTCGACTTCAGCGACCGCCAACCCAGCCTGGAGCGCACGGCATGAAGACCTGCTACCTCGGCACCGGCGGCTACACCGGCCGCGTCGCCTTCCGCGGCTGGCCGACCCCGCCCGAACTCTGCGACCGGGAAGAGGCGGCCAAGAGCATGGCCACCGCCATTCGCAACTATAAAATGGCCGAAGCGGCGGGCTTCGACTGGGTGTCGATCTCCGAGCACCACTATTCGCCCGGCCTGATGACGCCGAACCCGATCGTGCTCGCCGGCGCGGTCAGCCAGCAGACCAGCCGGGTCAAGATCGCCTTGCTCGGGCCGCTGATCCCGCTGGTGAACCCGGTGCGGACGGCCGAGGAGATCGCCATGCTGGACGCGCTCTCGAACGGGCGCGTCGTCGTGCTGTTCCTGCGCGGCACGCCGAACGAGCACCTCACCTATGGCGGCGCCGACCCCGAGGAGACGCGCGAGATCACCCAGGAAGGGGTGAAGCTGATCATCAAGGCCTGGACCGAGCCGCAGCCGTTCAGCTGGGAGGGCCAGCACTTCAAGTTTCCGACCGTGGCCGTCTGGCCGCGCACGGTGCAGGACCCGCACCCGCCGATCTTTTACTCCGGCAACAGCGACGAGAGCGCCGAGTTCGCCGGGCGGATGGGCCTCTCGGTCGCCATCGGCTTTGCGCCGCCGCCCCGCGTGGCGCGCCAGGTCCAGATCTATCGCAAGGCCGCCCGCGAAGCCGGGTGGGAGCCGACCGCAGACAACGTGCTCTATCGCGGGAGGATGATCATCGCCGAGACCGACGCCGAAGCGCAGGCGATCGCCGACCGCATTGCCGGTGGCCCGCGTGTGACGCCCACCGGCGCGCCGGCCGGGGCGGGCGGCGGCGATCCAACGGCCGGCCCGGCCGGCGTCCAGTTCCTGGGCGGCGTCGCTTCGGTCGTCGCCAAAGCCAAGGCGCTGAGCGAGGCCGGCGTCGGCATCCTGGACGTGGCCTTCGCCGGCGGCGGCGCCACGCGCTCGATGGAGCTGTTCAGCCGCGCCTTCGGCCCCGCTCTGCAGGAAGTGGCGGCGTAAGGCGTCCTGCGCCCTAGAGCGGCAGGGCGAAGATGAGGAGGTCGCGGCGCTCGCCGTCGCGTTCGACGTTGCCGCGCATCAGGCCTTCGCGGCGAAAGCCGAGCCCTTCGATGAGCTGCATCGCGCGCTGATTGCCGATGTGAACGCGCGCCTCGAGCCGCTTGAGCCTGAGGCCCTGGGCCGCGTGGCCGATGACCGCGTGCATCGCCTCGCCGGCATAGCCGTCCGCCCAATGGGGACGGGCGACGATGAAGCCGAGTTCCGCGCGCGCCTGGCGGCGGTCGATGTCGGAGAGATCGCAAGCGCCCAGCACCTCTCCATCGGCCGACCGTTCCATCGTCCAGACGATCGCACGGGCCTCGGCGACCTCGGCCAGTTGGCGGGCGACGATCTCGTCGGTGGCCGTGGGGTCGTCCATCCGGACGGTGTCCCAATAGGCCATGACCTCGGCGTCGTTGATCATGCGATAGATCGCCGGCGCGTCAGCCGCTTCGAGCGGGCGCAGGCCCATGCGCTCGGTGTGCAGGATCATCAGGTCGACTCACGCCGGTGGCGGCGAAGTGCAGTCCCTAGCGCCGCTCCCGGCGAGGTGATAGAGGGGCCGGTCCAATTCGGCGGATCGCCGCCGAGCCTCCATAAAGAGCGCCTTCGCCGTATGCTGCTCAACATCCTTCTGGGCGTTCTGATGGTCATCTGCGTGGCGCTCGTCGGCGTCATTCTGCTGCAGCGCTCCGAAGGCGGCGCCTTCGGCATGAGCGGCGGCGGACCGGGCGCTTTCATGACCGCGCGCGGCACGGGCGACCTTCTGACGCGCACGACGCAGATCCTCGGCGGCTCGTTTTTCCTGCTCTGCTTGGTGATGACGCTGATCGCGACGCACGAGAAGAACGTGAGCTCCCTGGTGCAACGCGTGAAGACGCTGGGCCCGATCTCGACCGCCCCGCCGGCGAGCAGCGCCTCGGCGAACCCGCTCGCCAATCCATTGGCCAACCCGCTCGGGCCGCCGCCAGCGCCGCTGGGGCAGGCGGCGCCCTCGAGCAACCCGATCAATCTCCTCGGCTCGCCCCAGGCTGGACCGGCCCCGCGGCCCGCGCCGCTGCCGCGGCTGGCGCCACCCGCCGCCGGGCCGGCTTCCGCCCCGTCTTCGTCGACGCCGGCGGCCGCGACGGCCAAGACCGCGAAGACCGGTAAAACCACCAAGACGGCCAAGACCACCAAGGCCGCGCCATCGGCCGCGCCGGCCCTGTCGATCAGCCCGCCGCCGCCCGTCGTCACCGTGCCGCCGCCCGCCGCGCCGGCCCCGGCCGCTCCGAGTCAGTAGGCGAGGGGTTGGAGGTCGGCCGCTCCCGCGCAACCGCCGTGGGCGCGGCGTCCGAATCAGGCATAACCTGAGCGCCCATGGCCCGGTACATCTTCATCACCGGCGGCGTGGTTTCCTCGCTTGGAAAAGGTCTCGCGTCCGCCGCGCTCGGCGCGTTGCTGCAGGCCCGCGGCTATGCGGTGCGCCTGCGCAAGCTGGACCCCTATCTGAACGTCGATCCCGGCACGATGAGCCCCTACCAGCACGGGGAAGTGTTCGTGACCGATGACGGGGCCGAGACCGATCTCGACCTCGGCCACTATGAGCGTTTCACCGGCGTTTCGGCGACCAAGGCCGACAACATCACCACCGGCCGCATCTACCAGACCATCCTCGAGAAGGAGCGGCGCGGCGACTATCTGGGCGCGACGGTGCAGGTGATTCCGCACGTCACCGACGAGATCAAACGCTTCATCCTCTCCGATGCCCGTGGCGAGGACGACCGCGAGCCCGATTTCGTGCTGGTCGAGATCGGCGGCACGGTCGGCGATATCGAAGGGCTGCCGTTCTTCGAGGCCATACGCCAGCTGGGCCAGGAGCTGCCGCGCGGCCACGCCTGCTTCATGCACCTGACGCTGTTGCCGTTCATCAAGACCGCCGGCGAGATGAAGACCAAGCCGACGCAGCACTCGGTCAAGGAGCTGCGCTCGATCGGCATCCAGCCGGACATCCTGCTCTGTCGCTGCGAACAACCGATCCCGCCGGGCGACAAGCGCAAGATCGCGCTGTTCTGCAACGTCCGGGAAAGCGCCGTGATCCAGGCGCTGGACGCCAAGAGCATCTACGCCGTGCCGCTGGACTACCACCGCCAGGGGCTGGACGCCGAGGTGCTGTCGGTGTTCGGCGTCGGCGACGCGCCGGCGCCGGACCTGTCACGCTGGGAAGGCATCGCCGACAGCCTCGCCCACCCGGACGGCGACGTGAAGATCGCCATCGTCGGCAAGTACACTGTGTTGAAAGACGCGTACAAGTCTTTGATCGAAGCGCTTATTCACGGTGGCGTGGCCAACGACGTCTCGGTCGACATCGACTGGGTGGAGTCCGAGGAGCTGGAGGCCGACCCCGAGGCGGCGGCCGAGCGGTTGCAGGGCGCCGATGGCATCCTGGTGCCGGGCGCGTTCGGCGAGCGCGGCTCGAACGGCATGGTGCGCGCCGTCAAGTTCGCGCGCGAGCACGACGTGCCCTATTTCGGGGTCTGCTTCGGCATGCAGATGGCGGTGATCGAGGCGGCGCGGAACCTCGCCGGCGTCGCCTGCGCCTCGTCGACCGAGTTCGGCCCGACCACCGAACCGATCGTCGGCCTGATGACCGAGTGGACGCAGGGCAACGAGCGCGTCCAGCGCATGGAGGGCGGCGACCTGGGCGGCACGATGCGGCTGGGCGCCTACGAGGCGGTGCTCGCCCCGGACTCCAAGATCGCCGGCATCTACGGCGCGCCGGTGATCCACGAACGGCACCGGCATCGCTACGAGGTGAACATCGGCTATCGCGACATGCTGGAGCGCGTCGGATTGAAGGTGGTCGGCCTCTCGCCGGATGGGGTGTTGCCGGAAACGGTGGAGCGCGACGACCATCCGTGGTTCGTGGGCGTGCAGTTCCACCCGGAATTGAAGAGCCGGCCCTTCGCGCCGCACCCGCTTTATGCAAGCTTCATCGGCGCGGCGAAGGCCAAGAGCCGCCTCGTCTAACGCCATTTCGGAAGCGCATGCCGGACGCCCCCAAGATCCACGCGATCCTCTATTCGTGGCCGGCCGTGCACGAGAACGCCTTCGCCATCGCGCGCGCTCTGGCGGGGCATGCGGCGAGAGTCTCGGTGGTCGCCTGCTCGGACACGCCGCTGCCGGCGGCGCCCGACGTCGAGATCGTCCCGCTGGACAACAGCGCCTACTTCGGCCGCCAGTTCGAGAAGACGATCGAGGTCTTCGATGGCGACGTGCTGCTGCAGATCGCCGCCGACACCACGACCGCGTCCTGGCCGGCGCTGGCGCGGCAATGCGCGCTTCGCTACCAGACCATCCCCAACCTCGGCGTCTGGACCCCCGACATCGACGGAACGACCTGGCCGAACGAGCGGGTGGTCCTCTACAACACCGCCGACCCGGCGCTGATCGGCGTGGTGCAGACCGACTGCATCGTCTGGGCGATGTCCAAGCCCATCGTCGAGTTCCTGAAGACGCTGGACTACGGCTGCGCGCCGCTGGGCTGGGGCATCGACTGGGCGGCGAGCGCGCACGCCCACGCCAAAGGCTTGCGCGTGCTGCGCGACCTCACCGTCAAGCTGCATCATCGCATCGGCGGCTCCGGCTACGACCGCTTCGAGGCCGACCGCCAGCGCAACGAGTTCCTGAGCAAGCTTCCCGACGAGGACAAAATCCAGCTATTCCTCCTTTACGCGGTCGTCAACGGGCGCGCTCACGCGCTCGCTCGCGCCTAGAGCGGGCTGACCTCCAAGGCCAGTTGGGTATGTCTGACGCCACGTTGCAGCAATCGAGCGCCGCCGGGGTTCAGACGGTGGGGAGCCTCCTCGCGGTGGCGATGGGCGGAGCGGCCGAGTCGCCCGCCGCGATCGATGCTGTCGGCGCGCACAGGCGGGCGTTCGCCCGCGCATTTCTGGGCGCCAACCGGGACGATCCCGGCCTGCCCGCGCGCCAGAACGACATCGCCGAGCTAGCTGCGTCCGGCTTCCCATGGGATCCCGGCGCCGAAGACTATGCGCTGTCGGAGGCCATTCTCGCGCGCTGGACGGCGCCGGCGCCGCCGCCAAACGTCATCATGGCCGCCATGGCGCTTGCGCCCGCGCATCACTTCCCGGCGCCGCCGCGGCTCGCCGACGTCCCAGCCTGGCTCCGGCCGCTCTACGTCCGCTACCTCCTGGCCCGCGCCCCGATATTCTTCGAACCGGGCGAAGCGGACCGCTATGCGGCGCATGGCGCCGCCACGATGACGGCCGTGCATGCGGCCATCTTCGAAGATCGCCTGCCGGATGCCGACGATCTGGCGAGGGCGGTCTGCCAGGCCGACGCCACGACCATCTTCTTCAACGCGCGGTCGCTGAAGAGCTACTTCCGCGACAAGGCGCTGATCTGCGAGTGGGCGATGCTGCGCCAGGGGCATGCCCTTGGTCTTGGGATCCCGCTCCGCCGTGCGGACGGGCCGCCGAGGATCGGCATCCTGCACAGGACCTTGCAGCCGGGCACGGAGACCTTTCACCTCCTCGCCTACCTGGAAGGACGCGAACGGGCGGACGCCAAGGTCACGCTCTACGTTCTGGACGCGCCGCAGAACGCGCTCGTGGCGCCGTTCGAGCCATGGGTGGACGCCATCGTGCAGCTCCCGGCGGGCGTGCCCGCCGCCGTCGCCCGCGTCCGCGCCGACGACCTCGACCTCTGCTTTTCGAGCAACAACCTGGGCTGGGGCCTGACGCGCGAGACGATGATCGCCGCTCACCGGCTCGCGCGGGTGCAGGTGGTGAGCGGCGCCTGTCCGGCGAGCCCCGGCTATACGAGCGCCGACCACTTCCTTTCGAGCCAGAGCAACGATCCGTCGCCTGAGGCGCAGGACGACTACGCCGAGAAGCTCGCGTTTGTCGCCGGCGCGGTCGGCCACTTCGGCTTCGGCCACGATGCAGAGCCGCCGACGCTGACCGCGACGCGGGCGGCGATCGGGGTGCCGGACGCGGCGGTTTTGTTCTTCTCCGGCGCCAACTACTACAAGATCACGCCCGAGATGCTGCAGGCCTGGGCGGAGATCCTGGCCTGCACGCCGGGGTCGAGCCTGGCTCTGATGCCGTTCAACCCGAACTGGCAGGCGAACTACCCGCTGGCGCTGTTCCTTCGGCGGCTGAATCGCCAGCTGGTTCGCTTCGGCGTCGCGCCCAGCCGCGTGCGGCTGATCGGACAGGTCCCAACGCGCGCCGACCTCATGTCTGTGATGCGGCTGGCCGACATCTATCTCGACACCTTTCCCTATTCCGGCGCCTGCTCGCTGGTGGACCCGCTGCTGGTCGGGCTGCCGATCGTGGCGCGGGCGGGAACGCGCCTGCGAACGGCGCAAGGCGGCTCGATGCTGAGTGCGGAAGGCCTGCCGGTGAGCCCCGACAACGAGGCCTATGTCGAAAGGGCCGTGGCCCTGGCGCACGATCCTGAACGGCGCAAAGCCGAGGCGGCCAAGGTTGGTGACGCCGCGCGCCGGGGGCTCGCGTGCCTCAAGACCGCGCCCTTCGCCAAGCGCTTCTTCGCCTTCTGCGGTGAGGCGATCGACGCGCGAGCCAGAGCCGCAGCAGCGCTCCGCACACGGAGCGTCGAGGAACTCACCATCGCGCTGAGCAGGGCCGTTGCGACCGCGCGGGCGGACGGCGCGCCGGCGTTTCGCCGGTTCCTCGATCTCGACGTCGCGCGCCAGCTGCTGCTTCCCTGGCTCCAGACGCTGGCGGCCGAGGGCCGGGCGACGGGCCGCATCGTCGACATCGGCGCCTGCCTTGGGGAAATGTCGCTGCCGTTCCTGAACGCCGGCTTCAGGGCCGACCTGTTCGAGCCCGACCCGGATTGCGCCGCGCGCATGGCCGAGATCGTCGCCGCCTATGGCGGTCGGGCGGCGCACGTTTCCGCCGCCGTTGTCTGGGCGCCGGCGTCCAGCGTCACCTTCAACAAGCGCGCCGTTGGCGTCTCCGGCATCGGCGCCAGCCCCTACGGCGGGGCGGACACACAAATCACCGTCGCGGCGACCACGCTCGGCGATCACCTGGAGCGCGCGCCAGGCGTCGTCGACCTGGTCAAGATCGACGCCGAGGGCAGCGACTTCGACATCCTCCGCAGCATCGACCTCGCCGCGGTCGCGCCCAAGGCGATCATGGTCGAGTACGGCGCGACCTTCCCGGGCCAGTCGGCTGAGACGGTGCGTGCGCTGATCGCCGAGATGGCCGCGGCGGGCTACGGCGCGGTGGTGTTCGAATACCGGATGCTGGAGGGGTTCGGGCGCACGAACTGGGACCATGAGCTGGTCGACATCACGACTAACGCCGACGCGCTGGGCGCGGCGGGCGACAGCTTCGGCAACATCGTCTTCTTCCGCGCGGAGGATGCGACCCTGCTCGCCGGCCTCGTCAGCCTGGTCGACAACTACGGCCCGGCGCCCGGCCGCCTGATGCTCGCCGGTTAGGAGCCGTCGAAGACCTCGTAGAGGCGGCGGTCGAGGTTCTGGTCGAGGGTCTTGAAGTGGGCCGCGTGCAGGTCGGCGCGCACGTAGACCGCGTCGCACTGCCAGAAGCTGTGGTCGTAGTAGGCGGGCTCGGTGAGGTCGTAGAGAACAAAGCCGTGCTCGAGCAGATAGCCGACGCGCTGGGCGAATTCGTAGCGGATGACCTCCATCATCACGATCGACGTCTGCTTCAGCGTCTCGGTCGCGCCGCGCAGTACTTTCAGCTCGTCGCCGTCGATATCGACCTTGAGGAAGTAGGGGCCCGGCGCCGGATGGGCGGCCAGGTAGGCGTCCAGCGTCAGCTTCGGAACGACACGCGTCGCCTCGGGGTCCTCGTCGGCCATGTAGCTGTGGGAAATCTGCCCGCCGCCGAGGATGCTGGCGACCCTCAGGTGGACGTCGCCGTCGGAGTCCGACACCGCCGCCTGGACGAGTTGGTGCGGCGTGTTGCGGTAGGCTTGGGCGATGGCCGGGGCGAACTCGGCCACCGGTTCGAACAACAGGTGCGGGCGATCTGGGTAGGTCGCCAGAAGCTCCGGCGTGCCGGTCAGGACGCCGACGTCAATGACCGTCTGCACGGGCACGCCGCGTTGACGCAGCACCGCCAGCGTCTGTCGCTTGATCGGCCCGCGCCCCATGCCCGGCTCCCTTAAGCGTCGCCGGCGGCGACGACATGCTCCTGAAACCAGCGGTACGCGTCGGCAACGCCCTCGCGGAGGCGGATCGAGCTCTGCCAGCCGAGCGCGGTCAGCTTGCCGCTGTCGAGCCGCTTGCGCGGCGTCCCGTCGGGCTTGGAGGTGTCGTAGCGGATCTCGGCGCGAAGCCCGACGACCTCGAGCACCAGCGCCGCCAGCGCGGCGATCGACAGCTCCTCGCCCGAACCGACGTTAATGTGGCTTTCGCCCGCGTAGCGTTGCATCAGAAAAACGAGCGCGTCGGCGCAGTCGTCGACGTGCATGAACTCGCGCATCGGCTTGCCACTGCCCCAGACCACCAACGCCCGCTCGCCTCGCGCCTTGGCCTCGTGCGCCTTGCGCAGCAGCGCCGGCAAGGCGTGCGAGGCGGCCAGGTCGTAGTTGTCGCCCGGCCCGTAGAGGTTGGTCGGCATGGCCGAGATGAAGTCGCACCCGTACTGGCGCCGATAGGCTTGCGTCAGCTTCAGACCGGCGATCTTGGCGATCGCGTACCACTCGTTGGTCGTCTCGAGCGGGCCAGTGAGCAACGCCTCCTCGACGATCGGCTGCGGCGCGAGGCGCGGATAGATGCAGCTCGAGCCGAGGAAGACGAGCTTCTGCACGCCGGCGCGGCGGGCGCCTTCGATGATGTTGGTCTGGATGGCGAGGTTGTCGTGCAGGAACTCGCCCGGGTAGCTCTCGTTGGCGAGGATGCCGCCGACGCGGGCGGCGGCGATGAACACCGCGTCGGGCCGCGCGTCGGCCATCCAGGCCTGGGTGGCCTCCTGCCGGCGCAGGTCGAGCCGGTCGCTGTCGGTGGTGAGAACCTCGCAGGCCTCGCGCGCCAGGCGCCTGACGAGCGCTGAGCCGACCATGCCGCGATGGCCGGCGACCCAGACGCGCTTGCCGGCGAGCGGGAAGGCGGGGTCAGTCGACATCGCGGCGTTGTTCGGCCGGCACGGCGACCAGGTCCTCGGCCACCATCTCGGCGCAGAGGTCGCGCCAGCCGGTCTCGTGGCGCCAGCCCAGCTTGGCGCGGGCCTTGGACGGATCGCCCTTGAGCAGGTCCACTTCGGTCGGGCGGAAGTAGCGCGGATCGACCTCGACCAGCACACGCCCGGTCTTGGCGTCGACGCCCTGTTCCTCGACGCCCTTGCCGCGCCAGTCGATCGCGACGTCGACCTGCGCGAACGCGTGGCTGACGAAGTCGCGCACCTGCGTCGTCTCGCCGGTCGCCAGCACGTAGTCGTCCGGCGCATTCTGCTGCAGCATCAGCCACATGCCGCGCACATATTCGCGCGCATGGCCCCAGTCGCGCTTGGAATCGAGGTTGCCCAGGTAGAGCTTGTCCTGCAGGCCGTGGTGGATGGCCGCGACCCCGCGCGTGATCTTGCGGGTGACGAAGGTTTCGCCGCGCACCGGGCTCTCGTGGTTGAAGAGGATGCCGTTCGAGGCGTGCATGCCGTACGCCTCGCGGTAGTTCACCACGATCCAGTAGGCGTAGAGCTTGGCCGCGCCGTAGGGGCTGCGCGGGTAGAAGGGCGTCGTCTCCGACTGCGGCGTCTCGCGCACCGCCCCGTAAAGCTCGGACGTCGAGGCCTGGTAGAAGCGCGTCTTGCGCTCGAGCCCGAGGATGCGAATCGCCTCCAGGAGCCGGAGGGTCCCGACCGCATCGGCGTTGGCGGTGTATTCCGGCGTCTCGAAGCTCACCTGCACGTGGCTCTGGGCGGCGAGGTTGTAGATCTCGTCCGGCTGCACCTGCTGCACGATGCGGATCAGGTTCGTCGAATCCGTCATGTCGCCGTAGTGCAGGATGAACCGCTGATTGGTCTCGTGCGGGTCCTGGTAGAGGTGCTCGATGCGGCCGGTGTTGAACGAGGACGAGCGGCGCTTGATGCCGTGGACGACGTAGCCCTTCTCGAGCAGCAGCGCCGAGAGGTAGGCGCCGTCCTGCCCGGTGACGCCGGTGATCAGCGCGACCTTGCCGTTTCCGCCGTTCTCCATGCCGCTAGGCTATAATGGCGGCGCCGGAGGAGGTCGAGGATGAGCACGCCGGAGGAGATTCGCCGCCTGGCGCTGGCCATGCCGGGCGCCGAGGAGGCGGACCACCACGGCATCGCTTCGTTCCGCGTCGGCGGGAAGATCTTCTGCACACTGCATGTCGCGCAGCCGCGCCTGATGGCGAAGCTCTCGAACGAGGACCAGCACAATCTCGTCGCCGCGCACCCCGGCGTGGTCGAGGCCGTGCCCGGCTACTGGGGGCGCAAGGGCTCGACGTTCATCTGGCATGAAAACGCGGACGGGGCGCTGTTGGCGCTGGCCATCGATCTGGCCTGGCGGAATGTGGCGCCGAAGCGGCTGAGCGCTACGGGACGCGCCAGTTAGCGACCTGCCGGCTTGGGAAACCACAGGCGGTTTCCGTCCGGATCCTCGACCACCGCCAGGTCGTAGCCCCAAAATCCCGACTTCAGTTCGAGCCCCCGTTCGGCGGACTCCGATAAGAGTCCATCGAAGTCGGCCTGATCGAGGGAGATGAACAGCCGCCCGCGTCCCGCTTCGTCCGGCCACTGGTCCGAAAGAATGATCTCGCAGCCCGCGCGGGACACCTGCACGATGCGCAGCCGGCCGTCTTCCTCGTGGCGCCAGTCCTCGCCGAACCCGAGCTTGCTTGCGTAGAAGTCGAGCGCAGCGCCGGCGTCGCTGACCGCAAGCACCGGACGGGCGTACCAGTTGGCCATCAGGCCCCCCTCGCGCCGAAGCGGCTCCCGGCCGCTAGTTGATCGCGCAGAGGATCCGGTCGGGGATGCATTGGGTGTGGCAGCGGTATTGGCCCTTCGGGCAGGGCGGATAGACGACGCAGGCCTTGGCGTATGGGATGCACTTGCCGTTGCACGGCTTGCTGTTCAGGCAGCTCAGCGCCGTCGCCGGCGCCGCTGGCGCCATCGCGAGCGCCAGCGTCGCGAGGAGAGCAAGAGCGCGCATGGTCGCCTCCGTGTCGATTGGGGCGCCTCAGCTTCGCGCCGGGGCCGCGCCAAGGCAACGTTCCTTGAATCGGCGCGCCGTTTCGGGCATAGACCCGCGCTCTTCAGTCAGCCGCTTCGAAAAGCCCGCCTCCCATGGCCGTCCCCAAACGCAAAGTCTCCCCGTCGCGCGCCGGCATGCGCCGCTCGCATCATGCGCTGAAAGCCAACAGCTACATCGAAGACAAGGAGACGGGCGAGCTGCGCCGTCCGCACCACATCGACCTGAAGACCGGGATGTACAAGGGCCGCCAGGTCCTGACCCCGAAGGAAGACTAGGCCGGCGTACGCGCCTGGACGACGTCTGGGCCGGCGCGAAGACCTCCGCGGCTAAGCATTCTCCTGATCGCCCTTTCGGCGGGTGCATGATGCGTCCCTCAAAACGACGTCGCGGGAGGGCCGCAACTCCCCCGACGTCCTGCAAGGGAGTTGGCGCGCATGAGCGAGTCGGGGTTCGGTCCGGGTGATATCGTCCGCTTGCGGTCGGGCGGTCCCGCCATGACCGTGGCCAGGCTCGACGGCGCCCGCGGCGACGTCAAAGCCTGCTGCATCTGGTTCGAGGCGCGCGGCCGCCCCCACTTCTATTATCTCGAGCTCTGCACGATCGAGCCGGCGGCGGCCGACGCGGAGCCCGATCCAAAAGGACGATAACCTGGCGCACCGGTAAGGATGGCGGCCACAACAATCTCTGTTGCTGCTGCTGCTGCTGCTGTTGTTCCCGTGGTCCCGCCATCCTTACCCGTGCGCCAGCGCCCTTCGCGCGTGGCGGCGCCGCCGCGCGCCCGTGGCTTTCACCGCGCGCGCGGCTGGGCTAACACCCGGCGGCCAAGCCGGAGGGGAGCGCTCGTGACCGAGATCGTCGACATCAACGCCCGCGAGATCCTCGACAGCCGCGGCAATCCGACGGTCGAGGTCGACGTAACGCTGGAGGACGGATCCTTCGGCCGCGCCGCCGTCCCGTCCGGCGCATCCACCGGGGCGCACGAGGCGGTCGAAAAGCGCGACGGCGACAAGGAGCGCTTCGGCGGCAAGGGGGTCGCCCAGGCGGCCGCGGCGGTGAACGGCGAACTCTTCGACGCCCTCTCGGGCTTCGACGCCGAGGACCAGCGGCGCATCGACGAGGTGATGATCGGCCTCGACGGCACGTCCAACAAGAGCCGGCTCGGCGCGAACGCCATCCTTGGCGTCTCGCTGGCGGTGGCCAAGGCGGCGGCGATCTCGGCCGGCCTGCCGCTCTACAAATACGTGGGCGGCGTTGGCGCGCGGCTTCTGCCGGTGCCGCAGATGAACATCATCAACGGCGGCGTGCACGCCGACAATCCGATCGATTTCCAGGAATTCATGATCATGCCGGTCGGCGCGCCCGGCTTTGCGGAGGCGCTACGCTGCGGCTCGGAGATTTTTCACACCTTGCGATCGGAGCTGAAGAAGGCGGGTCACAACACCAATGTCGGCGACGAGGGCGGTTTTGCGCCCAATCTGCCGTCGGCCGATGCGGCGCTCGAGTTCGTCATGGGCGCGATCGGCAAGGCCGGCTACAACGCGGGCAATGACGTGATGCTGGCGCTGGACTGCGCCGCGACCGAATTCTTCAAGGACGGCAAATACGTCTATGGCGGCGAGAAAAAGACCCGCTCGCGCTCCGAGCAGGCCAAATACCTCGCCG
>DATGKF010000013.1:0-21992 GCA_035294785.1 Caulobacteraceae bacterium | reverse complement strand
CGCGGCATTGAACCGGAGCCGGGCCGGCCGCGTTCTGCTGGGAGAGCCGCGGTGTTGCGCGGCGATAAGGATATTCTCTCATGCGTACTCAGGTTTTTCTCGCCGGCCTTTCGGTCGCGGTCGCGCTGCCGGCGGCGGTGCTGGCCCAGCCCTATGACTCCGGATGCGTCCGCGCGAACCACGACAATCACGTCGCCGGGACCATTGTCGGCGGCGTGACCGGCGCCATCCTCGGCAGCGCCATCGCCGGCCGGCACGATCGGGGCGCGGGCGCCGTGGTCGGCGCCGGCGTGGGCGCGGTGGCCGGCAACGCCATCTCGCGCTCCAACGACCACCCGTGCCCGGAAGGCTACGTCTACGAGCCGCGCGGCGCCGACTATGGCCCCGACCATGGCGCCCGTTTCTGGGCCGGCGCGCCGACGGGCATCCACGAGCGCATCAGCTTCATGCAGGACCGCATCGATCGCGCCAGCGCCGACGGCTCTATCTCGCGGGCCGAGACGCGCTACGCGTACCGCGAGCTGAACTACATCCGCTCGGAGGACGACCGGCTCCGGTATCAGGACGGCGGTCGCCTGCGGCCCGAGGACCGCGACTATCTCCAGGGCCGCTTGAACAGCCTCGGCGAACGCCTGCACTGGGCCGAACGCGTCGGGTAGCCGGCGCCTACACGCCGGCGGCGGCCGTCTGGGGCCTGATCGGGGTGCGTGACGCAATAGTCGAGCTCGTCGAGCAGCGTCGCCCACGCTCCGCCGCCAGGGTCAGGCTGAGCTCGTGCTAATGGTGCCCTCGCACGAAGGCGCCGCCGATCGAGACCAGGAGCACGACCACCGGCACCGTCACCAGGAAGAAGATTGGCGTGAACACCGCCAGCTTCTTCCACAGCGGCCAGCCGGCGGCGCGCGCCTCGAAGGCGCGGAGCTTTGCCGCGAGGCGCGCGGCGTTGTCGCTCACTTGAGCCCTTCCCACAGCGGCATGGCGATGGAGAAGGCGCGCAGGTCGCCCAACGTCGTCGCGCCCATCTTGTTCATCGCGTAGGCGATCGTCGTGCGGGCGTCGAAGTCGATGAGGACCAGCGAGCCGCCGTAGCCGCCCCAGAAGATGGTGTTCGGGTTCGGCATCGGGACGGCCGAGCCCGGCACGCCGAAGCCCATCCCGAACTTCATCGGTGCGCCGAGGATCAGGTCGACCCCCTCGATCTGCGGCTCCAGCGCCTTGCGCGCGCCAGCCTCCGACATGAAGCGGCGCCCGGCCACTTCGCCGCCGTTGGCGAGGATGGTGTGCACCTTGGCGATCGAGCGGGCGTTTCCCGTCCCGCCGGCGGCGGGGATCTCGGCGCCCCGCCAGGCGCGCGTGCGGGTGGCGAGCACATCCAACGGCGGATTGTCGGCCAGCTTCTTCATCAGACCAACAGGCTCGCCGGAGCCAAACTCCGTTCCCGGTGGCGGCGGCTCGAGGTCGGCCACGCGCGCGTCCTCGCTGGCGGGCAGGCCGATGTGGAAGTCGGCGCCGAGCGGCTCGGCGATCTCTTCGCGGAACACTGTCCCCACCGTCTTGCCGGTGATGCGGCGGATGACCTCGCCGACGAGGTAGCCCTGGGTGATCGCGTGATAGCCGGACGCGGTCCCCGGCTCCCACCAAGGCGCCTGGGCGGCGAGCAGCGAGGTCGCCTTCTCCCAGTCGTACATGTCTTCCAGCGTGACCTTCTCCTCCCAGCCGGCGAGGCCCGAGGCGTGGCACATCAGGTGACTGACCTTGATGTCGGCCTTGCCGTTCTGGGCGAACTCCGGCCAGTACCTAGCGACCGGCGCATCGAAGTCGAGCTCGCCGCGGTCGGCGACCAAGAGCGCGGTCAGCGCGGTCATCGTCTTCGTCGTCGAATAGACGTTGACGATCGTGTCCGCATCCCACGGGCGGGTCTTGGCAGGGTCGGCCCAGCCGCCCCAGAGGTCGACGATCAGCTCGCCATCCCTGGTCGCCGCGAACGAGGCGCCGATGTCGGCGCCCGAGATCAGGTTTGCCTCAAACGCGGTCCGCACCGCCGGAAACCGCTCGCCGACGAACCCGCCGACCGCCCCATCCGCCATGGACTTACTCCCTCAAGTCTGCCGGGCGGACCCTAGCCCGGCGCCGTGGTTGAAACCAAGCGCGCCGGCCGATCACGCCGCAGTGGCGAGGAAGCGTTCGATGGCCGGGTTGGCGATCTCCGGATGGGTAAGGTTGGCCGCGTGCCCGGCGCCCGGAACAATCACCAACTCGGCCCCGGCGATCTCGCCGGCCAGGGTCTTGGCGAGGCTGAGGGCGATCGCACGGTCCGCGTCCCCATGCAGCACCAGCGTCGGAACCTTGATCTCCTTCAGCCGCGCCGTGATGTCGTCGCGATGCGAGAGGCAGTGCCAGCAGCCGAGCACGTTGGCCGGCGTGAAGGTCCGCCACTTGGCCTTCCAATCGTCCGCGCCGGACCAGCCGTCGCCGAGGATGATGGAGGCCACGAACTCGGCCGTGTCGTCCGAGAGGCCGTTCGTCGTCCAACCGTCTATCAGCTGCTGATAACCGGCCATAGCGGCCGGATCCTCGCGGCCGGCCTGGGTGTCGATGAGGATCAACGCCTTGACGACCTCGGTGTGGGTCAGGGCTGCGCGCATCGAGAGGAAGCCGCCCTGCGACATGCCGGCCACGACGCAGCGCTCGATCCCGAGGTGCGCCAGCAGCGCCGCCAAGTCGTCGGCGGAGTCGTAGTAACTGAACTCGGGGAGCGTCGCGCCGGCCGTGCGGCCATGCCCGCGCTCGTCCCAGGTGATGACGCGGTAGCGGCCTTTCAGCGCCTCAACCTGCGGCTTGAACATCTCATGGTCCATGAACAGGCCGTGGCTGAAGACAACGGGTGGTCCCGACCCGCCTGTGTCCTCGTAGTAGAGTTTTTGGCCGTTCACGTCGGCGATGGGCATGGGCGCTCCCCCGGTGTTTGAAGTCGCATAGGCGCTGCTTGACGCGCCCAACGTCAAGGCCTGCTAGTGGCGCGCACGCCAGGGGAGGGCCCATGATCAAGACCCGCATCACCGACATGCTCGGCATTCGCTACCCGATCGTGCAGGCGCCGATGGGCTGGATCGCCCGCGCGCAGCTCGCCTCGGCCGTCTCCAACGCCGGCGGGCTTGGCATCATCGAGACCTCGTCCGGCGAACTCGACGCCGTGCGCGAAGAGGTGAAGGCGATGCGCACGCTGACCGACAAGCCCTTCGGCGTGAACATCGCCCAGGCCTTCGTGCGCGACCCCGACATCGTCTCGTTCGTCGTCGATCAGGGCGTGAAATTCGTCACCACGTCGGCCGGCGACCCAAACCGCTACTGCGCGGAGCTGAAGGAAGCCGGGCTGACCGTCTTCCACGTCGTCCCGTCGCTCGCCGCCGCGCTCAAGGCCATCGAGGCCGGCGTCGACGGGCTGGTGGTCGAAGGCGGGGAGGGCGGCGGGTTCAAGAACCCGCGCGAGGTGGCCACGATGGTGCTCCTACCGCTGGTCTGCTCGAAGGTGAAGGTGCCGGTGATCGCCGCTGGCGGCATCGTCGACGGCCGCACCATGGCGGCGGCCTTCGCCCTCGGCGCCGAGGGCGTGCAGATGGGCACCCGCATGGTTTCATCGGCTGAGAGCCCGGTGCACCAGAACTGGAAGGACGCCATCCTGGCCGCCAGGGAGACCGACACAGTCTTCTTGAACCGGTTCGGGCCCGGCCCGGCGCTCAGGGCGCTGCGCACCGAGAAGACGAGCAGGTTCGAGAAGGATCCGCCCGAGGCGATCATGCGCGAGTTCGGCCACGCGCTCGACCTCTACTTCGGCGGCGACATGGAGGCTTCGATCGCCCTCTCCGGCCAGGTCGCCGGCCGCATCGACGCGGTGAAACCGGTGGCCCAGATCATCGCCGAGACGGTCGCCGAGTTCGAAGCGGTCGTCGCCGAGATGGGCCGCCAGTACGCGCCTGAGCCTGCCCGCGCCTAACCGACCAACTCGGCGTCGATCGCTTCGCCGATTTCCGCGTCCGCCGCCCAGCGCGCGGCGGCGCAGTCCGACAGGGCGAGCTCGAGCCTGAGTTCCTCGGCGTCGAACCGTTCCACGCGTCCGACACAGCGCAACGCGCCGGCTGCGGCTGGGAGCGTCAGCAGCAGCCACTGTCCCGGCCGGCACGCGACCGGGTCGTCGTCTTCCGCCACCAGGCGCATCCGCCAGGCGTCGGGCGCGCCGGTCCGCTGGCCGGCCACCAGCAGCGACCAGACCGGCCGCGCCGCGGCTTCTGAGAGCGCAGTCGTCGGCTTCATGGCGTCCTCCTCAAGCAGGCGGAGATTGCCACATCAGAAGCCCATATTTGTCAGTAGGAGGCAGCAGAGCCGAGCGGGCTAAAACCGTGACGAAGCAAGGGTTACATCGGCCAACAGCCACGCCTTCTTCTGCTCCTCGCGGACGCGGGCGGCCTCGTCGCGGCGGCCTTGCGCATCCAGCGCCTGCGCCAGCCCGAACAGGGCCCATCCGTCGGCCCGGTAGGTCTTGAGACTCTCGCGATAGACCGCCTCGGCCTCCTTCGGCTGCCCGGCCTCCAGCAGCGCGGCGCCGAGGATGTGGCTGACCGGCTGATGCCAATACGGCGGCTCCGTGTAGGAGAGGTTGTGCTCGAGGTTGGAGGCCTCGCGGAAGTGAGCGATCGCCGTCGGCAGGTCGCCGGATTTGCGTGCGATCTCGCCATCCAGCAGGTTCAGCGACAGATCGACCATCTGCCGCGCCGGAATGCCGAAGGCGTCGAACTTGCTGTAGTCGGCCGTGGCCAGTTTGACGATCTGCTGGCGGTCGGCGCGGGCGGCGGCGAGGTCGCCCTTGTTGGCGTGGGCGAAGCCGCGCGCATAGAGCCAGATCGCCGTGTCCAGATGCAACTCGGCCGACGGCGGCGGCTCGGCCAGGATCGCGTCCCACTTGCCGAAGCGGAGCAGGGTGGCGACGGGGGTGAAGTTGTAGAGTTCGCCCGGCGCGAGTTGCTTGGCCAGAGTGTCGGCGTCGACCGCCTTCACCAGACGCCTCGAGGCGTCGATCGCCGCTTGATAGCGGCCCAGCATCTCCGACGATGTCCACAGGAAGTGGATGTTGTGGCCGTAGTAGCCGACCGGATAGAACCCCTGCGCCTTGCAGGCGGCGATGTAGTCTTCGTCCACGGTGGCGGCGAGTTCGTTCACCTTCACCGCGTCCTCATAGCGGCCGACGCGGTAGTAGATGTGCGACGGCATGTGCACGACGTGGCCGGCGCCCGGCATCAGCGTCTCCAGCCGGTCGGCGGCGGCCTCGGCGCGCTCCGGCGTGGTCGTACCTTCCACGGCGTGGATGTAGAGATGCAGCGCGCCCGGGTGATTTGGCGCGCGGCGGATGATGTCCTCGAGGGTCGCCACAATCTCGGTCGCATGGCCCTTGGGCGTGACGCCGTCGGGTTGCCAGTAGTCCCAAGGCTGGGTGTCCATCATCGCCTCGGCGTAGAACACACCGGCGTCGAGATCCTCAGGATGCGCCTTCCAAAGCTTCCCCATCGCCGCCGCGTAGGCCTCGTCCAGCGCGTGCCGATCGGCCTTCGGATCGGGTGAGTAGCGGGTGGACAGCGCCTCGATCCACTCGCGTTCCTCGGCCGAGGCCTTCGGCTCGAGGGCGCGGGCGTGCTGCAGCGCCTGCCAGGCGGGCGTCACCGCATCGTCCGGCATGGGCAGATTGATGTTGGGGCCGAGCGCGATCGACATGCCCCACCAGCACATGGCGCAGTCTGGATCGAGCCTGGCGCCCTCGCGAAATGAGCGGATCGCCTCGGCGTGATTGAAACCGAAGAGGAGGTTCACGCCCTGGTCGAAATAGATCTGCGTCTGCGTGTTCTTGGTCGAGATCGGGTGCTTGTGGTCGCCAAGCCCCCTGAACAGCGGCGCGCCGGACCTGTCGGCGTCGCCGTTGTAGATCGACGGCATCGGCGCCATGGCGACGCCCATGTTCATCGGCCCCATGGCCATGGGCGGATCGGCCGCCCTGGCGGCCAAGGCCGCGGCGAACGTAACAGCGACGGCGACCGCCGCGAGCGTGAAGCGCATGACCGTCGAGCCCCCCATGTTCCCGGCCGGCGTCAGGGTGACTCGAATACGGTCCGCGTCAAGTCGGCGGGGCCGTGTAGCGGGCGATGTCGGTCAGGCCGAGGCGTTGCTCGATCGCAGCGATCTGCTCGACCGCCTTGTCGAACCCATCGCCCTTGAACGTGTCGCGCTCGATGTCCTCGAAGAGGTCGCCAGCGCGGTCCAGGCTCTTGGCCGAGAGGCCGTTCCGCCAGGCCTGAAAGACGACGGTGTCCTCGAACGCCGTGTGCGCCTCGTACATGCGGGCGAATGCGGAGAGCGCGTCGGCCAGATGCGTCTCGTCGCCGGTGCGGACCCTGCCGTGGGCGCAGGCCCCGGTGATGAAGGCGTTGATCTCGCGGCCACGGTCGTGCTGGGCGAGCAGAGTAGGGACGAGCCTGGCCGCCGCACCGCCGAACCGCTCGACGGTCGGAAAGATGTGCTGCTCCTCCAGCTTCCGCTCGTGGTAGTCCTCGCCGAAGGTCTTGAAGAGGGCGGCTGCGGCGCCAAGCGCACCGGCGTCGAGGCTCGCCGCCGCGCCGTTACGCAGCGCCGCGCCGGTTTCGCGATAGACGACCAGGATGCGGCGCAACACGCCGTGCTCGCGCATCAGATCCTCGACCGCCGAAACCTCCTTCGTCTCGGCGCTCAGCGCCGGGGCTGCCAACAGGGCCGCAGCCCCGAGGCCGCCGGCCGCGACGATCGCGCGGCGAGTCGAAAGACCTTCCATCGCCATGTCCTCCTTTGCTGTTCTTCGGTCTAGAGCGCGAACGCCCGATCCGTCGCGCGGACGAGGCCGTCGATGATGCCGGGCTCCGTGGACGCGTGGCCGGCGTCCCACACGACCTCCAGCGCCGCCTTCGGCCAGGCGCTCTTGAGCGCCCAGGCGGACTCCATCGGCGTCACCACGTCGAAGCGGCCCTGCACGATCCAACCGGGGATGTGGCGGACGGCGTCGATGTTTTTCAGAATCCAGCCGTCTTCGGGGAAGAAGCCCTTGTTGGCGAAGTAGTGGCACTCGATGCGGGCGAAGGCGACGGCGAAGTCGACCTCGTTGAACTTGGCCGGCCGTGCTTCGGGTCCGCGAAGCGAGATGGTGTCGCCCTCCCACTGGCTCCAGGCGGCGGCGGCGCGCGCCTGCACCTTGGGGTCGGGGTGGGTGAGGCGACGGTGGTAGGCGGCCAAGAGGTCGTCGCGCTCGGCGGCCGGTATCGGCTCGACGAACCTTGCCCAGGCGTCGGGGAAAAGCATCGACGCGCCATCCTGGTAGAACCAGCGCACCTCGCGTGCGGTGAGCAGGAAAACGCCGCGCAGGATCAGCGACTCGACGCGCTCCGGGTGGGTGATTGCGTAGGCGAGCGCCAGCGTCGAGCCCCATGACCCGCCGAACACCGTCCAACGCTCGACGCCCATGTGCTGGCGCAGGCGCTCGATGTCCTCGATCAGCGCCCAGGTGTCGTTGTCGTCCAAGAGCGCGTTGGGGCGCGACTTTCCGCAGCCGCGCTGGTCGAACAGCATCACCCGCCATCGCGAAGGGTCGAAGAAACGGCGCATGGTCGGGTTGATCGCCCCGCCCGGTCCGCCGTGCAGGACCACCGCCGGCCTACCGCCAGCCCGGCCGCATTCCTCATAGTAGATCTCGTGCCGGCCGCTGGCGGCGAGCCAACCAAAGCTTGCCGGCTCGATCTCGGGATAGAGACCGCGCCGCGGACCGTTGGCGACGGCGGGAGGCGGCGGGACTGCGGAGCGTTCCATGACGCGCTGATCCTACTTCGGAAAGCGACGGTCCAGCCAGTCGATCATGGCGGCGTTCACCGCATCCGGTTTCTCCTGCTGCGTCCAGTGGCCGGAGTCCTTGATCAGCGTCTTTTCCAGGTCGGTGCAGTAGGCCTCCATCCCATCGGCGGAGGAGGGGGGCAGAACGGCGTCCTTCTCCGCCATGATCATCAGCGAGGGAACGGCGACCTTGTCGGCGATGCCGGCCGAGCGCTCCCAGTTGCGGGTGAAGTTCCGGTACCAGTTGATCCCGCCGGTGAAGCCGGTGCGCCTGAAGGTCTCGACGAACACGGCGAGCTCGTCGTCGGTGAGGAACTTCTCCCGCGGGTCGAAGGTCGGATCGTAGCCTTTGAGGATGTTGATGAGGGCGAAGGCGGGCGGGTCGCCCGCCTTGCGCTCGGTCGCCAGGCCCGCGGACTCGACCTGTCCCGGCAGCGGACGGCGGAGAAAGAAGTTCATCGCCTTGGCCGGGTCGGCGTCCAGCACGGCATCGGCTTCGCCGGGCCGCTGGAAGTGGACGATGTACATCTCCTCGCCGAGGCGCTGGCGCATGATGGCGATCGGGTCCATTGGCCCGCGGGCCATGAAGGGCGTGTTGAGCCCGATCACGCCGGCCGTGCGGGCGGCGTGCCGAAGCGGCATTTGCCAGACGACGATCCCGCCCCAGTCGTGACCGACGAAGACGCCCTTGTCCGCGCCGATGTGGTCGAGCAGCCCGACGAGGTCGCCGGTCAGGTGCTCCATGTCGTAGGCTTCGACGGGCGCGGGCCGGTCCGTCAGCCCATAGCCGCGCTGGTCGGGCGCGATCACCCAGCGGCCAGCCTTGGCCAGCGCCTTGATCTGATGGCGCCACGAGAAGGCGAGTTCCGGGAAGCCGTGGCAGAGCACGACCGGAACGCCGCCGCGCGGCCCGGCCTCGTAATAGGCCATGCGGATCCCGTTCACCTGGGCATATTGGACAGGCGGCATCTGCTCGGCGAGCGCGTCAGCCATGGCGGTCTTCCTTGACGGGGCGGGCGGCCTGCTTAGCGGGTTCGACGGCCGGGAAAAAGGGCGCCGCTACGGCGCCGCGCGGCGGGGTCCGGCAAGAGCCGAGACGGCGAGCGCGAGCCAGCCGGCCATCATCAGCGGTCCGCCGACCGGCGTGACCATGCCCAGCCGCATGTCGCCTGTGACGGCCATCAGGTCGAGCGACCAGGAGAACAGGACGCCGCCGGCAAGCAGCAGCCAGCCGGCGACTTCGGCGAACCGCGCTTCGGCCCGCATCAGCGCGAAGGCCGCAAACACCGCCAGCGCGTGGGCCAAGCCGTATTCGGCCCCCGTCTTCAGCCAATCCTTCGCCTGGGCGACCGTCTCGCCGTGCTCGCCGAACGCGCCGGCGGCGACGGCCAGCATGCCGCTCAAAGCGGCGAAGCCGAGGAGGAGGCGGACCCGCAGCGTCAAGGCCCGGCGTCGATCATCGCCGCGTCAAGCAGCAGGTAGGCTCGGCCCTGGTCGGACGCCAGCAGCGCCGGCGCGGCGACGCCGTCGCCCTCGCGGCCCAGGCTGTCGGCCAAAAGCCGAGCATAGCGCTGGACATACCGGTCGGCATGGCCGCGGAACTCGCGGTCGGCGACGATGCGGCGCGAGAGGCGGCGCACTGCCGCGGGCGCCAGATTGCGCATCAGCTCGCGCCCGGCGGCCGCACCGTTCGTCTTCAGCGCCGCGGCGATCTCTTCGACCCGCGCCCGCGGCGCGAGAGTCGCCGCATCGATGCCCATGGCCTCGATCTCGCCGAGGATCGCAGCGGTGAGCGACGCATCGTCGCTCGCCGGCTTATCCATGGAGGAAAGCAGCTCCTTCCAGGTCCAGCTGTCGCCGATGGCTTCCGCCGGTTCGCGTCCGCCGGCGGCGGCGAACACGGTCTTGAACTCCTCATCCGTCGCGGTGGGGGTCAACTTCAGTCGCGGCCGGAGGCCCTCCGGTTCGGCGGGCGGAGTCGCCGAAGTCGCGGGGGACGGTGCGGGCGAGGCGGCCGCGGCGGCTGCGGCGGGCGGCGCCTCTGACGCGGGCTGCGGCGCCGCAGTGGGCTGAATGGTGCGGGCAGGGGCGCGCGTTCCGCCGGCGCCGGCGACGACACCCATCAGCCGGACCGCCTCGCTCAGCATGTCGTAGTTGCGCCGCACCCGCTCCTGGAAGGCCGCGTCGATGTTGCGCGTCTCCTCTGCGGCGTTGCGCGCCGAGGCCATCAGCGCCTCGATGCCGCGCTCGACGTTCTCGCGGATGGCCGTCGTCTGCACCTCGGCGTCGGCCGGCGCGCGGGCGAGCCGTTGGTCGACCTCGCGCAGCACATCCTGAAGCGCCGCCAGCGTCGCCCCGGCCGCGTTCGCGCCGTCCTTCAGCCGCTCGCTGGTGCGCGCGCCCGCCTCGTCGACGAGGTGCGACGCCTGCTCGATCAGCTGCCGCGCCTCGCCCAGACGCGCATCGAAGGCCTGATCGGCCTGCGCCTTGGCCGCGGCGGCGGCCTCGCCGATCTGCGCCAACTGCTCGCGTACAGCCTGCACATGCGCCTCGCCCGCCTGGCGAGCCGCTTCCGCGCCGGCGGTCATCACGCCCGCGGCTTCCTGCGCGCCAGCTTCCAGCGCCTCGCGCTCGCGTGCGGCGAGTTCGGAAACAGCCCCAAGCGAGCGAGCGGCCTGGGCGTTCAGCCGGTCGCGCTCCTCGTTCTGCGCCTTGGCCATCGCCGCCAGCTCTTGCTGCGCGGCATCGATCATCTGCCGGATCGCCTCGGCGCTGGAGGTCGCGGTCTGCGCCAGCTCGCTGGCGCCGGCGCGCGCGCGTTCGACGAGTTCCGCCAGCTGCGCCTTCAGCCGTTCGGCCTCGACGGCATAGCTCTCCTGGTCGGCGCGCATGCCGTGGGCGGCCGTGACCAGGCCGGCGCGCTGCTCGGCCATGCTCTGTTCGATCGCCTCGGCCTGTTCGCCGGCGCTGGCGCTGACGGCCTCGAGTCGCTCAAGCTGGCCGGCGAGCGTGTCAGCGGCCAACTTGGCCGCGTCTCCCGCCTGCCCGGCGGCTGCCGCGAGATCGGCGGCGCGGGCGGCGAGCGCGGCCTGCGCCTCGCGGATCTGCGTCTCGGCCAGATCGGAGGCTTCGCCGACGATTCGCACATGGCCCGCGATCGCCTCGCTGACGGCGGTGACGCGAGCGTCGAGAGCGGCGGACGCGCCTTCTAGCTTCTCGCGCTCCCCGCCGAGCGCTTCCGCAGCGGCGTGGGCGGCGGCAGTCGAGTCGCCGGCGGCCCTGGCGAGGCGCTCGCTTTCGGCGGCCAACGCGTCGCGCAGGTCGCCAAGCCGCGCCTGGGCGTCGACGGCGGCGGCGGTCGCCTGCTCGATCTCGGCGCGCACAGCGGCGACCACCTCGCCGGTCTCGCGCGCGGCGTTCGCGGCCGGCGCGAGCAGGCTCTCGGCCAACGCGCGGGCGCGCCGCGTCTCGGCGGCCATCCGCCGCCCCTGCTGGGCCAGGAAGGCCGCGACCCAGATGAGCGCGATCGGCGCCAGCACCGCGGTGGCCAGCGAGGCGATGGCGGTCGGCTGGCCCGCCGCGAGCCTCGCCGGATGGCCGGCGAGATCGAACGCCGGCGCGGCCAGCCACGCGAGGCTGGCGAACGCCGCCGCCAAATAGATCGGCCAGCTAGAGGGGCCGCGATCGGCCGGCGCGGCCGGGGCTGCGGCCGCCAAGGGCGCGAGCGGCGTCGCAGGGCCCGCTGGCGGCTCGCCTGCCGGCCGTGGCGCGAGGTCGAAGTCGGACTCGGCCGAAGCCGGCTCCGCGGGCGGGGGTTCCGCCGGTCCGGAGAGGTCGAACGGTTGCGGCCGGGCGGCTGTCATCGGCTCTGGGTTCTTCGCTCCTGGCGAGAGGCTGCGCGGGGCGGAACCAGCCGCCGCCTTAGCCCCTCGCGCGTCAGGCGAAAACTACCCGCGGACCGCGGCCAAGGCAAAGCGGCATTCGCGGTCGGCGTTCACGGCCATTAACTCTGTATACGGAACATGGTTTGCGACAAAGTCGACACACTTCGCCACCTTTCGGACACAGTCACGGATGCGAGCGCCGATTGTCACTAAACTGACAAGTCCGCTCAGTATGCACAGGGGTGACGAACGCGGCCGATATCGGCTGCGGATTCAGGGGAATTTCCGATGCTGAAACAATTGACCGGGATCGCTTGCGCGGCCCTGGCTTTGAGCGCGGCCGGTGCGGCGATGGCGGCGCAGATCACCGGGGCGGGGTCGACCTTTGCCAAGCCGATCTACGACGCCTGGGGCAAGGCCTACAACGCCAAGACCGGCGACCAGCTGAACTATCAGGGCATTGGCTCCGGCGCGGGCATCAAGCAGGTCGAGGCCAAAACCGTCGAGTTCGGGGCCAGCGACATGCCGTTGAGCCCGGATGACCTGGCCAAGAACGACCTGAGTCAGTTTCCGACCGTGACCGGCGGCGTCGTCCCGATCATGAACCTGCCGGGCGTGAAGCCTGGCCAGTTGAAGCTGACCGGCGCCATCCTCGCCGACATCTACCTCGGCAAAATCAAGAAATGGAACGACCCTGCGATCGCGGCCATCAACCACGGGATCCCGCTGCCGAACATCCCGATCACCGTCGTGCACCGTTCCGACGGCTCGGGCACGACCTTCATTTTCTCGTCTTACCTCTCGCTGAAAAGCGGCGACTGGAAATCCAAGGTCGGCGCTGGCACAGCGGTGTCATGGCCGACAGGGTTGGGCGGCAAGGGCAGCGACGGCGTTTCCGGCGTGACCAAGCAGACGATCGGCTCGATCGGATACGTCGAATACGCCTACGCGCTCCAGAACCACATGACCTACGCGCTGATGCAGAACAAGCAGGGCGCGTTCGTGCCGCCGACGGCCGGCGCCTTCGCCGCCGCCGCCGCCGGGGTCAACTGGAGCGCCGCGGCCAAGGACGGCTACAACGTCCTGCTGCTCGACGAGCCGGGCGCCAAGTCGTGGCCGATCAGCGGCGCGACCTTCATCCTCATCCACCGTCACCAGACCGATGCGGCCGCTGGCAAGGCGGCGCTGGCCTTCTTCGACTGGTCGTTCAAGAACGGCGACGGCCAGGCGAACTCCCTCGACTACGTGCCGCTGCCGGCGAAGGCCAAGACGCTGATCCGCGCCACCTGGGCCGCGGAGGTCAAAGGGCCGGACGGTAAGGCGGTGTATGTTTCGCACTGACGCGTCCTTCTCTGTTACCTCTCTGTTGCACGGACGCCGGCGGGAGCCGGCGTCCGTCGTTTGACGACCCGGAGACGATGACGATAGCCCAGCCAGCCATCGCCGATCGGCGCTCGCCCCGGGGCGCGGCGATCGATCCGCTGTTCAAGGCCGCCTGCTTCGCCGCCGCGACCGCGCTGATGGCGGCGCTGGCCGGCATCGTCGCCAGTCTGGCCATCGGCGGCTGGCCGGCGTTCTCTCAGTTCGGATTCAGCTTCTTCACCAGTTCCGAGTGGAATCCGGTCACCGGCGTCTTTGGCGGCCTGGGACCGATCGTTGGCACGCTGGTGACGGCGCTGTTCGCGCTCATCCTGTCGCTGCCGATCGCGTTCGGGGTAGCGGTGTTCCTGGTCGAGTTCTGTCCAATCATCCTGCGCCGGCCGATCGGCATCGCCGTCGAGCTGCTCGCGGGCATCCCTTCAATCGTCTACGGCATGTGGGGTCTGTTCGTCTTCGCGCCCTTCTTCGCCGCCCACATCCAGCTGCCGATCAGCGAGATGGTGACGCCAGGGTCGATCTGGGACACGCTGACCAGCGGCGTGCCGAACGGCGCCAACATCTTCACCGCCTCTGTGATCCTCGCGATCATGATCCTGCCATACATGGCGGCGGTGATGCGGGAGCTGTTCCTGACGGTGCCCAGCCAGCTGCGCGAGAGCGGCTACGGCATGGGCGCGACCACACGCGAGGTTGTGACCAAAATCACGCTGCCTTACGTGCGCCGCAGCGCCGTCGGCGCGGTGATGCTGGGGCTTGGCCGGGCGCTCGGCGAGACCATGGCCGTCACCTTCATCATCGGCAATTCGCACAACCTGCCGAAGTCGCTGTTCGACTCCGGGTCGACCATCGCGTCCACTATCGCCAATGAGTTCAGCGAGGCGAGCAAGATGCAGGGCGCCGCGCTCCTGGCGCTGGGTTTTGTGCTTTTCGTCATGACCTTCGGCGTGCTGGCGATCGCCCGTGCGCTCCTGGGCTCGGAGAACGCCAGCGGCGCGCCCTCGGGCCCGTTCGTGTGGATCGGCGAACAGGTCGAGACGATAACCGCCGCCTTTGCGCGCGCCACGGCCAACTTCGGTCCTTTCAAGCTCGGGCGCGGCGTCCTCAACGTGACCCGGCGTGCGCGGCGGCTGCTCGCCCAGGTCGGCATGCTCATCTTCTGCTGGGTGGTCACCATCATCGCTCTGATCGCCCTGGGCTTCATCCTCTGGTCGCTGGCGACGCAGGGGATCGGGGGCTTGACGATCGAGGCGCTGACCACGTCGAACCCCACCGCAGACGGCGACAGCGGAACCGGCGGTCTGTTCAACGCCATCGTCGGTTCGGTGATCATGTGTGCGGTGGCCATGGCCTTCGCCGGCGTGTTCGGCGTGCTCGCCGGCACCTGGCTCGCCGAATTTGGGCAGAACTCGCTCTACGCGCGAGTCGTTCGCTACCTGAACGACATCCTGCTTTCCGCACCTTCAATCCTGGTTGGCCTGTTCATCTACGACATGCTGGTCGCGCCGTTCCACGGGTACAACGCGCTGGCCGGGGCTGTGGCGCTGGCGATGATCGCGGCGCCGATCATCACGCGGGCGACCGAGGATGTGCTCAAGCTGCAACCGCCGGCGCTCAGGGAGTCCGGCGCCGCACTCGGCGCACCGCAATGGACAACGGTCCGCGCGATCCTCTGGAAGGCGGCCGGCAGCGGCATGCTCACCGGCCTGCTCCTGGCCTTCGCACGGATCAGCGGCGAGACCGCACCGCTCCTGTTCACCGCGTTCGGCAATCCCTATCTCTCGTGGAGCCTGACCGGACCGATGGCGGCGCTGCCGCTGGTTATCTACAGTTCCGCCAACACCGCGGCGCCCTACCTGAACGCACTTGCGTGGAGCGGCGCTCTCGTCGTCGCAATCGCCGTGCTGGGCGCCAACATTCTCGCCCGACTGCTGACCCGGGAGCGTCAGAATCCATGAGCGCCGTCGAAGTTGAAGCCGCCCCGCCGGTGGAGGAGTACGAGCAGCACGCCGTTGGGATCGATCCGGCGCGGGTCAAGCTGCACACGCGCAACCTCGACTTCTTCTATGGCCGGCACCAGGCCCTGTATTCCGTCACGTTGCCTGTGATCGAGAAGGGCGTCACCGCCCTGATCGGGCCGTCGGGGTGTGGGAAGTCGACGCTGCTACGGGCGATGAACCGGATCTACGGCCTCTATCCGGGCCAGCGGGCCGTCGGCGAGATCATGCTCGACGGGAAGAACATCCTCGACCGCGGCGCGAGCGTCGCCAGCCTCCGATCGCGCGTCGGCATGGTGTTCCAGAAGCCGACCCCGTTCCCGATGTCGATTTACGACAACGTCGCCTTTGGCGTGCGCCTCTACGAGGGCCTGAGCCGGCCGGACCTCGACGCCCGCGTCGAGGAGTCCCTGCGCAAGGCGGCGCTGTGGGACGAGGTCAAGGACAAGCTGCGCCAGTCGGGGCTCGGCCTCTCAGGCGGCCAGCAGCAGCGGCTCTGCGTGGCGCGCGGCATCGCCGTGAAGCCCGAGGTGCTGCTGCTGGACGAGCCGGCCTCGGCGCTCGACCCGCTGTCGACCGCCAAGCTCGAGCAGACCATCGTCGAACTCAAGGGCGAGTACACGATCGTTATCGTCACGCACAATCTTCAGCAGGCGACGCGCGTGTCCGACAACACCGGCTTTATGTATCTCGGCCGGCTGATCGAGTTCGCGCCGACGCGCGAACTGTTCGACACGCCGCGCACCAAGCGCGCCAACGACTACATCAACGGCCGCTTCGGCTAGCGCGGGCGACGACCTAGCAGTTGTGCTTGGCGATCTGGTGGCCTGCGACCGCGCCGACGCCGACGCCGATCAACGTCCCCGGGCCATGGCCGTGGGTTAAGAGGTTGCCGATCACCCCGCCGGTGACCCCGCCGACGACCGTTCCCACCACTTTGTGGTGCTGGCAGCTGTAGTAGTGTGCGTGGCGATAGTGATGCGCGTCGGCCGCGCCGGGGGTGGCGAACGCCACGAGGGCGACGGCGGCGATGCCGATTGGAGCTGCTATTCCGCGCATAACGAACCTCTCGAAACCAAAACGTTGGGGTATAGCCGACGATAACGCGCCAGAAGCTTGACCGTTCCATGGCGCTGCGCGGGCAAAAAGCGGCGGCGCCCTCCGAGGAGGACGCCGCCTTCGCGTCCGGATCCTGGGGAGGACTTAGCGGAAGCGAACCTGCAGCTCGACGCCATAGGTGGCGGGCGGCGTCAGGCCGAAGCTTTTGTACAGAGCGAAGGGCTGGGTGTTGAGCCGGGCGCCCGCCACGCCGTCGTAGCCGAGCGTGTTGAAGACGTTCCGACCGAAAACGATGACCGTGTAGCGGTTCTTCACGTCGATCCACGTCGCGGTCAGATTTACCTGACTATAGGACGGCGCGAGGCTGTAAGGGCGGTTGAAGATCGAGTCGTAGGTCTTGTCCTTCCAGATATAACTGGCCGACAGGGTCAGGGATCCCGGCTCGAAGACAAACGTGTAGTTGCCGTTCAGGGCGACCTTGTTGCGCGGCGATTCCGGGACCGTCTGACCGTTAACTTGCTGGAACTGGTTGGGGAAAATCCCCGTGAACGATGTTGGGGCCGGGCAGCCCGCGCCGTGGTTTGACCCGGGCGCCACCGCGCTCGGGTCGTCCGAGTCCAGGAAGCAGTCATGGTCGCGGATCGTGGCGTTGAGGTAGGAATAGTCGAACAGGATCTGCAGGTGATCGATCGGCGTCCAGATCGTCTCCAGCTCCAGCCCGTAGGAGATCACCTCCCTCATGTTGAAGGTGTTCGTCTGCGCCGGGCCCGACGAGGGTTGGACCGATAGCGGAATCTGCATGCCTTTGTAATCGTAGTAGAACAGCGCGAAGTTGGTCGTGAGCTTGCGATCGAACCACTGGCGCTTGCCGCCGATCTCGAAGGCGTCGAGCGTCTCGGGACCGGTTTGTGGGGTCGCCTGCAGATAGCCGGCGTTGAACCCGCCCGACTTATAGCCCCGGCTGTATTTGGCGTAGAGCAGGCTGAGATTGTCGGGCGTCCATTCCAGCCCGATCGTTCCGGTCGGCGCGGACCAGGTTTGCCCCAGCTGGCGCGTCCACTTGCCGTTCGGAAGCAACATCGGCGCGCTGCGAACGCCCGGCGCCGGCGCGAAGGAAATCAGGAAGGTCGTGATGTCGAACGCTGGCGTGGCGTCGCCGCGCTGCTGCAAGCCCGTGAAGGTGGCGTTGCTGAGGCTCGTGCCCCACGAGACGGCGCGGAAGAATTCGCCCCCAGACAGGTGATCTTGGGACCAGCGAAGACCGCCGGTCAGCTTTAGCTGGTCCGTGAACTTCCAGTCGAATTGGCCGAAGACCGCGAAGGAGTCTTCTTTCATCTTCTGGCCGGCATAGTAATAGCTTCTGTTCGGATCCGGCGCGGCCGCTGAGAACGGCGGCAACGCGAAAATCGGTGTGGCCAACTGCGCCTGTCCGGGCGATGGGAAATCGATGTGTTGATCGTAGAACTCTTCGTACTGGTATAGGCCCGCGATCCACTGGAAATTCGACGGCCCCGTCGACGCAAAGTCCACCTCATTGCTGAAGTACGTCTTCTGTTCAAAATAGTTGAAAATCGTTGACGGGAAGACGTGAGCCGCTGGATCAGCGGCCGAGCAGGTGATCCCAATAAGGAACGGGTTGCACGGGATCGTCAACGACGTGACGTTCGACGCGTCAAAGTCCGTTTGCAGCTTGTACTTGTAGTGCGTGTAACCACCGATGTACTTGATGTCAAAGTTCCATGGCGTGTGATAGGTGAGGTGCACATCGACATTGTAGTCGTCGGCGAGATTCGCGTGTTCGGGCGTGTTCGTGGCAAAATCGCGGATATTGGCGATGCCCGGATTCTGGGTGATCAGGGCTCCGGAGTGGGTGAAGGAGCCGGCGGCGCCGAAGCCAGTCGGGCTAGCCGCGCACGCAACGAACTGGGAGACGGCGAAGCAGGGATTGAAGGCGAAGAGCGCGTTCGGTCCAAGCGAGCCCAGAAGGTTGAAGTCCGTATCGTAGGGCGCGTTGGTGTTGCTGGCGCGATAGTGCGAGTCATAGCCGAAGGCGTCCGCCTTCACCCAGGCCTCGAGGTTGGGGGTCAGGTTGGCGTCGGCCTGGCCCTCGATGTACCACGTGTGGCCGTTCGGGCCCTCGTCCGGCCCGCCGGCGACGTTCTTGAAGTAGCCCTGACCCTGGTTGGTGTAGGAGCCGGCGAGGCGCAGGCGCAGCTTGTCGTCCACGGGTCCAGAGACGGCGCCTTCGACGGTCGAAAAGTCATAGTTGCTGAGCGTGGCGCGCGCCTCGGAATAGAAGCTGCTCGAGGGTTGGCGCGAGATCGCGTTGACGGTGCCGCCGATGGAATTGCGACCGTAAAGCGTGCCTTGCGGGCCCCGCAGGATCTCGGTGCGGTCCAGGAACAGAGTGTCGCCGGCCGCCGCCACCACGCTCGAATTGTAGACGCCGTCCGAATAGGTCGCGACGCCCGGCTGAGTGGACAGATTGTTCGTCTGGCGGCCGACGCCGCGGATAAAGGCGCGATCCAGCGAGGTCGAATAGGCAAAGCCGGGCGTGAAGTCAGTCAGGTCCTGTATTGTCTGGATGCCCAGCACATCGCGTTCTTTCGACGTGTAGGCCGACACCGCGATCGGCACGCGCTGGATGCTCACCGCCCGTTTCTCGGCCGTGACAATGACGGTGGCGCCCTGGTCCGCGGGCGCCGCCGCGGCCGCCGGCTGGGGCGCGGTCTGGGCCTTTGCCAAGCCGCCGATTGCACACGCGGCGGTGAGCGCCGAGGTGAGCAGCAATATATGCTTCGTGGTCATGGTACTCTCCCCCTGTCCCGCGGAATTCCCCAACCGCAGGTATTTATCGTGTGAAATTAAATCGATGAGTTTCCGAGTCTAATTCTCCGAGCCGGTTCCCTACGGATCGGTATCCGATATTCTACGATGCGGTATTGCAACGGCGGCGTCAACGGCGCGGGATAGAGTCGTCGGCTGGGGTGAGGCGCGCGCGGTTCTAAGCGGCGCGGAAGAGGCCGATCAGGCTCGGGCGCACGTAGTTCAGCTCGACGCCGGCAGCGACGTCCCCGCGATCCAGCCACGGATTGAGGAAGACCGACGAGTTGATCGTCGCCATCACTGTCTGGGCCGCGATCATCGCGTCGACGGGGCGCATCGAGCCGTCGCTGATGCCGTCGCTGATCATCGCCTGGAAGCGGAAGGCGGCCTGCTGGAAGCGCGCGCTCATCACCTGGCGCAGCTCCGGCGGCAGGGCGGCGAACGCCGTACCGCGCAGCATCCGTCCGCGCGCGCCGATCGCCTGGTGCACGGCGAGCGATGTCGCCGCCGCGCAAAGGCGCTCCCATCCGTCGCCGGGGTAGGGTCGGGTCTGCCCCTCGCGCAGGATGTCCAGTGTGCGCTCGAAGCAGGCCAGGATCAGCTCGTCCTTGTCAGCGTTGTGATAGTAGAACGACCCCTTGGTCACGTTCAGTCGCGCCGAGATCTTGTCGACCGACGCCCCGTGATAGCCCTGCTCGTTGATGAGTTCGGTCGCCGCGACGAGGAAGCGTTCGCGCCTCGCCTCGCCGCCGGCCGCTAGCGGGACGCTGAGCGCCGCCCGTGCCGCGGCCGGCCACGCGCGGCCCCCGCTCGCGAGGCCGCCGATCAGCACGTCGGCGAACCGTTCGGCCGCGCGCTCGTAGTCGTTGGCGTCGTAGAGGGCGAGCCACCCGGGCGTCCAGCCGAACTGCTCGATCATCAGTCGTGCATAGAGGGAGCGCCGGGCCGCGGTCAGCCACGCAAGGTCGGGTGTCTCGAACAAGCCGGCCATCCGATGGAACATCCGCCAATAGGCGCCAAGCACGTAGGTCGCATTCGGCGGCGGAACCAGCGCCACCTCGGAGAACTCGGCCAACGGCGGCGCAAACCCCAGCCGCGCCTGGCGCTGCGCCTCGAACTGGTTGGCGATCAGCCGCCTCAGCCGCGCTTCGGGCCCATACGCCAACTCGGCATCGGCGATCATCGCGGTATAGCGCTCGATGGTGGCGAGCAGGCAGGCCGCCAAGAGGTCGCGTCGCCGCTTGAAGTAGTAGGTCAGGCTGACCGGATGCAGGCCCAGGCGCTTGGCGACGGAAGCCACGGTGAAGCCGCGCGATCCCTGATTGTTGAGAACGGCGGCCGCCGCCGCGAGGATCTCTTCGCGCCGGGCCGCATATCGGGTCGGCTCGGCAGAGGTCAGGCTGGCGTCAGTCAAGCTTCGATATCTCCCGGGCCGTCTCGTGCCGACTGCGAGACGACCCGTCAAGTTGTCGGCGCGCCGTAACGCTGTACGGGTTCGCACGCTCCGGCGCTCTTTAGCGTGCGGCCGTCTCGCGCCGCGCGACCCATCCGGCTGGACGGCGCGCGCGCCGCCGGGTTTCATGGCGATTGATGGCTCGATTCTCCGCCCAATGGTGCGACCGGTTTCTCAGACTCGCCGAAGAGATCGCGACCTGGTCCAAAGACCCCAAGGGCGGCGTCGGCGCGGTGCTGGTCGATGAGCGCAAGCGGGTGATCGGCCTCGGCTTCAACGGCTTTCCTGACCGCATCCCCGATACGCCCGAGCTCCTGGCGGACCAGGAAGCCAAGCTGCCACGCATGATCCACGCGGAAGTGAACGCGGTGCTGAACGCCGTCGGGTCGGTGCACGGCGCCAGCCTCTTCACCACGCTCGCGCCCTGCGCCGAGTGCGCCAAGCTCCTGATCCAGGCCGGCGTTGTCGCCGTCTATCGCCGCCCGCACCCCGAACATCGCCATCGCCGGTGGGCGGAGAGCTTCCGGGTCGCCGAGACGATCATGCGCGAAGCCGGCGTCGAGGTTCAGAGCGTCGAGCCCGGCGGCTGATCGGGCTGGGCTGCGCCCGCGCCCGCGAGCTAGAGTGACGGGCGGATCGCGCGGCTGGATAAAGACTTGGACTCCGTCCAAGCGGCGGTTCGGCAAACGGTCGGACGACAAACAAGGAGACCCCGCCATGGCGGTCGAAGGCCTGCAACTGCGCTCGCTGGTGAAGGCGAGCGGCGAGCTCGAGCTCTCGCTGGCGCCTATGTCGCTGCCCGATCCGGCCGCTGACGAGGTGATCGTCCGCATCGAGGCGGCGCCCGTCAATCCCTCCGATCTCGGCCTGCTGCTCGGCCCGGCCGACGTCACGACGGCCGTGCGCACTGGCGGGGTCACGGCGGCGAAGATCCCAGAGCGGTTCATGCGCGCAGCCGCCGCGCGGGTCGACCAGTCCATGCCCGTGGGCAACGAGGGAGCCGGCGTTGTCGTCGAGGCGGGCGCCTCGCCGGAAGCCCAGGCGTTGCTCGGCAAGACGGTCGGCATCCTCGGTGGGGCCACATACGCGCAGTACCGCGCCATCAAGGCGGCCGACTGCCTGCCGATGCCGGATGGGGTGACTCCCGCCCAAGGCGCTGCCGCCTTCGTCAATCCGCTCACCGCGCTCGGAATGGTCGGCACCATGCGCATGGAGAGCCACAAGGCGCTGGTGCACACGGCCGCCGCCTCGAACCTCGGCCAGATGCTGGTCAAGCTGTGCAAGGCGGAAGGCGTCGAACTGGTCAACATCGTCCGCAGCGCGGAGCAGGAGGCGCTGCTGCGCGGCATCGGCGCGAGGTACGTCTGCGACTCCTCCAAACCCAGTTTCATGACCGACCTCACCGAGGCGCTGGTCGCGACCGGGGCGACGCTGGCGTTCGACGCCATCGGCGGCGGCCCGCTGGCCGGCCAGATCCTCACCGGCATGGAGATCGCCGCC
>DATGKF010000012.1:0-7846 GCA_035294785.1 Caulobacteraceae bacterium | reverse complement strand
GGACGCCACTTCCGCGCGTGGGCGCCTGGGCGTAGAAGCGCGCCCTTATGTCGATGACCCCCATCCATGTGATCGGCGGCGGGCTCGCCGGGTCGGAAGCCGCCTGGCAGATCGCCCAGGCGGGCGTTCCCGTCGTGCTGCACGAGATGCGGCCGCACCGCGGCACGCCGGCGCACCAGACCGGCGACCTGGCCGAGCTCGTCTGCTCCAACTCGTTCCGCGCCGACGATTGGGAAGCGAACGCCGTCGGCCTGCTGCACGCCGAGCTGCGCCGCGCCGGCTCGCTGATCATGGCCTGCGGCGACGCGCACCAGACGCCGGCCGGCGGGGCGCTGGCGGTCGACCGCGTCGGCTTCGCCCAGGCCGTCACCGCGCGCCTGGAGGCCGCGGCCAACGTCACGATCGCGCGCGAGGAGGTCGCGGCCATCCCGGCCGCGTGGGGCAGCGTCGTGGTCGCCACCGGCCCCCTCACCTCGCCGGCGCTCACCGAGACGATTCTTAGCCTGACCGGCGAGGACCAGCTAGCCTTCTTCGACGCCATCGCGCCGATCGTGCACCTGGACTCGATCGATATGGGCGTGGCCTGGCGGCAGTCCCGCTACGACAAGCCGGGGCCAGGCGGCGACGCGGCCGCCTACATCAACTGCCCGCTCGACCGCGACCAGTACGAGGGCTTCATCGACGCCATCCTCGCGGGGCCAAAGAGCGAGTTCCGCGAGTGGGAGAACGTCCCCTACTTCGACGGCTGCCTGCCGATCGAGGTGATGGCCGAACGCGGCCGGGAGACGCCGCGGCATGGCCCGATGAAGCCGGTCGGCCTCTCCAACGCGCACCGGCCCGACGTGAAGCCGTGGGCCGTGGTGCAGCTTCGGCAGGACAACGCCCTGGGGACCTTGTGGAACATGGTCGGCTTCCAGACGAAGCTGAAGCACGCGGCGCAGACCGAAATCTTCCGCACCATCCCGGGGATGGAACGGGCCGTGTTCGCCCGCCTGGGCGGCCTGCACCGCAACACCTTCATCAACAGCCCGCGCCTGCTGGACGCCCAGCTGCGGCTGAAGGCCGATCCGCGCCTGCGCTTCGCCGGCCAGATCACCGGCGTGGAAGGCTATGTGGAGAGCGCCGCCATCGGCCTCGCCGCCGGGCGCCTGGCGGCGGCGGAGCGGCTGGGCGCGGCGCTGGACCCCCCGCCGCCGACCACGGCGCTGGGCGCCCTGATCGGCCACATCACGGGGGGCCACCTGAGCGGCGGCTCGTTTCAGCCGATGAACATCAACTACGGCCTCCTGCCGCCGATCGAAGCGCCGGCGGCGCGCGGCCGCGGCGAGCGCGGGCGGGCGCGGAAGCGCGCGGTTGGCGTGCGGGCGCTGGCCGACATCGACCGCTGGCTGGGCGCCGACGCCCGGGCCGCAGCGGAATAGTCCTCAGAGCTTCCCAGTCAGCACCGCGCCGAGGAGCCGTATCCGCCGCCCGAGTGGGGACGGCCCGCGCCCACGGCGATACGCGCGCGCGAGCGTCGCGTAGGCGATCGCCGGAAAGGCCGCGGCCGGCAGCCGCCGCGCCGACGCGCGCGCTTGCGCAAGCGCCGCCGTCGCCGGCTGGCCCATGCGGGCCAGCGCCCAGGCGCGGGCGGCGGGGGCGATCGCGGGCGAATCCACTTCGGCCGGTGCAAGAACCTGCACGGCCAAGCGCATAACGGCGCCGGCGGTGCGGTCGATGTGGCGGAGGCGCGCCGGCTCGTCGGTGGGCGGCGCGTCGATGGCCTCGAACCGCGCTTCGATCATGCCGACCAGCGGCTCGGGCGGCATACCGTTGCGGCGGACGGCGACCGCGAGCGCCTCGACCACAGGGTGGCGACGGACGGCGCCGGGGGCGGAGATCTCGTCCAAGGCCTCGCGCCACCAGGTCAGGCGGATCTCCTGCGCCAGCGGCTCGCGCGCCACCGCGGCGATGCGCGCCAGCTCATGGTCGAACGCATAGAGCGCGATCAGGTCGGCGCGTTTTTCCGCATCGCCGACGAAGCGGCTGGCGAGCCAGCGATCTTCGTCGGCCTGCCGGACCGCGGCGTCCAGGTCGTCCCGCTCGGTCGTCTCCTACCCGTGAAGCGTCTGCTGCATGGTCATGGCGACCAGCATCGGGATCGACAGCAGCGTGTTGATGCGCGACGCCTGCCCGGCGATCCGGCCAGCCGCGGCCTTGGCTTCGTCCGTCGCCTCGACCAGGCCCAGCACCTTCTTCTGGTTCGGCCAGATGAAGACCCAGACGTTGAAGGCCATGATCGTTCCCAGCCACATGCCGATGCCGATCATGATGTTCCACTTGTTGGCAAAGCGCTCGATGGCGTCGAGCGTGTAGGCCTGCAGCAGGAAGCCGCGGCTGTACGCCAGGATGATCCCCATCAGAAGCGTGAAGGCCGCGGCCCAGCGGAACCAGAACAGCGCCTCCGGCGCGATGTACTTCGACACCGCCGGGCGGAGCTCGGCCGGAATCTGCGGCATCATCCGCGTCTGGACGAAGTTGAAATACCAGAGCAGGCCGATCCACATGATGCCGAAGACCACGTGCAGCCAGCGAAAGACCGCCTGGGCGAAGATGGCGTCGGCGCCTTGGCCGTACACCATGAAGTAGCCGGCGATGAAGATCAGCGCCAGGATGACGCTGACGATGATCACGTTGCGAAGATTACCCAGGAAAGCCGCCATTACACTGCCCCTTACGTTCCTCCCGGCCGTCGCGCGCGGCCGCCAAGCTAGTGGTAATCCCGTCCTCAACCAGGCCGCAAGCCGCGAAGGCGGCGGTCGCGGGAATTCTTAGGGGCGAACGCGCACCGGCCTGATCGGCTGCGCTTCCTCGTCGCTGCGGTTGACGCCCCAGAGAAGGATCACCGGCAGCGCGACGTAGATGGACGAATAGGTCCCGACGATGATGCCGAAGACCATGGCGAACACGACCGGAAAGATGGTCGGCCCGCCCAGGAAGAGCATGCCGGAGAGCGCCAAGAGCGCGGTCGAGCCGGTGATCAGGGTCCGCGACAGCCGCTCGTTTTCCGACAGGTTGATGATGTCGGCCAGCGGCATCGACTTGTGCTTGTGCAGGTTCTCGCGCAGCCGGTCGAAGGAGATGACCTTCTCGTTCATCGAGTAGCCGATCACCGTCAGCAGCGCCGCGATCGAGGGCATGGAGAACTCGATGTGCAGGGCCGAGAGCGCCCCCATGGTCAGGACGATGTCGTGCGCCAGCGCGATCACGGCGCCCAGGCCGAACTGCAATTGGAAGCGGAACCAGATGTAGAGGAGCATCAGGAAGATCGCGACGCCCAGCGCCTCGAGCCCGCCGCGGAAGAGCTCGCCGGAGACCTTGGCGCCGAACACCTCCTCGTCGGTGACCTTCACGCCGGGAAATTGCGCCTTGAGCTGATTCTCGACCTGGGAGACGGCGTTGGCGGGATTGACCCCTGGGGCCGGCTCGAAGCGCAGCACCGCCGCGTTCGGCCCGCCGAAGCCCTGCACCTGCGGGTCCTTGGCGCCCATCTTGGCCAGGGCGGCGCGAAGCTCGCCGAGCGGCGCGGGGCCGGGCGTCATGATGGCGATCTGCGTCCCGCCGCGGAAGTCGGTGCCGAAGTTCAGCCCCACGACGGCGAAGCTCACGATCGAGGCGATCACCGCGATCGCCGACACGACCGCGGCGAACGGCGCATAGCGCACGAAGCGGAAGTGCGTCTCCTTGGGGAGCAGGCGGATGAGGGGCCAGTGCTTGAGAGCCATCGGATCAGATCGGCAGGAGCTTGGTGCGGCTGGTGCGATACCACAGCTGGACCAGAACGCGGGTGGTGAAGAGCGCGGTGAACACCGAGGTGACGACACCGATCGACAGCGTCCAGGCGAAGCCGCGCACCGGGCCGGCGCCGAAGTTGAACAGGATCAGCGAGGCGATCAGCGTCGTGACGTTGGCGTCGAGGATGGAAACGCGGGCGCGGCTGAACCCCTGGTCGATGGCCATCGCCGGCCGGCGCCCGGCGCGCTCCTCGTCGCGAATCCGTTCGTAGATCAGCACGTTGGCGTCGACGGCCATGGCGATGGTGAGGATCAGACCGGCGATGCCCGGCAGCGTCAGCGCGGCCCCGCCGACGGTCATCGCCGCCACGACCATCAGCATGTTGACCAGGAGGCCCAGGACCGCGAAGCCGCCGAACGTTCCGCCGTAGGCGAGCGTCATGAAGGCGCCGACGAGCAGGAGGGCGATGACGCCGGCGAGCTCGCCGGCCCGCACCGAGTCGGCGCCGAGCTCGGCCCCGACGGTGCGTTGCTCGATGACTTGGAGCGGCGCCGCCAGCGCGCCGGAGCGCAACAGAAGCGCAAGTTGGCTGGCCGACTCGATGGTGAACCGCCCGGTGATCTCGCCCTGCGTCGTCATCGCGCCCTGGATGACCGGCGCGGAGATGATCTTGTTGTCGAGCACGATCGCAAAGCGCTTGCCGATATTTTGTGAGGTGAACGCGCCGACCTTCTGGCCGCCGGCGACGTTGAAGCGCATGGCGATGTCCGGCTGGCCGTTCTGGTCGGTCCCCTGGTTGGCGCCGGTCAGCATCTGACCGGTCACGAACGCCAGTTTCTTCACCGCCAAAGTCCCGCCGTCGGCGTTCGGCAGCACCTCGTCGTCCGGCGGCACGTCGCCGGTCGAGATCTGCAAAGGAGTCACGCTCTCATCCACCGCCTGAAACGTCAGCTGGGCGGTCTTGCCGATAATGGCCTTCAGCTTTTCAGGATCGCTCTCGCCCGGCGCCTCGACGACGATGCGATCGTCGCCCTGCTGCTCGATGACCGGCTCCTTGGTGCCGAGCGCGTCGATCCGTTTGCGGACGATCTCGATGTCCTGGCGAATGGCGTTGATGGTCTCCGCGCGCAGCGCCTGGTCGGTCATGCGGATCTGGATCGTCTGATCGGGCCCGCGCACGATGCTCAGTTCTCGAAGGGGCGAGCCCGGGACCGGCTGATTCAACTTCTGCACCGCGTCCTGCGCGTTCTGCAGCTGGTTGGGATCGGTGATCCGCACGGTGATCTGGCCGTTCACCACCGCGAGGCCGGAGAAGTCCATCGGCGCATCACGCAGCGACTTGCGCACGTCCTCGACCAGCGTGTTGAGCCGTTGGCTCTTGAGCGCGTTCTGGTCGATCTCCAGCTGCAGGTGAGAGCCGCCCTGGAGGTCGAGGCCAAGATTCAGCCGGCTGTGCGGCAGCCAGGACGGCATGGCGGCCAGCGTCTGGTCAGGCAGCAGGTTGGGCAGGGTGAAGATGAGCCCGAACAGCGCCGCGGCGAGGCAGAGGGCGATCCTCCAGCGAGGAAGTTCGAGCATCGCCGGATCAGGACTTCTTCGACTTCGCGTCGTTCGCCGGGGCTGGGTCTCCGCGCGAACGCACCAGATGGATCATGTCCTTGATCACCTTGACGGTGACGCCCTGCGCGACCTCGATCCCGACTTCCTCCTCCTCGACGCGCACGACCTTGCCAATCATCCCATTGGACAGGACGACGTTGTCGCCACGTTTGACCGCCTTGACCGCTCGCAGGTGGTCGCGAGCCCGCTGCTGCTGGGGCCGCAGGATCAGCAGGTAGAATAGCGCGCCGATGAGGACGAACATCGGCAAAGGGCCTGCAATGAGGTCCTGAAAGGAAAAGCCTGAACTGGCGGTCTGGGCGACGGCGGGGATCGCGAACAATCGGGTCTCCGAATAAGGGGCTGACGGGCTTGATGAAGAAAGCCGGCGCGAGGTCGGCGGAAGCTAGTGGCTGAGCCACTTTTTTGCAATGCGGCGACGGGGCCGATAGGAACCTTGGGGCCATGAGCGACGACGCCCTTTCCCACCTCGCCCGCATCGCCGCCGCGCTGGAGCGGCTGGCGCCGGCCGCGCCGGCGGCGGCGAACTTCGCCGGCGCGCGCCTCTTTCGCTACACCGCCGCCGCCGGGGCGTTCGTCGCGGCGCCGGACTATGGCCTTTCCATCGAGCTTCTGGTCGGCGTCGACCGGCAAAAAGCGCGTTTCGTCGAGAACCTCGGCCGCTTCGCCCGCGCGCTGCCGGCCAACCACGTGCTGCTCTGGGGCGCGCGCGGCGCCGGCAAGAGCTCGCTGGCCAAGGCCGGCTTCATGGCGCTGGCCGGCGAGCACGCCGCCTTGCGGATGGTCGAGCTCGACCGCGACGAGGTCGACGCGCTGCCGGGCCTCTTCGAGCGCCTGCGGGGGCGGGTGGAGCGGTTCGTTGTGCTCTGCGACGACCTCTCGTTCGAAGAGGGCGCGAGCGCGGCCAAGTCGCTGAAGTCGGCGCTGGAGGGCGGCGTCGCCGGGCCGCCGGAGAACTGCCTCTTCGTCGCCACCTCCAACCGCCGCCACCTGATGCCGCGCGACCATGTGGAGAGCCGCGGGCTGGTCGCCGCCGCCGAGGACGCGGAGGAAGAGGTGTCGGTGTCCGACCGCTTCGGCCTCTGGATCGGCTTCCCGCCGATGGACCAGCCGGCCTACCTGGCCGCGATCCACGCCTATGCCGACCGCTTCGGCCTTTCCGTCGGCGACCTCGAACGCCGCGCCCTGCAGTGGTCGCAACTGCGCGGCGCCCGCTCCGGCCGCGTCGCCTGGCAATTCATCCGCGACCTGGCCGGCGAACTGGAAAAACCGCTGCCGCTGTAGCCCGCGGCGAAGCCCCATTTGGACCGCCAAGGACGCCAAGTTCGCCAAGAGTCGGCGGGTGACCTCGGGCGAAGGCTCCAGCCGTATCGGCTGAGGGTTACTCGAGGATCTTGGCCACGACGCCGGCGCCGACGGTGCGGCCGCCTTCGCGGATGGTGAAGCGGAGGCCCTGGTCCATGGCGATGGGGGTGATCAGTTCGACGTTCAGCTCGGCGTTGTCGCCGGGCATGATCATCTCCACCCCTTCCTTCAGATGGATGATCCCGGTCACGTCCGTGGTTCGGAAGTAGAACTGCGGACGGTAGTTGGTGAAGAACGGCGTGTGCCGGCCGCCCTCCTCCTTGGTGAGGATGTAGGCCTCGGCGGTGAACTTGGTGTGCGGCGTGATCGAGCCCGGCTTGCAGAGCACCTGCCCGCGCTCGACTTCCTCCCGCTTGGTGCCGCGCAGGAGCACGCCGACGTTGTCGCCCGCCTGCCCCTGGTCCAGGAGCTTGCGGAACATCTCGACGCCCGTGCAGACCGTCTTCTGCGTGGGGCGCAGGCCGACGATCTCGACCTCCTCGCCCACCTTCACCACCCCCTGGTCGATCCGCCCGGTCACCACAGTGCCGCGGCCCGAGATCGAGAAGACGTCCTCGACGCCCATCATGAACGGCTGGTCGATCGCCCGCTCTGGCTGCGGGATGTAGGCGTCCACCTGCGTCATCAGCTCGTTGATCGAGTCCTCGCCCATCGGCGCATCGCGCCCTTCCACCGCCGCCAGCGCCGAGCCCTTGACGATGGGGATGTCGTCCCCCGGATAGTTGTAGGAGGTGAGCAGCTCCCTGACCTCCATCTCAACCAGTTCCAGCAGCTCAGGATCGTCCACCTGGTCGATCTTGTTCAGGTAGACCACCAGCGCCGGAACCCCCGACTGGCGGGCCAGGAGGATGTGCTCGCGCGTCTGCGGCATCGGCCCGTCGGCCGCGCTCACCACCAGGATGGCGCCGTCCATCTGCGCCGCCCCGGTGATCATGTTCTTCACGTAGTCGGCGTGCCCAGGGCAGTCCACGTGCGCGTAGTGACGGTTCTTCGTCTCGTACTCCACGTGCGCCGTGTTGATGGTGATCCCGCGCGCCTTCTCCTCCGGCGCCGCGTCGATGTCGGCGTAGCTCTTCGCCGTCGCACC
>DATGKF010000011.1:0-5245 GCA_035294785.1 Caulobacteraceae bacterium | reverse complement strand
GAAGCGCTGAGCTTCTTCGGCCGGCCGCCGAAGGGCTACACGACCACGATCGAGCCGTGGAGCGTCGGCCGCGCGCAAGCCGAATATCTGGCCCGCTTTCGCCGCTTCTCAGCAGCGGCCGGATTTGCACCGGCGGCGCAGGCGGTCGATACCGGTCAGCCATGACCCTGATCGTCTGCTCGCTCGCGCTCATGCCGCAGGTGGTGCACGAACGCCGGCCTTCGCACCTCCTCACGCTCATCGACCCCGGAACGCCGGTCGAGCGGCCGCTGGGCGTGGACGCAAGGCGGCATCTGCGCCTCGACTTGGACGACATCAGCCAGCCGATGGACGGTTTCGCCGCGCCGGACGAAGCCTCGGTGCAGCGCCTGCTCGCGTTCGCCCGCACCTGGGACGCGCGCCGCCCGATGGTGGTGCACTGCTTTGCCGGCGTCAGCCGCTCGGGCGCCAGCGCCTACGCCATCGCCTGCGAGCGCAACCCGGGCGTCGACGAGTACGAGATCGCGCGCGCCATGCGCCGAGCCGCCCGCCACGCGCAACCGAACCGGCGCATCGTCGCGCTGGCTGACGACATCCTCGGCCGCGGCGGCCGGATGGTCGATGCGATCGACTCCATCAAGGTCAACAATGTCCAGCCGACCGGCCCGGCCTACGATCTGCCGGTCCGCTACCCGGGCTGGACATGACGCCGATCGTCATCGGCCTGTCGGCGGTGGTGATCGCCGTGCGCGACCGCGAGGCGGTGGCGCTGACCACGCGGACGCACGATGCGGTCACCGGCGCGGCGTCGAGCCTGCCCGGCCTTCCTTTCGGGCCGTTCGACCCCGACGCCCACCGCACGTTCGAGCTGGCCCTCCGCGCCTTCGTCACCGAGCAGACGCGGTTCGAACTGGGCTACGTCGAGCAGCTCTACACGTTCGGGGATCGCGGGCGGGATGCGCCGAGGGCCGAGGTCGGCGCCGGCGAAGCGCGGGTGATCTCGGTCGGCTACCTCGCCCTCACCCCGCAAGCCGAGCAGGCGCTGGCGCCCGACACCGTCTGGACGCCGTTCACGCGCTTCTTCCCCTGGGAGGACTGGCGCGCCGGCCGGCCGACGCTGATCGACGATGCGATCGCGCCGGCGCTGGCCTCTTGGGCCTCGACCGACGAACGCCGCGCCCGCGCGCGGCTGCTGTTCGCGCTCGACGGCGCCCGCTGGAACGAGGAGCGCGTGCTGGAGCGCTATGAGCTGCTCTACGAAGCCGGCCTCGCGCCGGAAGCGGCGCGCGATCGCGAGCGCGCGCGCGGCGGCGCGCCGGGCGAGCCGCAAGCCCTGGCCGCGGCGTTGGGCGAACCGATGCTGTCGGATCACCGCCGCATCCTCGCCACCGGCCTTGGCCGCCTGCGCGGCAAGCTGAAGTACCGCCCGGTGGCCTTCGAGCTCACGCCCGCGGAGTTCACGCTCTCCCAGCTGCAGCGGACGGTCGAGGCGATCGCCGGCGTCTCGCTGCACAAGCAGAACTTCCGCCGCGGCTTGGAGCGTACCGATCTGGTCGAAGGACTGGGCCGGCTGCACGCCGAGACCGGCGGGCGCCCGGCGGAGCTGTTCCGCTTCCGCCGCGAACGCCTGCGCGAGGGTCCGGCGCCGGGGCTGCCGCTGCCCAGATAGCCCCCTCGCCCCGGCGAGCGGGGCGAGGGTCCGGGCCCTAGAACTTCCGCACGTAGGCCAGCGAAAAGACGTTGGCGTCGAGGTCGGCGCGGTCGGCGGTCTCGCGCGTGTACTCGGCGCGCACGCCGTCGTTGCCGTCGAAGAAGTATTGGCCGCCAGCGCCGGCGTTCCAGCTGGTCACGTGGGCGTCGAAGTGCGGCGAGCCCGGCGGAACCTTGATGTGCAGGTCTGTCGCGCCGTAGCCGATCCGGGCGAAAAGGTCGGCGTTCGGCATCACCGGCAGAAAACCCACGGCGTAGGCGGCGTACTGATCGTTGACCCGCACGTCGGCGCGCGTGCCGCCGAGGTTGACGCGGTCGCTGTTGAAGCCGCCGGAAAGCTCGCCCTCGACACCGAGGTATTGGCCGAAGCGGGCGCCGAGCCGGCCGGTCACCGCCCCGACGTTGGCGTCGTTGCTGTTGATGTCCTCCGCGCCCAGCGTGCCATAGCCGCTGATGGTCTGGGCGGCGGCGGGGGCGGCGGCGCCCGCCGCGGCGATCGCCGCCGCAGCGGCAAGAAGCAATGTTTTCATGGCGATGCACTCCACTCTACGTTTGATGAGAGACGTTTTTCTCACCCCGCCAGCAATCCGAGCCTTGGAACGCGCACGTGGCGGCTTCGGGTCCCCTGTGCGGCGGGAATGTGGAGGCCGTTGCCCAAGCGCAACGGATGCATGCTGCGCGTGACGCAGCTGACAAAGCTTAGCCGATGTAGGCGAGCGCGGCGACCACCGCGCCGATGGCGCCCAGCCCCACGGCGATCATCCAGGGCCAGCGGCGCTTGGTCACGATGGCGATGGTGGCCAGCGCGATGGCGATCTCTAGCATGGTGGCGCCGATGGTCAGGCGGTGGTGACGGCCCTCGTGCGTGTCGCTCGCCTTGAGCGCCTCATCGCGCACGCCCTCCAGCCGCTTGGCGTCGGCCTGCGCCTGATCCTGGCCGTCGCCCTCGCTCTTCGCCTTCTTGGCGTAGTCGGCCGCCTTTGGTCCGCCCTGGTCAGCAGCGATCGCGTAGAGGTTCTTCTTGAGACTCTTTGCCTCGTAGAAGTTCCAGTTGTCGGTCGCCTGATCCTGGGCGAGCACGGCCTTGCTGGCCGAGGTGATGGCGCTGCTGCTCTCGACCGTCTCCAGACTCGCCGCCGCCGCCGCCACGACAGCGAGCACGGCGATCGTGATCGACACGAGGCTGATGAACGGGTCCCCCGCGTGGGCCGCGTGTTCGGCGTGCTCCAGGTGCTCGTGCGCGGCGAGCGGCGCGTCGCCCATCGCCCCCTCCCTTGCCTCAGGTCCGTGCGGCCAGCGCAGCCTGGGCCGCCGCCAACCGCGCGATCGGCGCGCGGTAGGCCGAGCACGAGACATAGTCCAGTCCGGCCTGTTCGCAGAAGGCGATCGAGGCCGGGTCGCCGCCGTGCTCGCCGCAGATGCCGAGCTTGATGTCGGGCCGCGCCGCGCGGCCGCGCTCGGCGGCGATGCGCACCAGTTCGCCCACGCCCTCGATGTCCAGACTTACGAAGGGGTCCTTGTCGACGATCCCGCGCTGCATGTAGGCGCCGAGGAAGCGGCCGGAGTCGTCGCGACTGATCCCGAAGGTGGTCTGGGTCAGGTCGTTGGTGCCGAATGAGAAGAACTCGGCGTATTCGGCGAGGTCGGCGGCCCTGAGCGCCGCCCGCGGCAGCTCGATCATGGCGCCGACGCTGTAGTCGATCTGGCGTCCCTGCTCGGCCATCACGGTCTTGGCGACGCGGTCCGTCAGTTCACGGAGGAACTTCATTTCCTCGCCCTTGGCGATCAGCGGATGCATGATCTCCGGGTGCGGCGGGACCATGCCGGAAGCGGCGATTTGGCACGCCGCCTCGATGATGGCGCGGACCTGCATCTCGTAGATTTCCGGATAGGAGATCCCCAGCCGGCAGCCCCGATGGCCGAGCATGGGGTTGGTTTCGCCGAGGTCGCGGGCGCGCTGCATCAGCTTGCCGGCGTCGAGACCAGTGGCCTTGGCGACCGCCTCCACGTCCTCGCGGCTGTGCGGCAGAAACTCGTGCAGCGGCGGGTCGAGCAGACGGATCGTGACCGGAAAGCCCTCCATGATCGTGAAAATCTGCACCAGGTCCGAGCGCTGCATCTGCAGCATCTTCGCCAGCGGCGGGCGGCGGCCAGCCTCGTCGTCGGCCAGGATCATCTCGCGCACGGCGGCGATGCGGTCGGCGTCGAAAAACATGTGCTCGGTGCGCACCAGACCGATGCCCTCCGCGCCGAACTGCCGCGCCATCCTGGCGTCGAGCGGCGTCTCGGCGTTCGCCCTCACCTTCAGCCGCCGCGCGCGGTCGGCCCAGTTCATCAGGATGGCGAAGTCGCCGGTGAGCTCCGGCTCGACCATGGCGACCGCGCCGGCCAGAATCTCGCCGCTCGAGCCGTCGATGGTGATCACCTCGCCGGCGCCCACGGTGCGCCCACGGGCCTGAAAGGTCTTGGCCTTGGCGTCGATGCGCAGCTCGCCCACGCCGGAAACACACGGCCTGCCCATGCCGCGGGCGACCACGGCGGCGTGGCTGGTCATGCCGCCCCGGGCGGTGACGATCCCGCGCGCGGCGTGCATGCCGTGGATGTCCTCGGGCGAGGTCTCGTCGCGCACCAGGATCACCGCCTCGCCCGCCTGGCCGAGACGCTCGGCCTCGCCGGAATCGAACACCACCTTGCCGGTCGCCGCGCCGGGCGAGGCCGGAAGCCCGGTCGCCAGCACGTCGCGCGGCGCGGCCGGATCGATGGTCGGATGCAGCAGCTGGTCGAGCGAGGCCGGATCGATGCGCATCACCGCCTCGTCCTCGCTGATCAGACCCTCGGCGGCCATCTCGACGGCGACCTTCAGCGCCGCCTTGGCCGTGCGCTTGCCGCTGCGCGTCTGCAGCATGTAGAGCCGGCCCTGCTCGACGGTGAACTCGATGTCCTGCATGTCGCGGTAGTGGCGCTCGAGCCGCCCGACGACTTCGCGGAACTGGACGAACACCTCCGGCAGCGCCTCCTCCATCGAGGGCGCCGTCTCGCCCATCTCCTCGCGCGCGGCGCGGGTCAGCGACTGCGGCGTGCGGATGCCGGCGACCACGTCTTCGCCCTGGGCGTTGACCAGGTACTCGCCGTAGAGCCGCGCTTCACCGGTGGAGGGGTTGCGGGTGAAGGCGACGCCGGTCGCCGAGGTGTCGCCCATGTTGCCGAACACCATCGACTGGACGTTGACCGCCGTGCCCCAGCTCTCGGGGATGTCGTGCATGCGGCGATAGAACTTCGCCCGCTCGTTCATCCAGGAAGAAAACACCGCCCCGATCGCGCCCCAAAGCTGGTCGTTGGGGTCCTGCGGGAAAGGCTGGCCGAGTTCGCGCTCGACCGCGGCCTTGTAGTCGGCCACCACCGCGGCCCAGCTCTCGGCCGTGAGCGCGGTGTCGATGGTGACGGCCAGGCGGTCCTTATGGTCGTCGAGGATTTCCTCGAACATGTGGTGATCGAGGCCGAGCACCACGTCGGAGTACATCTGGATGAAGCGCCGGTAGCTATCGAGCGCGAAGCG
>DATGKF010000010.1:0-13727 GCA_035294785.1 Caulobacteraceae bacterium | reverse complement strand
AATTTCAAGAGCCCCGCTTGCCACGTTCGCTGCCGCCAGAGCCCGAATTCGGCCAACCCCTGCCGATCGGCGAGGCGCAGCCCGAGGTGCTGCGCTTTCTGGCGCTGCGCCGCTCGGCCTCGGCCGGGACGCTGCGCGCGCCGGCGCCCAGCGCGGCGGAGCTGAACCAGCTCCTGCGGCTCGCGACCCGCGTGCCGGACCACGGCAAGCTTTTCCCCTGGCGCTTCATCGTGCTCGAGGGCGAGGCGAAGGCGGCGCTGGCCGACCGGCTGGAGCGGCTGGCGGCGAACCAGCCCAACCCGGAGAAGGCCAAGGGCGCGCTCTTCAAGCTCAGGACCCCGCCGCTGTCGCTGGCCGTCGTGTCGCGGCTGCAGGAGGGGGCGATCCCGGAGTGGGAGCAGCGGCTTTCGTCCGCCGCGGTCTGCATGAGCCTGCTGATCGCCGCGCAGGCGATGGGCTATGGCGCGAACTGGATCACCGACTGGTACGCCTACGATCCGGCCGCGGTGCTGCTCCTGGGCCTGGACGCCCGCGAGCGCGTCGCCGGCTTCGTGCATCTGGGCACCCCGGCCGAGCCGCCGCTGGAGCGGGTGCGGCCCGAGGTCGAACCGCTGGTCAGCCGCTGGACGCCGCCGGCTTAGCCGCGGCCGCGGTACGGGGGGACGCCCTGGTCGGGGAGCCACAGGCCCTCGGGCGGGGCGCCGGTCTGCCAGAAGACGTCGATGGGGATGCCGCCGCGCGGATACCAGTAGCCGCCGATGCGCAGCCAAAGCGGCTCGGCCACGGCGACGATCTTCTTGCCGATCGCCAGCGTGCAGCCTTCGTGGAAGCCGCCGTGGTTGCGGAACGAGCCCAGGTAGAGCTTCAGGCTCTTGGACTCGATCAGCCAGGCGGCCGGCGCGTAGTCGATGACCAGGTGGGCGAAGTCCGGCTGGCCGGTCACTGGACAGAGGCAGGTGAACTCGGGCGCGGTGAAGCGCGCGAGATAGAGGCTGCCGGCGTGCGGGTTGGCCACGCGCTCGAGCACCGCCGCGTCCGGGCTTTCGGGCAGGGCGGCGTCGCGGCCGAGCTGGGTCAGCGTCTCGTCGGTCATCGCGCCGGAACCTAGCGCGACAAGGCCGCTGGCCGCCACTATGGTCGCGCAAAACCAGAGGGAGGAACCGGATGGACAAGGACTTCGACGGCGCGATCGTGGTGATCACCGGCGCGTCCACCGGGCTTGGGCGGGCGATCGCGGTCGAGACGGCGCGCCGCGGCGCCAAGGCGGTGGTGGTTGACTACGCGTCGAGCGCCAAGGAGGCGGAGGAGACCTGCGACCTCGTGCGCGCCAAGGGCGCCGAAGCGCTGCCGGTGCAGGGCGACGTGGGCGACGACGACGCCTGCCGCGCCATCGCGGCGAAGGCGCAGGGCTTCGGGCGCATCGACGCTCTGTTCAACAACGCCGGGACGACCAAGTTCGCCGCCCACGCCGACATGGAGGCGGTGAGCGCCGACGACTTCCTGCGCATCTACCGCATCAACGTCGTCGGCCCGTTCCAGATGCTGCGCGCCGCGCGCGCCCTGCTGGAGGCGGGCGAGCGGGCGAGCGCGGTCGTCAACACCAGCTCCATCGCCGGCGTGGCCGGCATCGGCTCGTCGGTGCCCTACGCTGCGTCGAAAGGGGCGCTGAACACGATGACGCTGAGCCTGGCGCGGGCGCTGGCGCCGAAGATCCGCGTCAACGCCATCTGCCCCGGTTTCATCGACACCCCCTGGTTTGGCAAAGGCGTGGGCGCGGCGGCGCAGGCGGCGGTGCGCGAGCGGGCGGCGGCGTCGACGCCGCTGAAGGCCGCCTCGAGCGCCGAGGACATCGCCGATGCGGCCGTCTTCCTGGCCTCGCCGGCGGCGCGCCACATCACCGGCGAGACCCTGTTGGTCGACGCCGGCAGCCACTTGAACTACTCGCCGCTCGTCGCGCGCTGACAGCGTAAGATTGCCGGCCCGCGCGCCCACGACTAGGCTCGGGGCGAGGGGTCCATGGCGCACGACGTCTTCATCAGCCACTCGTCCAAGGACAAGCCGGCCGCCGACGCGGTCTGTGCGCTGCTGGAGTCCGACGGCATCCGCTGTTGGATCGCGCCGCGGGACGTGCAGGCCGGGGTCAGCTACGCCGGCGCGATCATCGACGCGATCAACGAATGCCGGGCGATGGTGCTCATCTTCTCCGGCGCGGCGAACGCCTCGCCGCAGATCGAGCGCGAGATCGAGCGCGCCGCCAACCGCCGCATCGCTATCCTGCCGTTCCGCATCGAGAACGTCACGCCCGAGCACGGCCTGGAATACTTCCTGAGCACGCCGCACTGGCTGGACGCCTTCACCCCGCCGCTGGAAGGCCACATCCGCAACCTGGCCAAGCAGCTGCATGCGCTGCTGGACGCCAAGCCGGCGGGCGACGTCGCCGCCGCGGCCCCGATCGCGGCGGCGGCGGTCGCCAGCGCCGCTGCCGCCGCAGCGCCGAAGCCGCCCGCGCCGAAGCGGCGGCTGACCGCCGGCGCGATGGTCGCGATCGGCGCCGTCGTCGCCGGCGGCGCCATCGCCATCGCTGGCGGGGCCGCCTGGCTAGGCGGCCAGCACACGGCCGCGCCCCCTCCAAAGCCCCGGCCCATCTCGGCGGCAGCGCCCCCATCCGCCGCCCTGGCCGCATCGAGCGCGGCGAGCGACTCGAGCGCCGCGAACTCTTCGGCGCCAGCGAGCGCGGCCCCTGCCGCGCATGCGACCGCGACGGGGACCGCGACCGGCGGCGCTCCGGTGCGCGTGTCGCCGGGCCTGCGGATCGCGCCGCCGCCGCCGGGGCGCGTTGGCGCCGGGGGCCTGGGCATAGGGCCACGGCCCTGCCCCGCCTGCGCGCGACCGCTGAATGTGCGTCGCCCGCCACCGCCGCCGCCGCCGCTCCGCCGCCGGCCGCTGCCGCCTGGACGCCGCCCGCCGCCGCCCGGCCGGCGCTTCGTCCGCTGACGGGGTCTTTACCCGGGCTTTATCGAAGCGGCCGCCGACTCAACTCGACCCTTTTCGCGCGTGCGCCGTAGCGTGCCAGCGCCCAATCGGTGGGCAGTCGAGGCGCCCAAGAATAAGGCATAGGGGACCGCCGCCGCCCAGGATTCGGCCAATCGTGAACGAACGACCGCTCGGGCCGCCTGAGCGGTTGGCGCGCGCGGCCGACGCTGGACAGTGAAGCCTAGCGATCAACGGATTCGCGGTCGCGAGCCGGACGCGTCCGTCGTCGCGGCCAAGTGAAAAAAGGGGATAATCCATGACGTCATTGAAGCTGATCCTGTGCGCCGGAGCCGGCGCGTTCGCGCTCGGACTGGCCGGGGCCGCGGCGGCGCAGACCGCGCCCGCGCCCGCCGCCCCCGCCGCGCCGCAACCGACCCCGATGCCCTATCCAGCAATGACGGCGCCTCTGGCGGCGAACGGCAGTCCGGCGACCTTCGATGCAGGACCGCTGGGCAAGATCATGGTCGACGGCGTGCTTTCGGCCGATGCGCTTTGGCAGTCAAACCCGCAGTTCGGTCCGTTTGGCCAGACCCACGATGGGTACGCCGACATCACCAACGCGCAGGTGATCGTCAACAAGACCGACGGCCCGATCCAGTTCTACATCCAGGCCGGCGCCTACTCGATTCCGGCGCTTGGCGCGACGTACCTCACCACCTCGCAGCTCGACTCCAACACCTACGGCTACGTGCCGCAGGGCTTCGTGAAGATCGTGCCGAACTCGACCTTCAACGTGATGATCGGCGCGCTGCCGACGCTGATCGGCGACGAGTACACCTTCTCGTTCGAGAACATGAACATCGAGCGGGGCCTGCTGTGGGGCCAGGAGCCGGCCGTCTCTAAGGGCGTGCAGGGCAACTTCAGCCAAGGGCCGCTGGCCATCTCGCTGGCCTGGACCGACGGCTACTACTCGAACACCTACTCGGCGCTCTCGGGCCTGATCACCTACACCTTCAAGAACAGCGACACGCTGACGTTCGCCGGCGAAGGCAATGTGTCGACCAACCACGTCAACACGTTCGTCACCCCGATCCAGCAGAACAACGGCCAGATCTACAACATCATCTTCTCCCACAGTCAGGGTCCGTGGACGATCAGCCCGTATCTGCAGTGGTCGAGTTCGCCGCACATCACGTCCGGCGGCGTGACGCTCAGCCAGAGCGGCCAGACCTGGGGCGCGGCGGTGCTCACCAAGTACAACTTCACCCCGGCGTTCAGCGTCGCGGGCCGGATCGAGTACATCAGCTCCACCGGCAAGGCGAACCTGCTGGGCTACGGGATCAACTCCAACGCGTGGTCGTTCACGATCACGCCCACCTACCAGAAGGGCATCTTCTTCGTGCGTGGCGAAGTCAGCTACGTCACGATCGGTTCGGGCACGCCGGGGTTCATGTTCGGCCCGAACGGGACGGCGACCGACCAGGCGCGCGGCATGATCGAGACCGGCTTCATCTTCTGATCCGCCAAAGCGACCCGCGCGGCGTGACGTCGCGCGGGGCAGCGCCCGCAACGCTTATTTTACTCGCCCTGCCGCATAAACGCGTCCCTCAAATCGGGGGGTTAGAGGCATGGGCGCCAGCCCTTCCGGCGCGCCGGATCATGCGAGCGAACTGGAAGCCGCGGCCTGGTTCTTCGAGAACAGCGCCGATGCCTTTCTCGTGGTCGAGGGCGGCCGCGTGCGCCGCGCAAACCCGGCCTGGGTGGCGCTGACCGGCTGGTCGCCGGAGGAAAGCCGTGGGCGGACTCCGGAAGACTTCATTCACGCCGAGGACTGGCCGCGGGTGCGAGCGTCGATGGATGCGCTGGCGGTCGGGCATTCGCACACGGCCGAGCACCGGCTGAGGACCAAGGCCGGCGGCTGGCTGTGGGTTTCGGCGCGCACCAAGCGGGCGACCGACGGCGCCGCCCTGGTGGTGCTGCAGGACGTCACCGAAGAGCGCGCCGCCCGCGCCGAAGCCGAGGCCGTGCGGCGGTCCGGCGAGCTGCTGCGCGACGAAGCCGGCCTGATCGTCTGGCGCTTCGATCCCGAGCGGAAGGTCTACGAGCTCGGCGACGACATGACGCTGCCCGTCGGTGTCGAAGGGCAGAAGGAAACGATGGCCGCCGTCGCGGCCGCCATTCATCCGGAAGACGCCGCGGCCATGGGCAAGGCGTTCCGCCGCTCGGTCGCCAGCGGCGAGCCCGGCGGCGCCGCCTATCGGCACAAGCGCCCCGACGGGTCGGGCTGGTCGCATTGCCGCGTCGCCTGGCGCGGCATCCGCCCGCTGGAGTCGGGCCTTTGGCTGATGATCGGGGTGACGCAGGACATCACCGAGCTGGTCGAGACCCGCGACGCCGCCCTGCGCGGACAGGAAGATGCGCGCGAGGCCGCCGAGGCCAAGGCGCAGTTCCTGGCCAACATGAGCCACGAGATCAGGACGCCGATGAACGGCGTCCTGGGCGTGCTGCACCTTCTGAAGGGAGAGCCGCTCTCGGGCGAGGGCCGCGGCCTGCTCGACGAGGCGCTGGCCTGCGGCTCGATGCTGTCGGCGCTGCTGAACGACGTGATCGACTTCTCCAAGGTCGAGGCCGGCCGGCTTGAGCTGGCGCCGGCGCCCTTGAACCCGGAGACGGCGCTCGAAGGGGTCGCCACGCTGCTCCGCCCGCAGGCCGAGGCGCGCGGCCTGCGGCTGAAGACCTTCGTCGGCCCGGGCGTGGGCTGGGTGGCGTGCGATCCGGTGCGCCTGCGCCAGATGTTGTTCAACCTGATCGGCAACGCGGTGAAATTCACGCTCGACGGCGGGGTCGAGGTGCGGCTGACCGCGCACGGCGGCGGCCCCGAAAAGCGGCTCCGCGTCGAGGTCGAGGACACCGGCATCGGCATTCCCGACGACGCCCAATCGGGCATCTTCCAGCGCTTTCACCAGGCCGACGCCTCGACAACGCGCCGCTTCGGCGGCTCGGGCCTCGGGCTGACGATCACCCGGCGCCTGGCCGAGCTGATGAACGGCGAGGTCGGCTTCTCCAGCCGCGAGGGCCAGGGCTCGACCTTCTGGTTCGAGATCGCCGCGCCAGCCGCCGACCCGGAAAAAGCCATCGATCCAGACGAGGCGGACACGGCCTGGCTGGACGGGATGCGCATCCTCATCGTCGAGGACAACGCCACCAACCGGCTCATCGCCGCGCGCATGCTTCAGTCGCTGGGCGCCAGCGTCGAGACGGCCAACGACGGCGCGCAGGGCGTCGAGGCGGCCGGCCGCCAGGCCTTCGACCTGGTGCTCATGGACGTGCAGATGCCGGTCATGGACGGGGTCACCGCGACCCGGCTGATCCGCGCCCAGACCGGCGCCACGGCGACCGTTCCGATCCTGGCGATGACGGCCAATGTCTTCGCGCACCAGCAGGAGGCCTACCGCGAGGCCGGGATGACCGGCGCGGTCTCCAAGCCCCTCTCGCCAGCCGCCCTTCTGGCCGAGATCGCGCGCATCGCCGGACCGACCGGCGAGAGTGCGACCGCCCAGGTCGCCTAGATCAAGCGCTCCTTCTGTCGCAAGGGGAGAAGGGCGCGCGTTCCGGGACTAAGTGCATACCCCGCGTTCCAAACAAGCGTTCGCAGAGGTTGCGCCGCGTAAAGTCGGGCTGGATAATGCGCCCGGCTCTAAACGCGCCTCATCCACAGAACCGGCTCGAATGCGCGAGCCCGACATAGGGAATTTCAGACACATGGCTTGGGATTTTGAAACCGACCCCGAATTTCAGAAGAAGCTCGATTGGATCGAAGACGTCATGGAGAACGAGATCGAGCCGCTCTCGCATCTCGGCATGGCCGCCTTCTCGACCGAAGGCCGAGCGCGCTTCATCAAGCCGCTGCAGGATCGGGTGAAGGCCGAGGGCCTCTGGGCCTGTCACCTGGGGCCTGAGCTGGGCGGCCAGGGCTATGGCCAGGTCAAGCTGGCGCTGATGAACGAAAAGCTGGGCCGCAACGGCCTCGCCCCCTCCATCTTCGGCTGCCAGGCGCCGGACACCGGCAACGCCGAGATCATCGCCCACTACGGCACCGAGGAGCAGAAGGAACGCTGGCTGAAGCCGCTGCTGAACGGCGAGATCCGCTCGGCCTTCTCGATGAGCGAACCGACCGGCGGCTCCGACCCCCTCACCTTCAAGACCCGCGCGGTGCTCGAAGGCGACGAGTGGGTGATCAACGGCGAGAAGTGGTTCTCGTCCGGCGCCTATGGCTCCAGCGTTCTTGTGCTCTACGCGGTCACCGACCCTGATCATAAGAACCCCTACGAGCGCACCTCGATCTTCCTCGTCCCCACCGACACCCCGGGCGTCGAGATCGTGCGCGGCATCCACGTGGGCTCAGGCCCGGTCGGCGGCCCTGGCGGCCACGGCTACATGCGCTACACCAACGTGCGCGTGCCCTACGGTGCGCTGCTCGGCGACCGCGGCGGGGCGTTCAAGATCGCCCAGACGCGCCTTTCCGGCGGCCGCGTGCACCACGCGATGCGCACCGTCGGCGCCTGCAAGCGGGCGCTCGACCTGATGTGCCAACGGGCCGTCTCCCGCTCGACCCGCGAGGGCAAGCTGGCCGACTACCAGATGGTGCAGCAGCAGATCGCAGACAGCTGGATCGCCTACGAGCAGTTCCGGCTTCTGGTGCTGCAGACCGCCTGGAAGATCGACAAGTACCAGGACTACACCAAGGTGCGGAAAGACATCGCCGCGGTGAAGGTCGCGATGCCGAAGGTCTATCAGGACATCGCCACCACGGCGGCCCACCTGCACGGCGCGATCGGCGTCTCCAACGAGATGCCGTTCATGGGCATGGTCACGAGCGCTCTGGTCATGGGCATCGCGGACGGCCCGACCGAAGTGCACAAGGTGACGGTGGCCAAGCAGGTGCTGGCCGACTACCGGCCGTCGAACGAACTCTTCCCCGCCTACCACATCCCCAACCAGCGGGCGGCGGCGGCGGAGCGGTTCGCCGACGACCTGAAGGTGCTGAAAGAGCAACGCGAAAAGCGGACAGGCGCTCAGGCGGCGGCGGACGCCCCTGCCTAAGCACACCCCCTTTCTGGTCGGCCTCGGCGGCACGACGCGGCCGGAGTCGACCAGCGAGCGGGTGCTCGTCAAAGCGTTGCAGGCGGCCCAGGGGGCCGGCGCGGAGACGCGGCTGTTCGGCGGCGTCTTCCTGGCCAAGCTGCCGATCTACGATCCGAACACCAGCCGCGCGTCCTCCGAGCTGGAGGAGATGCTGGACGCGGTGCGCCGCGCCGACGGCCTCATCATCTCGACCCCCGGCTATCACGGATCCGTCTCGGGGCTGGTGAAGAACGCGCTGGACGCGCTGGAGGGGCTGCGCGGCGACGCGCGGCCCTATCTCGATGGGCGCGCGGTGGGCTGCATCGTCACCGCCGACGGCTGGCAGGCGTCGGGCACGACGCTGTCGGCGCTGCGCGACGTGATCCACGCCTTGCGGGGCTGGCCGACGCCGCTGGGGCTGACGTTCAACCCTTCGGCGGCGAAACTGTTCGACGAGGCCGGCGCGCTCAGCGAGCCCAACGCCCGCCAGGTGGAGATGCTCGCCGGCCAGGTCGTCGCCTTCGCGCGCGCCTTCGCGGCCTAGCCGACCGCCACGCGCGGGAAAGCGCCGCCCATGCCGAAGCGCCGCCAGGAGCGGAGCCCGCTGGCGCATGGGTAAGGATGGCGACTGAGCAACAACAACAACAATAACAACAACAACAATATCGTCGCCATCCTTACCGATGCGTCGGCGTCTTCCGGTCAGCAGGGATCGGCCGCCCGGACGCCGCTGGCCCGAGCATGCTGTCTCCCCGTTGGCGATTCCCGACCTTGCGGCTCTGACCGGCGGCGCCATGTGACCGACGCATCATACGCCAGCCCGGAGCGCGCTCAGGGCGACGCTTAGCGCGGGCGCACCCAAGACGCCCGCGAGACTCTAGTCTAGGCCTTTCGGCCGTCGCCGCCGCACACCGCTTCAGCAAAAACACCTGGGTCCACGCTTCGGCTGCTACGCGCCTCTGCTTCGCCGTCGCGGGGATGAGCGGTGGTGGTGTGCCGGCCACGGCGCCAAGGCTTGATCCGTCCGGACCGCTAGGCGTCGGTCTTCTTCGCTTCGCTCTTCTTCAGCGCTTCGCCGGCGTCGAAGGCTTCGCGCCAGGCGGTGCGGGCGGCGGGGGGCGCGGGCGGGGCCTCGCCTTTGCGGGCGGCCTCCTCGGCGACCTGGCGGCCGAGGGCGACGACCGGCGGGATGTCCGCATCGGCCAGCGGGGCCATCCACGCCTTCCGCTTGAACGCCGCCTCGACGAAGGGCGCGAGGTCCTCGGCTTTCTTCTTCACCCGCTCGGCTTCGCGGTCCTTGAATTCGCCCATCACCTCGCCGGCGAAAAGCTCAAGCGCTTCACAGATATGCTCGTGCTTGTTGCGACCGCCTTGCTGGATGAAGGCGACCTGGTCGACGCCGCATTCGTCGAACTTGCGCAGGTGTTCGCGCAGGCCGTCGGGCGTGCCGATGCCGCCCTCGGCGATCTGGCCGCCGGCCGGCATGTTGGGCAGCGCGGCCTGGAACTTCTCCCAGATGTCGGTGCGGCCGGGAATCTGTTCGCCGAAGCCGTAGTGCCAGCCGAGCGCAAACTGGAAGAAGCGGAAGCCGTCCTGGAAACGCTGGCGGGCCACCTCGACGTCCTGGTGGATGCCGAAGCTCGACACCATGCAGATGTTGGGATTCACCGCGTGCCCGATCGGCACGCACTCCTCCTTGAAGATCCGGTAGTAGTCGTCGACCCACTGCTTGGCCTCCGCCGGGTCGACGAAGGCGAAGGTCAGCGCGCCGATGCCGAGGCGGGCGGCGAGCTTGATCGTCTCGCGGTTCGAGCAGGCCACCCAGAGCGGCGGGTGCGGCCGCTGGACCGGCTTGGGCACGATGTTGCGGCAGGGCATGGAGAAGTACTCGCCCTCGAAGCCGGGATACGGGTCCATGGCCAGCATGTTGGCGCACTGTTCGACCGCCTCGCGCCAGGCGTTGCGCTTCTCGGCCAGCGGCACCTTGTAGCCGCCGAGTTCGAGCAGGGCCGAGCTCTCGCCGGTGCCCCACTCGACGCGGCCGTTGGAGACGAGGTCGAGGGTGGCGATGCGCTCGGCGACCCGGGCCGGATGGTTGTAGCCCGGCGGCATGAGCACGATGCCGTGGCCAAGGCGGATCTGCTTGGTGCGCTGCGAGCAGGCGGCGAGGAAGATCTCCGGCGCCGAGGAGTGGGAGTACTCCTCCAGGAAGTGGTGCTCGACCTCCCAGACGTTGTCGAAGCCCAGCCGGTCGGCCAGTTCGACCTGATCGAGGGCGTCCTGAAAGAGCTTTTGTTCAAGCCCCTCGGTCCAGGGGCGCGGCAGCTGATGCTCATAAAAGATGCCGAAGCGCATGCTGATAATCCTTCGATTTTCAAATGACTTGAAGCGTTAGGACGCCGCGACCGTGACCGCCTCCGTCGCCACGACCGCATCGTCTTCGTGCGGGTCCATCTGCGGGCCGGTGACCGGCGAGTCGGGAACCTCGCCGCCGGCTTCGGGATGGATGATCCGCACCTTTCGCCAGCCGCCGAACTTGTAATAGAGCACCGAGAGCGCGCTCGAGGTGATGGTCCCCAAGGGAAAGCTCCACCAGATCGCGTCCGGCCCGAAATGCGGGATCATGAAAGTCGCGAACGGCACGCGGATCAGCCACATCGAGACGATGAGAATGAGCAGCGGCGGCCAAACCGCGCCGGTGGAACGGACGATGCCGGTGAGCGCGAAGGTGGCGTTGAAGATCACGAACGCCCAAAGCACCGTGCGGTTGATGTGCAGGGCGATCGGGATGGTCGGCGAGCCGTACGGCAGGAACGGATAGAGCGGGATCGGCCCCAGGAGATAGATCAGGATCGCCGCCGTGCCGGTGACGGCGACGCTGAGCATGATGCCGATGCCGGCGATGCGAGAGACCCGGTCCCACTTGCCGGCGCCGACGTTCTGGCCGGCCATGGACGAGATCGAGGCGCCCACCGCCATGCCGGGCATCTGGATGTAGTTCCACACCTGCTGGGCGCCGACGTAGGACGCCGCGGTGAGCGCCCCGAAGCCGTTGACGAAGCCGATCATCACCATCGAGGCGCCGGACATGATGAACATCTGCAGGCTCATCGGCAGGCCGCGCACCAGGAGCGGCCGCAGCAGCGTCCAGTCCGGCTTCAGGAGGCCGAGCTCGTGCGGCCTCAGCATCAAGACGCTCTTCTTGCGATAGAGGTGGATGAGCAAAAGGACGAGCGACACGCTCTGCCCGATCAGGGTCGAGGCTGCCGACCCGGCGATGCCGAGTTTGGGAAAAGGCCCGACGCCTGCGATCAGGAGCGGGTTGAAGATGATGTCCAGAACCACGGCCAAGGCCATGAAATAGAACGGCGTTCGCGAGTCCCCCGCGCCACGCTGGGCCATCTGGATGAACATGAAGAAGTACATGAACGGCATCGCCGAGAAGACGATGCGCAGGTAGATGATCGCGTCGATGCGCGCCGCCGGCGGGGTGTGCATGGCGGTCAACACGTGCGGCGCGAAGGTCCAGCCGCCGAACGCGAGAAGCACCGACAGGCAAAAGAAGAATGAGATCGCCGTCCCCATCACCCGCTTGACGAGCTTGAGGTCGCCGGCGCCGACCGCCTGGGCGATCATGATGTTGGCGGCCATGGTCGCGCCGAAGATCGCGCCCTGGGCCAAGAAGCCGATGACGTTGGCGTTGCCGATGGCGGCGATGGCCGTCACGCCCAGGAGGTGGCTGACCCAGAACTGGTTGGCCGTGAGGTTCAGCGACTGAAGCGCGTTCGATCCCAGAAGCGGGAGCGAGAACATGATCAGCGTCTTGGCGATCGGCCCTTCGGTCAGGTCGCGGCGGACGTGCGGCCCGCCAGGCCCGCCCCGGCCCATGGGAATGGAATCGGACATAATGCTCTTAAGTGTAACGCCTGAATCGAATTGTCAGGCTGCCGACGAAGGAAAGCCCGCCGGCGCCCAATAACAAGTGAACGCCATTCATGTCCGGGGATAGCACCCGTTCGCCCGGATGGCTACGCCGCGCGGCCGCCTAGACCGGCCCGGCCTCCGGCAGGGGCGGCGGCCCGGCTGGGATGGACGTGGGCGGCGGCCCGCCAAGCCCGGCCTCGAGCGCCAGCGCGGCGAGCGCGCTCTCATGCGAGCTGCGATCGATCCGATAGAAGAGCAAGACGGTGACGGCGAGCAGGTTGAGGACCATGGCCGCCGGGACCGACATCCAGACCAGATGGTTCATGATCGCCGGATCGACGCGATCGACGCCGCCGGTCGTCACGCCTTTGGGCAGGTGCACGAAGGCGATCATCAGATTGCCGAGCAAGGCGCCGATGCCGTTGGTGAATTTGGGCAGGAGCCCATTGGCGGCGAAGAGCAGACCCTCCGAGCGCCGCCCGGTCTTGACCGCCGCGTCCTCGACCACGTCGGCGATCATCGAGGAGACGATGACGAAGCCGATCAGCGCCAGCGTGCCGGAGACGAAGCCGTCGGCGACCAGAATGACCGGGATCCACGGCGAGCCGTTCGGCGGCAGGATCCCCGCCAGTCTCAGGGCGACCGGCACGACGCCCGAGAAGATGGCGAGGAAGAAGACGGTGATCATCGTCCGCTTCTTGTCGAGCGCGCGGCTGACATAGGGCGCGATGACGATGCCCAGGATCGCCGCCGGCAGCCCGAAAGCCGACAGCGCGGCGATCACGGGGCTGGAGAGGCCCCAGAAGTAGTAGCTCATGAAGAAGGCGAGGCTGGCGCCGATGCCGGCGGCCGTGCCGGACAGGAGGCCCGAAGCCATCACCGACAACAGCGACCGGTTGGCGACCGTATGGAAGATCTCGCGCAGCGCTTCGCCCCACCGGATCTGGCGTTTCGGATCGGTGCGGAGGTAGGGGATGAACCGGTGCGTGGCGAAGGAGGAGCCCAGGATCGCCACGAAGATGACCACCGCCGCCAGGACGAAGAAGTCGCCGTAGGCGGCGCGATTGAGCTGCCCCAGCGGGTTGGCGTGCGACTTCCGCAGAAAGACCGCCAGCAACACGACGTTGGCGACGACGCCGCCGGTGAGCCCGAAGAAGTAGCGGAAGGCGATCAGACCCGTCCGCTCGTGGTAGCCGGGCGCGAGCTCGGGCGCGAGCGCGTCGGATGGGATCTGGTAGAGGCTGGTGCAGAGCCTGACGACCACCAGCATGCCGAGCGTATAGCCGGCGAGCACCTCGCCGCTCAGGCCTGGCGGCGGCCGCCACAGGAACACAATCGCGATCGCGATCGGCAGCGCCGAGGCGTACATGAACGGATGCCGCCGGCCCCAGGGCGAGCGGAACGTGTCCGAGAAGCGTCCGATCGCCGGGTCAAGCACCGCGTCGATGAACAGCGACACCAGGATGACGACGCCGACCGTGATCGGGTCCATGCCGACGACGCGGATGAGGAAAAAGTTGATCACCGAGGTCGAGAGCGCGACGCCGGCGATCGACTGCACGACGGTGCCCGAGCCGTAGGCCACCTTGGTCCCAAACGTGAGCGGCGGTCGCGTGGGGGCGTCGGTCACGGCGTGGTCTCCATAGCCACCTAAATCGGACGGGGCGCGATCGGGCCGTCGACCATCTCAAGTTCCTCTTGCGCCG
>DATGKF010000009.1:0-8422 GCA_035294785.1 Caulobacteraceae bacterium | reverse complement strand
GATGACCGCGAAGGCGAGCGTCGCCATCGGCGCCGGCCGCCTCGACCTCGATGCGCGCGAGACAGGGCGCGACTTCAACGCGACGGCCAAGCTGGCCGGTGTCGACGTCGCTACGCTCGACCAGGACTTCGCCGGCCGCATCGACGCCGACCTTTCCCTTACCGGCCACGACAGAGCGTTGAGCGGAACCCTGACCGCGCACCTCGCCCAGGCGCGGGTCAGCGACGCCTCGGCCAAGCTCGCGATGGACGGCGACCTGAGGGCGACGCTCGCCGGCTCGCAGCTGGATATCACCGCGACGGCCGTGAATGGCGCCGGCGGCCGCGCCAGCGCCAACCTCGCCCTGCCGGCCGAGGCCGGCGCCGCGCCGTTCCGCATCGCCGTCGCACAGACCCGGCCGATGAGTGGCCAGTTCAATGTCCAGGGCGAAATCGAACCGATCTACGAGCTGTTCTTCGGCGGCGAGCGCAGCCTGGGCGGCCAGGTCGCCGCTCAGGGCCAGATCGCCGGCACGATGAACAGCCCCGACATCACCGGCCACGCGACCCTGACGGCTGGGCATTTCGAGGACTCCGCCACCGGGCTGAAGCTGCGCAACGTCGCCGCCGACGCCGACTTCAACCGCGGCGCCTTGGTCCTGCACAGTTTCTCCGGCACAGACGCCGCTCGCGGCGCGGTTTCGGGAGATGGCGAGCTCGATCTCGCCAAAGGCGGGGCCAGCAACCTGGTGCTGACTCTGAGGGGCTTCCAGCTGATCGACAACGAGACCGCCAAAGCCGTCGCCACCGGCCAGTTGACGCTGGCGCGGGATGCGGCGGGCAAAGCGAAGCTGGCCGGTTCGCTCGTCATCGACAGCGCGGTGATCTCCGCTCAGACCAGCCGCGCGCCGCCCGGCGTCGTCCACATGGACGTGGTCGAGAGGAATCGGCCGGCGGCGCTCGACAAGGGGGTACAGGTGCAATCGGCCGATCGGGGCATCTCGGTCGCGCTCGATATCCGCTTGCGCTCGGCGTCCGGCGTGACCGTGCGCGGGCTTGGGTTGAACGCACAGATGAGCCTCGACGCCCTCGTCGCCGGCGACACCGCGCGCCCGCTGCTGAGCGGAACAGCGCATGTGGTGCGCGGCGATTATCAGTTCGCCGGCCAGCGGTTCGAGATCGACAACCGCGGCGTCGTCGACCTGGCGACCTCGCCCGATCAGATTCGCCTGGATCTTTCCGCAACGCGTGAGGACCCGAGCCTGACCGCGATCATCAGCATCAAGGGCACGGCGGCCAAGCCAGTGATCACGCTCTCGTCCTCGCCCAGCCTGCCGAACGACGAGATCCTGGCCCAGGTGCTCTTCGGCCGTTCAGCGGCCCAGCTGTCGCCGGTCGAGGCGGCTGAGCTGGCGGCGGCGGTGACCACGCTCGCCACCGGCGGCGGCTTTGACGTCATGGGCGGCCTGCAGAACTTCGCCCGCCTCGACCGGCTGGCGCTGGGCGGCGACTCCGCCTCGGGCATCACCGTCTCGGGCGGCAAGTACATCGGCAAGAACGTCTATCTGGAACTGACCGGCGGCGGCCGCTCGGGTCCCTCGGCCGAGGTGGAGGTGCGGGCCGGGCGCGGGCTCTCGGTGGTATCGCAGGTCGGCGGCTTGTCGGGCGCCAAGATCGCCATCCGCTGGCGGCGCGACTACGGTCGCGCGACGGACGCAACCAAGCATTGATCGCGGCTAGTGCGTCACCCGCGGCCGCAGGTGGTACTGGCCGTTTTCGAAGCTGTCGAAGATCAGCGAGGCGTGCGGGTGGCCGACCGGCTCGCCGGTGTCGTCCGGAAGGAGGTTCTGCTCGGAGACGTAAGCCGTGTAGGTCTCGCGGTCGTTCTCGGCCAGCAGGTGATAAAAGGGCTGGTCCTTGTGCGGACGCACATCCTCGGGAATGCGCAGCCAGTACTCTTCGGTGTTCGAGAATGTCGGGTCGACGTCGAAGATCACGCCACGAAACGGAAAGACGCGGTGGCGAACCACTTGGCCGATGCCGAACTTGGCGAGTCGCGGGGACATAGCGTCACAATTAATACACGATAACGCCTGACCGGAAGATGAACGTAACGTCGCGCTTTGCTCGCGCTTTCGGCGAGGACGCGCGCTTGCTACACTTTGTCCGAACCCGGCGCGAAACGCGTTTGCGCCGGACCAGGACGGCTTTGACATGGCTGACGCGCCCCCGGAGGGCGAGCGTCAGGGGGCTGGATCGCCGGCGCGCGCGCGCAACCGCCGGCCGGCGCCCGATGCGCTCTACGCCGCGCTCGACCTCGGCACGAACAACTGCCGCCTCCTGATCGCGCAGAAGACGCAAGGCGGTTTCCGTGTCGTGGACGCCTTTTCGCGCATCGTGCGGCTGGGCGAAGGCCTCAGTCTGACCGGCGAGCTCCAGCCCGAGGCGATGGACCGGGCGATGGCCGCACTTTCCATCTGCGCCGAGCGGCTGCGCCGCCGCGGGCGGCCGCGCATTCGAGCCGTGGCCACCCAGGCCTGCCGCACGGCAGGGAATGGCAAGGCCTTTCTGGAACGGGTGCGGCGGGAGGCGGGGATCGCCCTCGAGGTCATATCGCCGCAGGAGGAGGCGAGGCTTTCGGTCGCAGGATGCGTCAACCTGATCGACCGCGAGGCGAGGGCGGCTCTGATCCTGGATGTGGGCGGCGGCTCGACGGAACTCTCCTGGCTTGACCTGACGAAGGCCCGCGGTGACGGGCCGCCGCCGATCCTGGCCTGGCTCTCGATTCCCATCGGCGTCGTCACGCTGGCCGAGCGGTTCCCCGAGGCGCGGCCCGGCGAGGCGGCCTGGTATCGCGAAATGGTCGAGTCGATGAAGACGCCGATCGTCGCCTTCGAGCGGGCGAACGGCCTTAAGGGCGCGTTCGACGCCGGCGAAGCACACCTGATCGGGACCTCGGGCGCGATAACAAGCTTGGCCGGTATTCATTTGAATTTGCACCGCTATGACCGGAATCGGGTCGATGGGCTCTGGATGACGCCGGCTGAGTGCGAGGCGACCGCCGAGCGGCTCCTGGCCCAGGCCCCGGCCGAGCGGGCGAAACAGCCCTGCGTCGGCCCCGACCGCGCGGATCTGGTGCTGGCCGGCGCCGCCATCCTGCAGGCGGTGCAGGAAACCTGGCCCTGCGCCCGCGTTCGCGTCGCCGATCGCGGGCTGCGCGAGGGCCTGCTGCTATCGATGATGACCGGCGGGCGGAAACGTCGCCGGCGACGCTCGCGCGGGCGGGCGCCCGCCATGGCCCCAGCGTGAGCGAGCCGCCCAAACGCCGCATGGTCCGCCCGCCGGCGCGCGGCGGCGACGGCCGTGGCCTCGCCACGCGCGTGCGGGCCAGCAGAGCCCATTCGCCCTCGTCGAAGGCCTGGCTCGAGCGGCAGCTGAACGATGACTTCGTCCGCGCGGCCAAGGCCGAAGGCTACCGCAGCCGCGCCGCCTACAAGCTGAGGGCAATCGACGACCGCTTCCACCTGATCCGGCGCGGCGCTGCGCTGATCGACCTCGGCTGCGCGCCCGGCGGCTGGCTGCAGGTCGCGGTCGAGCGGCGCGCGGGCGCTGTCGTGGGCATCGACATCCTGCCCGTTGCGCCGATCGCCGGCGTGACCCTCCTCGAGATGGACTTCACCGATCCCGCGGCCGCAACGCGGCTGGTCGAGGCCCTGGGCCGCGCGCCCGACCTCATCCTCTCAGACATGGCGCCGAACACGACCGGCCATCGGACCACCGATCACCTGCGCATCGTCGCGCTGATCGAAGCCGCGGCAGCCTTCGCCGGCGAGGTCCTCAAGCCCGGCGGCGCGCTTGTGACCAAGGCGTTCCAGGGCGGCGAGACGGCCGACGTGGTCGCCGCGCTCAAGCGCCGCTTCGCGAACGTGCGTCACGTGAAGCCCAAAGCCAGTCGCGCCGAAAGCGCGGAAGTCTACATCGTCGCGACCGGCTTCAAGGGGCGCTGAACCCTCAATCCGGCAGCCGCCAGCCGCCCGGGACTCCGCTTGGCGACAGCACGAACTGGCCGACGTTGATCGCCCGGCTCCTGAATCCGCCGGCGCAGCAGCGCAGATAGTAGTCCCACATGCGGCAGAACCGCCCGCCATAGCGCGCCGCGACGCTGGCGCGGTTCGACTGGAACTTCTCGTACCAGGCCATCAGCGTGCGGTCGTAGTCCGGCCCGAAGTTTTCGACATTCTCGACCACGAACAGGCCTTCGACCGCGTCGCCAATCTGGCCCACCGTCGGCAGGCAGCCGTTGGGGAACACGTACCTGTCGAGCCACGGGTCGATGGTCGGGTAGGCTTCGTTGGCGAAGATCGTGTGCAGCAGGAAGAGACCGCCCTCGGTCATGGCGTGGCGGGCGCACTCGAAATAGGTGCGGTAGTTGCGCGAGCCGACGTGCTCGAACATCCCCATCGAGACCACGTGGCGGACGCGGCCGGTGAAGTCGCGGTAGTCCTTCACCTGGAACTCGACCGGCAGTTCGTCGTAGCGGCGCGCGCCATACTTTGCCTGGGCCTCGCTCACCGTGACGCCGACGCACTCCGCTCCGTACCGCTCGGCGGCGTAGCCCATGAAGGCGCCCCAGCCGCAGCCGATGTCGAGGACGCGGTCTCCGCGCGCCAGGCCGATCTTGCGGCAGACGAGGTCAAGTTTGGCCTCCTGCGCCGCATCCAGCGTGTCGGCCCTCGCCCAATAGCCGCAGCTGCCGGTCAGCCGTTTGTCGAAGGTGGCCTCGAAGATGTCGACGTCGAGGTCGTAGTGGACATCCGCGACCTCCCAGACACGGCGCTTGTTCTGCCGGTTCTGCAGCTTGGCGCTCAACACGAGCCAGATGACGGCGGGCGTGGGGCGCAGGCGCATGTCGAGCCGGGCGGCGGTAACGGCGGCGAAGAAGGCGTCAAGCGCCTCGCAGTCCCACCACCCGTCCATGTAGGCTTCGCCGAGCCCGAGGGAGCCTTCGGCCAGCACGCGCGCATAGGTCGCCGGGTTATGCACGTGGGGGTCGCAGCTGCGAGGACCGTTCAGCGAGAGGCCGGCCTCGCCGAGCCAATCGGCGATAACCGCCTCGGCGTCGCCGCGGCGGCTCGTGCGCTGCTCGCGAGCGACGGGGAGGTCGAACTCGGCCATCAGGAGCGCCCGAACTGGCTGCGCAGTTCCCGCTTGGCTTTCTCGAGGGTCTTGCGTTTTGATTCTGGGAGGTTTTTACCGGCGCGGTTGATGTAGAACGTGAGCATCGACATCGCCGACTGGAAGGGCGACGCCTTGCGCCGGCGGCTATGCTCGGCCGACCCCTTCAGAGACGCCGCGATCGCCTTGGGGTCGTCCAACTCGAACACGCCCTCTTTGAGGTCCAAAGCGTCGCTGTGTTCTGTGACCACCTGCGACCACGTCTTCCTCGTCGCCATCTCGCGTCTCCGCGCCCGGGGCTTGCCTCTGGGCGCGAAACGAAGGCGGCGGGCGAGGCGTTCCCCGCGGCTTGGCTTGGGCGATGGGTGACAACGGGCGGCGCCCAAGTTATACGCGGCCCGCAAAATGGAGAGTCTCATGGAGATTCGCGAAGGGCTCACCTTCGACGACGTTTTGCTCGAACCCGGTCCATCGAACGTCATGCCGGGGCAGGTCGACACCCAGACCCGGTTCACGCGCGAGATCAAACTGAACATCCCCATCGTGTCCGCCGCCATGGACACGGTCACCGAGAGCCGGCTGGCCATCGCCATGGCTCAGGCCGGCGGGATCGGCATTCTGCACCGCAACCTGACGCCCGAGGAGCAGGCCGATCAGGTGCGCGAAGTGAAGCGCTACGAGAGCGGGATGGTCATCAACCCCTTGACCATCAACCCGAAAACCACGCTCGGCGAAGTCCGCCAAATCATGGAGCAGCGGCGGATTTCCGGCTTCCCGGTGATCGATCCGGCGACCGGCAAACTGTGTGGAATTCTTACAAATCGCGACACGCGGTTCGAGACGGACCTGACGACGCCGGCCTCGGCGCTTATGACCACCGAGAACCTGGCCACGGTGCGCGAGGGCGCAACGCCGGAAGCGGCGAGGGCGCTGCTGCAGAAGCGCAAGATCGAGCGCCTGATCGTCGTGGACGAGGACTATCGCGCAGTCGGCCTGATCACCGTCAAGGACATGGACAAGGCCGAGGCCCACCCGCACGCGGCCAAGGACGGGCACGGCCGGCTCCTGGTCGGCGCCGCTTCAACGGTCGGCGACGACGGCTACGAACGCTCGATGCTGCTGGTGGACGCCGGCGTGGACGTCGTCGTCATCGACACCGCGCACGGCCACTCGGTGCACGTCTCCGAGGCGGTGCGGCGCATCAAGCGCGAGTCGAACCGTGTGCAGATCGTCGCCGGCAACGTCGCCACCTACGAAGGCGCGATGGCGCTGATCGACGCCGGCGCCGACGCGGTGAAGGTCGGGATCGGGCCGGGCTCCATCTGCACCACGCGCGTCGTGGCCGGGGTCGGCGTGCCGCAATTCTCCGCCGTGATCGACGCCGTGCGGGCGGCGGTCGGCACAGGCGTTCCAATCATCGCCGACGGCGGGATCAAGTACTCCGGCGACATCGCCAAGGCGATCGCGGCCGGCGCCTCCACCGCCATGATCGGCTCGATGTTCGCCGGCGCAGACGAAACGCCCGGCGAGGTCTTCCTCTACCAGGGCCGCTCTTACAAGGCTTACCGCGGCATGGGCTCGCTGGGCGCGATGGCGCGTGGTTCTGCCGACCGCTACTTCCAGAAGGAGGTGTCGGACGCGCTGAAGCTGGTGCCCGAGGGGATCGAGGGCCAGGTGCCGTACAAGGGCCAGATCGGCCCGATCCTGCACCAGCTGGTCGGCGGCCTCCGCGCCGCCATGGGCTATGTGGGCGCAAAGGACATCGAGACGTTCCAGGAACGCGCCCGTTTCATCCGCATCACCGGCGCGGGCCTGCGCGAGAGCCACGTGCACGACGTCCACATGACCCGCGAGGCGCCCAACTACTCAGCCCCGGCGTGAGCGGGCCGGTTCCCGGCGAAATCTGGGTTCTTGGCGGGAGCGTTCTGCTGGTCGTCGCGCAGGTCGTCCTCGCCGCGCAGCTCGCCAATCGACAGTACGGCCTCAGATGGGCCGCCAGCGCCCGCGACGAGCAAGTCCCGCCGCCGACGGCGCTCGCCGGCCGCGCGCAGCGGGCGCTCGCGAACCTGATGGAGACCTATCCGCTGTTCGTCGCGGCGGTGTTGGCCGTGGCCGTGACCCGCCGCCTCGACTTCTGGAGCCTGATCGGGGCGCATCTCTATCTGTGGTCTCGGATCGCGTACCTCGGCCTCTATCTCGCCGGCGTTCCGCTGATCCGCTCTCTGGTCTGGAACGTCGCGCTCCTCGGCATCCTCGTGGTGCTCGCCCAGCTCCTGGCGCCGGGCCATGCGTGAGGGCGCGCGGATCGCGGCGGCGATCCAGGTTCTGGACGACATCGCATCCCAACATCGTCCGGTGCGGCTGGCGCTGAAGGCCTGGGGCGAGGCGAGCCGCTACGCCGGCTCGAAGGACCGCGCCTTCGTGGCGGGACTGGCGCTGGATGGGCTCCGCCACAAGCGCTCGCTGGCCTGGCGCATGTGCGACGATGCGCATCGCGCGATCGTCGCGGCGGCTTTGCGTTTTGGCTGGGACTGGCCGGCCGAGCGCGTCGCCGGCGCCTTCGCCGAAGCGCCGCACGGGCCGGGCGCGCTGAGCGACGCCGAGCAGGCGGCGTTGGCCGCGCCGCGTGCGCTCGCCGATGCGCCGGCGCCGGTGCGCGGCGACTATCCCGACTGGCTCGAACCGCATTTCGCGCGCGCGTTCGGCGAGGCGCGCGCCGAGGAAGCCGCGGCATTGGCGGCGCGGGCGCCGGTCGATCTGCGCGCCAACACGCTGAAGGCGGACGCGGCGCGCGTGGCCGCGGCGCTGGGGGCCTTGGGCGCGGCCCCGGCGGGCGTGCTGACGAACGCGCTTCGCGTTCCGCCGCCCGATCCGTCCCGGCGCGAGGCCCCGGTTGAGGCCGCGCCGGAGTTCCAGAAGGGCTGGTTCGAAGTCCAGGACCTCGGCTCGCAGATCGCCGCCGCGGCGGCCGGCGACGTTCGCGGCCGCCAGGTGTTGGATTTCTGCGCCGGCGGCGGCGGCAAGACGCTGGCGCTCGCCGCCGCCATGGCGAACACGGGCCAGCTCTACGCCTACGACGCCGATGCGCGCCGCCTGTCGGAAACGGTCAAGCGCGCCGCGCGCGCTGGGGTGCGCAACCTGCAGATCCGCTCGCCGCTGAAGGCCGATGCGCTCGCCGATCTCGCCGGCCGCATGGACGTCGTGTTCGTCGACGCGCCCTGCACCGGCGCCGGGACCTGGCGGCGGCATCCGGACGCGAAATGGCGCTT
>DATGKF010000008.1:0-64181 GCA_035294785.1 Caulobacteraceae bacterium | reverse complement strand
GCTCCGGAGCGGCGTCACCTGCCTGAACACGCCCGGCACCATCGATGCGGATTATCGCGGCGAGGTGATGGTCATCCTGGTCAACCTGGGCGAAGAGGCGGTCCCGATCCGCCGCGGCGACCGCATCGCCCAGCTCCTGATCGCGCCGGTCTGCCAGGCGACGTGGCGCGAGGTGGACGCCCTGGACGCGACCGCGCGCGGCGAAGGCGGCTTCGGCTCGACCGGCCGGAGCTGACGCCGCTGGCCGGCGCCTTGCCGATTGTGTCGGCTAAGTGACTGAAATCGCGTTTCTTCCGTAAAGGTTCCGATTTTGTTCTTGATCTGGTCTCCGGCTCGTGCTGGAGATGTGGATAAGTCGGGGGTTTTCAGATGGTTGCGCGGGTCGTGACGGTGGCGTTCGAAGGCGTCGAAGCCCGGCGCGTCGACGTCGAGGTGCAGATGACCTCGGGCGAGTTCCGCTTCACCGTCGTCGGCCTAGGCGACAAGGCGGTGGCCGAGAGCCGCGAGCGCGTGCGCGCCGCGTTCGCCGGTCTCGGGCTCTCGCTGCCGGGCCGCCACATCGTGGTCAATCTGGCGCCCGCCGATCTGCCCAAGGAAGGCAGCCACTACGATCTGCCGATCGCCCTTTCGGTGATGGCCGCCATGGGCGTGATCCCCATCGACGCGCTGGCCGAGTGGGCGGCGCTGGGCGAGCTCGGGCTGGACGGCCGCATCGCGGCGGTGGCTGGCGTCCTGCCGGCCGCGGTGGCGGCCAGCGCCATGGGGCTGGGGCTGATCTGCCCCGAGGCGTCGGGGCCCGAGGCCGCCTGGGTGGGCGACTGCCGGGTGCTGGCGCCCCGCTCGCTGATCTCGCTGGTCAACCACTTCCGCGGCCAGCAGGTGCTGAGTCCGCCCCAGCCGGGCCCAGCGGTCGATGGCGGCCCGACGGCCGACCTGCGCGACGTCAAAGGGCAGGAAGGGGCCAAGCGGGCGCTGGAAATCGCCGCGGCCGGCGGCCACAACCTTCTGATGATCGGCCCGCCGGGGTCGGGAAAGTCGATGCTGGCCCAGCGGCTGCCCGGGCTCCTGCCGCCGCTGTCGGCGAACGAGTTGCTCGAGACCTCGATGGTGCATTCCGTCGCCGGCCTGATCGCACGCGGCGCGCTCACCCGCGCCCGGCCGTTCCGCAACCCGCACCACTCCGCCTCGATGGCCGCGCTGACCGGCGGCGGACTGCGCGCCAAGCCGGGCGAGGTCTCGCTGGCCCACAACGGCGTGCTTTTTCTGGACGAACTGCCGGAATTCAGCGCCCAGGCGCTCGACAGCCTGCGCGCGCCGCTGGAAACCGGCGAAGTGGTCGTCGCCCGCGCCAACGCCCACGTTCGCTATCCCGCCCGCGTGCAGCTGGTGGCGGCGATGAACCCCTGCCGGTGCGGCCATGGCGGCCTTGGCCGCGGGGCCTGTGGCCGCGCGCCGCGCTGTCAGCAGAGCTACCAGACGCGCATTTCCGGGCCGTTGCTCGACCGCATCGACCTGCAGGTGGAGGTCCCCCCGGTCACCGCCGCCGACCTCGCCCTGCCGCCGCCGGCGGAGGGCACAGCGGAGGCCGCCGCCCGCGTGGCCCACGCGCGCGCCCTCCAGGCCGAACGGGCGGTCACGGCCGGCGGCGATGCGCCGCCGCTGAACGCGCAGGCCGATGGCCGCTTCCTCGAGGACGTGTGCGCGCTCGACGCGCCGGCCCAGGCCCTGCTCACCCGCGCCGCCGAGACGAGCCGCCTGACCGCCCGCGGCTGGACGCGCACGCTGAAACTCGCCCGCACCATCGCCGACCTCGACGGCGCACCGACGGTCAAGCGCCTGCACGTCGCCGAGGCGCTGATCTACCGCCGCGTCGGCCCGGCCAGCGAAGGCGCCCTCGGCGAGCGGCCGCCAAGCGTTTACGACCTCTCAGGCGCGGCGCGCTGACGCGGCATGCCGGATAACCTGACCCGCCGCCTCGAAGCGGCCATCGACGCGGACCCGGCCCGGCCGCATCTCGCGGGCGCCATCCGCATCAGCCGGGGCGGCGAGCTGCTTTACGAGCGCGCCTACGGCCAGGCCAGCGTGCAGCTGGGCGTGCCCAACACCCTCGCCACGCGGTTTCACATCGCCTCGGCGACGAAGATGTTCATCTCGGCCGCAATCATGCGGCTGGTGGATGACGGCCATCTCGCGCTGGGCCAGCATCCCGGCGATCTCGCGCCCGAGCTCGCATCGCTCGACCGGCGCACCACGTTGCACCACCTGCTGTCCCACACCGCCGGCGTGGCCGACATCTACGATGCGCCCGACCTTCGGGTGGAGATGGCGAAGCTCAGCGCCAGCAGCGGCCGGCTGCTGGACTACCTGGCCGCATCGCCGTCGGCATTCCCGCCCGGAGAGCGGTGGCGATACAGCAGCTCCGGCTATCTGATGCTGGCCTACGTCGCCGAGCGCGCCGCCGGGGCGCCGTTTGCGGACCTGCTGCGGAGCCTCGTCCTCGATCCGCTCGGCCTCAACGACACCGGGCCGGACAACCCGTTCCTGGTCAACCCGGGCCGGGCGAGCGGCCATGTGGGCCGCGATGGCGTGTGGCGGAACGCGCCGAACGATCGGCTGGCCGAGATCGAGGGCCCGCGGGAGCTCTATTCGACGGTCGCCGATCTCGACCGGTGGGGGGCTGCGATCCTCGCCGGGACGGCTCTGAGCGCCGCCGCAGCCGCGCTCACCTTCACGCCGCACGCGGCCGTCGACCAGGACAGCGGCTTCGGCACCGGGCTCAGCTATGGCTACGGCTGGTTCCTCGGACCGGACTACCGCTTCATCGGCGGGATGACCGAGGGCTTTCGCGCGACGATGTGGCAGTTCCCGGCCGAAGAGCTGAACGTCGTCATGCTGTGGAACAACGAGCCGATCGACTCCGGGCGCCTGTTGCGCGCGCTGCGCCCCCTCCTCTCCGAAGCCGCCGGCTGAGCCTTGAGGGCTTTCCTGACGCGGGGTCGGGTGGGTAGAGACGCGATCCATGACCGGGACCGAGATCACGCACGCCATGCCGCTCGAGCAGCTTTCGCCCGGCCGCTGGCGGACGGTGGCCGGGCCGGAGTGGAGCAATCCGGGCGGTGGGCTCTGGGGCGGCTACGCGATCGGGCTCTGCATCCGCGTCTTGGAGGCGGAGCCGGAGGCGCGTGGCGAGGCCCTGTCGCTGACGCTGGCCTACGCAGCCGGCCTCCCCGCCGGCGCCTTGGACCTGCGCACGCGGCTGATCCGCCAGGGCGGGTCGGTCGGGGTCTGGGAGGTGGAGCTGCGTCCCGAAGGCGTCGAGCAGATCGGCGTGCACGGGATCGTCACCATGGCGCGGCGGCCGCAAACGCCGGCGTTTCAGTTCGCGGTCATGCCCAAGACGCCCGACCCGGAAAGCCTGCCGGCGCCGGAGGCGCCCAGTGAGGCTGCGCTGCACTACGGCGCCTCGACCTTCGAGCGGCGGACGCTGGAGGGCTTTCCGCCGACGCCGGGGACAAGTTCGCGCTCGCTGACCTGGGTGCGGTCCCGGCGCGGGCCGTTCGACAAGGCGCTGCTGGGCATGGTCACCGACAACTCGGCGCCCCGAGCCATGTACGCGCTGGGGCCGACCGTCCGCACCACGACGCTGTCGCTGACCGCCTACCTGCACGCGACCGCCGACGAACTGGCGGCGCTGGGCGACGACTTCATCCTGGTGGAGTGCGAAGGCCGCGTCGGCGCGGGCGGCGCCTCCGACGAACGCTCGAGTTACTGGAGCCGAAGCGGCAAGCTCTTGGCCACCAGCGAACAGCTGGCCTGGTACCGCGAGATCCCACGCAGCGCCTCGGAGTAGGGCTTAGGGACGGCGGCCCAGCGTCGCGGTCACCATGCGCTGGCGCTCCTGCAGGAGGAGGTTGCGAATCCCGGCCGCATAGTTGAGCGCCGAGCCCAGTTGGTGCGTCGAGTTGGTCACCTGGTCGCCCGAGGTCTCGATCCCCGGCCGGTCGCCCGCGCGCCCGGCGCCGCTAAGCAGCGTGGACTGATTGTAGAAGGCCTCTCGGTTCATCTTGTCGATCCGGTTCTCGAGGTCGGTCTCCTCCTTCCACTCGTTGGCGACGCGCGTGTCGCGATCCTTTTTCCAGGCGTCGAAATCGTTCTTCATCGCCTGAAGCTTGGCGCGCGTGTCGGGATCGGTCGTGGAGTCCAGCGCATCGTCCAGATCGCGCCCCTCCTGGTCGCCGGTCGCCGCCTTGCGCTGCATGATTCCCCGGATGTCGTTGGTCGGGATCTGGTTTTTGCCCAGCCAGTCCCCCAGCGCGTGCATGGCCCGCATGGCGTCGCCGAGGTTCTTGCTCATGTCCTTCAGCACCGGCGCGTACTTGTTCAGGAAGTCCGCCTGCGCCTGGCGGATCTGGCCGGTCTTGTAGGCGTCCACGGCCGACGTGGCGGGGTTCAGGACGGCCGTGCCGACGAACTTGGCCACGGCCGCCTCCGGCGAGCTCGCATCGAGCGCCCGATCGAGGATGGTGCTCGGCGCGCGCAAGCCCGTGCCGCCGCGCGCATCGAAGGTCGGAAAGGTCGGCGCCGCCTCGCCTTGCGGGCGCACCGCGCCGCGCGCCAGCGGGCCCAGCTGCTCGTTCTGCGAGGTCAGCAGGTCGCGAACGCTGTGCCCGACGGCGCCAGACTCGATGTCCGGGGTTCGCTGAATCGCCGGTCCGGCGCGGACGGGAAGGACGGGCGGCGGCAAGGGGCTCGTGTCGGTCATCGGATCAGTCGCTTTCTCCGCCGGTCGCGTCGCGAATGAACTGGAGATCGGGATCGACCGATTGGGTGATCGGAGGCGCTTTCGCGCCGTCGGACACGCCGACCCCGCCGAATGGGCGCACCGTGTAGCTGCGGCTGCCAATCAACTTGGCGGCGACGTCCTGGCTGGCAAAGCCCTGTTGCGGGATGATCGCGTCCGCCGTCCCCAGGAGCGGGCGCCCGGTCGCCTCGGACGCAAGCTTGGCCGCGATGAAACGGTGATTGCCGCTGACGATGACACTGCCGTCCTGCACGATCCGCTCGGCGGCCGGGACGGCGTTCCAGTCGAACTCGCCCTTGATCATCTGCTGCGCGTACTTGTTGACCGTGTCTGCGAACACCTTGTTCTGGGTCGACGAGTACCCGTCCATGAGACGGTTGAGCGTTTGCTGGCCAGCCTCGCCGGGCTGCAGCAGCGCCTGCCCGGTCGGCGCGCCAGTGGCATCCACGAAGTGCGTTTGCGCGGCGGCGGTCTGAGCGCCTTCTTCGGCGGCGGTCGCCGCGCCGCGCCCGCCGAGCGCCTCGGCCTCCCGGACGACGGTCGCCTCCGTCTGGGCGCCGCGAGCGGCGGCCCCGGCCACGGCGCCTTCCCCTTCGACCGCCCCGGCCGTTCGCGCGGCCGTCTGCCCGGTGCGCGCCGCAGCCCCGACCGCCGCTTCACTTTCGGCCGCAAGGGCGCCGCCAGGGAGCAGCTCTGGCGCCACCAGCATGGCGATGTCGCGGAAGGCTTCGTCAGCGAACCGCGCATAGCTCAACGCCTGCTCGCGACTGGCGAACTGGTTGAGGATGTCCTGGAAAGCCGGACGGATGAGCTTGTAGTTGTCCAGATAGTCGTTGATCGGCTTGATGGCCGCCTTCCACTGCTGGTCGTACGCGCGCATGAAATCGCCGATGGCGTTGAGGTCGTCGGCGACGGCGGCGTTCAGCTGTTTTTCGAGATCCTCAAAGCGCTGCTTGGCGTCGTCCAGCGCCTTCTGCAGCGCCGCCACATCGGGCTTTCCGCGCGTCTGCGGCGGCGGCGGCGCATTGAGCCGGTCGCAGTCGGCGAGCGCCGCCAGCCGCAGCTTTTGTTGCGCCCGTTCGGCGTCAAGGGCCGCCTGAGCGGCAGACGGATCGGCCGGCCCCATGCGCAGCCGCCGCCCGCCCGGCAGGCGCACCGTGCTGGATCCATCTGCGCCTGAACTGCCCGCGGCGCCGGCCGCGGGCGCCGCATCGTCGACGGTCTCGTTCGACATGGCGTAGCCGAGGATCTCGCCGTGCGGTCCGAGGATCGGCTTGCAGACCTGGATGACGCGCTTGCCGAGCGGCGTCGCGGCGAAGGCGTCGCCGAGGCTTCGGCCGATGCTGTCGGTCTCCGGCAGCGGGCTGGATCCCGCGGCCGGCCCTTGACCCGTCCCCGCCGGCGCGCCGTTCGCGGCCAGCCGCTCGAGCTCCTGGATGCGCTGGTCGGCGAGTTGGGCCTCGCGGCGAAGATCCGCACAAGGATCCTTGGTCGCCGGATCGGCGGCGATCGTCCCGACCAGCGGCGCGAGCGCGAGGACGGCCGGCCCGCCGCCATCGTTCAGCCAGGCCGTCCAATGCGAGAAGATGAAGCCGGCGGCGGGCGCGGCGGTCAGCCATTGCGCCGGAAGCAAGAGCGCTGCGGCCGAAGCGGCGACGCCGAACGCGGACGTCGCCAGCAGCATTGCGCTGAGCCGATGCGAGACGAGCGCTTCGCCGCTCGCGCGATCCGCCTTCGGGGCGGGACGCGCCCGGAACGCCAGAATGCGCCAGACCAGCAACGCGCCGGCGATGGCCAGAAGAACCAGCCCGCCGGTCCGCCCGAACAGCAGCGTGCGAAGCCACTCGGGCAGGAGATGCGGCGCGATGGCGAACAGCACCACCGCCAGCACCGTCACGGCGATCTGCATCCAGCTGCGGCGCAGCACCATCCCGATCGCCGCGACGACCTCGCCGGGCGCCGGCAGCCAGCGGGCCGGCATCGGAATCTCGAGCTCGCGCCGCTCGTGCTGCACGAGTTCGGCAAGGTAGCCCGCCTGGCGGGCCGCCGGGCCGGCGTCCGGCCGGCGCGCGGCGTCCTCGCCGGCGAAGGCGGACTCGCGCCTGCGCCTGAAGAACGCCGCCGTGCGGAAGGTCTCGATGCGGCCGCGCGGCGCGGCGAGGGCGAGGGCGATCCATTCGCGCGGCACCAGCGGCCGCCGGCCCTCGTCGGGCAGCATCAACCCGGCCGGCCTCGAAGCGCGGGACGCCGCGCCCTCGTAGATCACCGCCGCCATCAGCCCGAGCGGGAGCAGGAGCATCGTGGCCAGGCCGTGCAGATCCACCCAGTACAGCGCTTCGGCGAGCGGCGAGGCGGCCGGGATCGATGTCACTTCTCCGAACAGGTACTCCGCGTGCACGGACTTCCAGTTGCCCATGGCGTGCTCGAAGACCGCGAGCGCGGCGAACGCCAGCGCCGGCAGGAGCTTCGCGGGGTTGCGCGGCCACATGCGCATGCCGAGGCCGACGCCAAGCCCGATGAAGCCGGTCCAATAGCCATGACCGGCCGAATAGTAGGCCTGGGTCTCGTACTTCAGCGGCGCGAGGTCGAAGAAGGGCATGAACGTCGCCGGATCGACATGCGCCGCCGTCACCAGCGTGAGGTTCGTCTCGACAAACGCGAAGCCGAGACCGCTCGCCAGACCGGCCAGGGCGAAGTCGGCGACCGATAGCCGCCGGGCGCCGGCGAAAGCGTAGGCGAGCAGCAACACGGGAGCGGCCTTGGTCAGCTCTTCGAGCGGCGGTCCGACCGTCCACGCCGCGGTGTCCGCGGGCATGAGGAACAGGAGCGCGCGCTGAAGCACCAGGTTGATCAGCGAAGCCCCCGCGGCCCCGTAGGAGAAGCAGAGCATCAGGCATCCGAACCCCAGCGTCAGCCGGCCGCCCAGAAACCGGAAGGGAACCAGCGCCGCTACGCTGACGGCGAACAGCAGGACGCTCGGCCAGATCGCGGACATCTACGCGCCCCCCGACGGCGCGACGGCGGGCGGGGCCGGCGGCGGAATGAGGCAGGCGAAGATGAGCGCGGCGGACGCGAACAGCGAATGCGGGTCTCCGCCATAGGACGGATAGCCCGCATCGCTCGCCCAGAGCGTGAAGGGCTCGGTGGGATCGAGCCCCGCCTCGCCATAGCGCAGCACCATCGTCGCCGCGGGTACAAGCAGAACCGCAACGCCCAGCACCAACGTCACCGCGGCCGCGGCCGTCGCCCAGCCGCCGAAGTCGCTCGAGAATGTCATCGCCGGCGCCGGCGCGGACCTTCGCGCCGAGACGAACAGCAGCCCGATCCGAACCGCCGCCAGCGCGAGGAGTGCGGCGGCGAGCGCCTGGCTGTAGACGAGGCCCTTGAGCAAGCCCCAGGCGTTCGGCCGCACTAGGTCGAAGACCACGAACGCGATCATGGCGGCTGCAATCCACGGGGCGCGGCGGACCCAGTCGAAGCCCGCGCCCGCGCTCGAGGCGGCTCCAGCCTCGATGTCGTCACGCTCGGCGGCGAGCCGCCGCCCGACCGCTTCGGTCTCGCTCACAGGCGCGACGGGGGCCTCGGCGCGCGACGCCGCCACGGCCAGAATGTAGGCGCGGCGATCGCGGAAGAACCGGCGCAGCCGCGCGAACCGGACCCAGTCGGCCGCGAGCGCGAGCCGCGTCAGCACAATCCACTCGACCGGCGCGAAGGCGATCGAGGCGTCGTCCGCAAGCAGAAGGGATTGTTCTTCCACCCGCGCGTTGAGCCGCGCCCAGCGGGCCTCCATAACGTTCGCCGCGACCAGGCCGACCAGTAGGATCCAGAGATCGGATTGCCCCTTCAGCAGGAGACCGTAGGCGAGGCTCAACGGCCAGCCGACGGCGCGGGTGACGGCGCCGGTCGCTGTCAGCGGGCCGACCTCCCAGCGATAGATGGCGTTTTCGAACGCGACCAGGCCGACGGCGAGCGCGGTCGCGAAGAGCGCGGTCCGACGCGAGCCGGAGAGCCGGACAGCAACCCCACAGACGAGGCCGACCGAGCCGGTCGTGGCTGCGCCGCCAAAGTAGGCCGGGTTCCGCGCCCACTCGCTCTCGGCGTGGAGCGAGCCGAAGACGAACGGCAGCCAGCTCGGCGGCGCGGCGCCGGTCACCACCGCCAGATCCCAGTTGAGATAGGCGTAGCCCAGCGCGCCGGCGAAACCGATCAACGCATAGTCGGAGATGGTGAGCTTGCGCCACCCGGCGAAGCCGCCGGCGACCGCCAGAAGCGGCCCCGCTTTGGCGACCTCGTCGATGGGACCTGCGGCCAGGCGCTCGATCAGCGGAGCCGGCAGAACGAAGCCCAGGAGGCGTTCCACCACGATCGCCAGGAAGACCGAGCCGAAGGCGCCGGCCAGCACCGCGGCCGCCAGTTCGCGCGGGGCGAGCGTCGCGCGCGCCGCGACCAGCCGCATCAGGCCCCAGGCCAGGGCCAGCCAGATCAGCAAGATGACGGGGTTCACCAAGCCCCCGCGCCCCCCAGCTCGAGTGGCGGCCAGCTTAGCACAAGCGGACCCGCTGCAAGAGGGATTTCAACGGCGCGGCGAGGCCGACACCGCCCGTTAAGCCCCGCGCGTTAGCCTCCCCGGCCCATGACCGACGAGACGGCGACCAACGGCATTCCGCCGGAGCATCTGGCGGCGCTCAGCCACGAATTTCGCACGCCCCTGAACGGCGTGATCGGCATGGCGCGCCTGCTTGCCGCCACGCGGCTGACGGCGGAGCAGCGCGCCTACGTGGCGGCGTTGAACGAAAGCAGCGAGCATCTGCTCGGCCTGGTCAACGACGTCCTGGACTACGCCCGCCTTGGGGCCGGCGGCATGGAGCTGAACCCGGCGCCGGTCGACGTGGAGGAGCTGCTGCGCTCGGTCGCCGAGCTGATGAGCCCCCGGGCGCACGAAAAGGGCCTTGAGATCGGCTGGGCCGCCGACCCCGGCATAGGCCCCATCCTCGCCGACGAGGGGCGGCTGCGGCAGATCCTGCTGAACTACGCCGGCAACGCGGTGAAGTTCGCGACAAGCGGCGGGGTGATGCTGCTGGCCGAGCGTGCGGGCGAAGGGCGGCTGCGCTTCACCGTCTCCGACACCGGCCCCGGCGTCCCGAAAGCCGCGCGCGCGCATATCTTCGAGGCCTTCGCGCACGCCGCGCCCGAGCATGCGGCCCAGCTGGGCGGCGCCGGCCTTGGCCTGGCCATCGTCAGCCGCATCGCTCAGGCGATGGACGCCGCCGTCGGCGTCGGCGGCGACGTCGGACGCGGCGCCGACTTCTGGGTCGAGGCCGCCTTTCCCTCGGCCGGCGCGGCGGAGGCCGACGCCGCGTTGTCGGGCCGGCGGGTCGCTGTGGTCTCGCCCAGCGCCATTCTGCGCGAGGCCGCCGCGCGGCAGATCGAAGCCTGCGGGGCCGATGCGATCAAGGCCGAGCGGATGGACGAGGCGATCGCCCGCACCGACGCGGGCGATGTGCTGCTGATCGATCGGGGCCTGGCCAAGGGCCGAGCGCGGGTAAAGCCGCCGCCCGGGCGCGCCGCCGTCGTCATGCTGCGGCCGGAAGAGCGCGGCCAGATCGCCCGCCACCGGGCGGCCGGGTTCTCCGGCTACCTGATCAAGCCGCTCAGGCGCGCCTCGCTGGTCGCCCGCGTGCTGGCGGCCGAGGGACGCGCGGCCGCGCCGCCGCCGGCCGAGGACGAGCGCGTCGCGCCGATCGCGCCGCAGCTGGCCGCCGCCGCGCCTGGCGCGCGGGTGCTGCTGGCCGAGGACAACCCGATCAACGCCATGCTGGCGCGGGCGCTGCTCCAGCGCGAGGGCTGCGGCGTCGACCACGTGGGCGACGGCGAGGCGGCCCTGGCGGCGTTGGCCGCCGGCGCCTACGACCTGGTGCTGATGGACGTTCGCATGCCGAAGGTGTCGGGCATGGCCGCCGCCACGGCGCTCAGGGCGCGCGGGGTCGAGACCCCCATCGTCGCTTTGACCGCCAACGCGTTCGAGGACGACCGGCGCGCGTGTCTCGCCGCCGGGATGGACGATTTCCTGGTCAAGCCGTTGAGCCCGGAGGCGCTGCGCCGCGCCCTGATCCGCTGGACCGGCCCCGGCTGGACGCGAAGCCGGACGCGAGCCAAGGTCGCCTCCTGACCTGAGTCGGCAAGGGGTGTGCGCGGCTCAGGTCCGGAAGGAGCCATGGCCGAGGACGTCGCCGCCGCCGAAGCGCCGCCAGCCGTCGTCGACGCGCCCAAACGCCGCCGCATGCTCGACGTCATCCGCGCGCTGGGGCGCCCGCGTGTGGCGTTGATGCTGATGCTGGGCTTCTCGTCCGGCCTGCCGTTCATGCTGATCGGCAACACGCTGGGGTTCTGGCTGGCCGGCGACAACATCAAGCTGGCCGCCATCGGCTACCTCTCCTGGGCCGGCCTGCCTTACCTGGTGAAGTTCATCTGGGGCGCGGTCGTCGACAGGCTCCCGGCCCCGCTGGTCGCCGGGCTTGGCCGCCGCCGAGGGTGGCTGCTGATCAGCCAGTTCGGCGTTGCGGCCGGCCTGATGGGCATGGCGGCCAGCGATCCCAAGCATCACCTGGCGATGCTCGCGGCCTTCGCCGTCTTCACCGGCGTCGCCGCAGCGACGCAGGACACCGTGATCGACGCCTGGCGCATCGAGATCGCCGAGGACGCCGACGAGCTGGGGCTGCTCACCGCCGCCAACACGCTCGGCTACCGCGCCGCGCTGATCGGCACCGAGGCGGTGATCCTTCTGGTGGCGCAGGCGGTGGGCTGGCCGCTCGCCTACGCCCTCTATGGCGGCGCGATGATCGTGGGCGTCGCCGCGGCCCTGATGGCCCGGGAGCCGGCGCGGGCCGACGCAGCCATGGAGCGCATCGGCCAGCGCGAGCGCGGCAATCCGCTGCTCAGCGGCTACGACGCGATCATCGGGCCGTTCATCGTCTTCTTCCGCGCCCACGGCGTGGCGATGGCGCTGTTGATGCTGGTGATGATCACGCTCTACCACCTCAGCGACTACATGCGCGGGCCGATGTCCAACCCGTACTATGTGGCCCTGCACATCAGCCTGAACACGATCGCCTATGTGAGGCTCTCGATCGGGGCCATCGGATCGATCGTCGGCGTGATCGTGGGCGGATTGGTGAGTCTGCGCATCGGCTACCGCCCGACGCTGGTGCTCGGCGCCATCATCCAGCCCATCGGCATCGGCGCCTTCGCCTTCCTTGGCTGGCACGGCGGCGACTTCACCCTGGTCTCGATCGCCGGCGCGCCCATCACCGCGTTCGAGGCGATCATGACCTTCGACGCCTTCGCGATCGGTTTCTCCGGCGTCGCGCTGGTCGCCTACATGTCGACGTTGACCAGCCTTGGCTACACCGCGACCCAGTACGCGCTCCTCACCTCGGCGCTCGCCTGGACGGGCAAGATCCTCAAGGGGTTCTCCGGAGACATCGTCGAGAGCCTGCAGCACGGCCGCTCGCTGCTCGACGCCTACGCGATGTTCTACCTGTTGGCCGCGGCCATCGGGCTGCCGGCCATCCTCGTCTGCATCGTCCTGGCTAGGGCGACGCCGCGGCCTGGGAGCACCAGGGGCTGAGGTCGGCTTCGGCGCCGATCAGGGCGAGGCCGGCGGCGATGGACTCCAGTTCCGCGCCGCTGCTGATCCGCTCCGGTGGAAACCGTTGCTCGAACAGCCCCCGCACCGCCGGCACGAAGGAAGACCCGCCGGTCAGGAAGACGCGGTCGATGGCGGCGGGTTTCAGCCGGGCGCTGGCCAGCGCTTCGTCGACCGCCTGGTCGATGGCGGCGAGGTCGCGGGCGATCCAGCGCTCGAAGTCGGCGCGCTCGACGTCCGCCTCGATGGCGATGTCGCCGGCGTTGAAGGCGAACCGCGCCGCGTCCTGCACCGACAGCGCCTCCTTCAGCCGCGATATCGACTGGTAGAGCAGGTAGCCGTATTCGCCCTCGAGGAACTCGACCAGGCGGGCGATCTTCTCCGGCTCGACCGCCTTGCGCACCAGGCCCTTGATGTCGCTCATGTCGCGGGTGGCGCGCATCAGGGCGAGCTGGTCCCAGCGGGCGAAATTGGCGAAGTAGCGCACCGGAATCGGCGCGATGTTGGCGAAATCCCTGTAGGTCGAGCCCTTGCCGAGCGCCGGCGAGACCAGCCGGTCGATCAGCCGATAGTCGAAGGCGTCGCCGGCCACCCCAACGCCCGCCTGGCCGAGCGCTCTCGAGGTCAGCACGCCGCGCCGGCGGGTGAACCGGACGATGGAAAAGTCGCTGGTGCCGCCGCCGAAGTCGCCGACGAGGACGGTCGCGTCGGCGTCCAGTCCGCGGGCGAAGAAGAAGGCCGCGGCGACCGGCTCGTGCGCGTAGTAGATCTCGTCGACCCCCAGCCGGCGGAAGGCGGTCTCGTAGCGCTCGAGCGCCAGCGCCGGGTCCGGATAGGCGCCGGCGAAGCGCACCGGACGGCCGACGATCAGCCGCGTCGGGCTCGCCATCGCCGCGCCGCCATGGGCGCGCACGCGCAGCAGGAAGGTCGAGAGCAGGTCCTCGAACCGGTAGCGGCGCCCGAGGATGGTGGTCTCGGAGAAGGTGGCGCTGGCGGCGAAGCTCTTGAACGACTGGATGAACCGCGTCGCGCCCGGGTCCTCCAGATAGGCGTCGATGGCCCAGGGGCCGGCCTCGACCACGCGGCCGCGCGGCGCCGTCTCATCGCCGCCGAAGCTCAGGCACGAGCGGAACGTCGCCGAGGTCTCGCCCTCGAAGTCGAAGCGCACGAGCTCGGCCTCGCCCCTCTCGCCGATGAAGGAGGCGACGGTGTTGGTGGTGCCGAAGTCGATCCCGAGCGTGGACATCAGAGCAAGCGGGGCGCCGTGCCAGCGCTCGCACGGCGTTCCGACCTAAGCTGTTTGACGAGGGGCGGCGTCTTTGCCGCGTCGGCCGGCCGACGTCAAGCTGGCCTCCCTTAGGAGCGAACGGCCCAGACGCCGGCGCGCCTCCCTCCCGGCGTCGCGAGCAGGTCGTTGAGGATATTCCCGCTGCCTACCAGACCTTCCACCAGGGCTTCGCCTTGGGGCCGCCGTAGACCAGCTCGCCGGGGGCGCCGCTCTGGGCCTCGGGCGACCAGCCGCTCCGGATCAGGCCGGCGACATAGGCTTCGACCAGGGGACCGGCGCGCGTCTGACTGCCGATGTCGCTGTCCCAGGCGCGGACCAGGATGCGGCGCGGCTGGCCGTCCTTCGTCAGCGTCACCGCCCAGTCGGCGCCCGCGCGGCTAGGGCCGTCCGGCGGCTTGAAATGTGCGCGCAGCTGGCCGGCGACGGCGATCGACCAACCGGCCGCCTCGATCATGCCTCGACCCCCAGCCGGCGGTCGTAGGCGGCCATGGTGGCCATCTGCAGGATCTTGGAGACCGAGGCCGACAGCGGGCAGATCTGCACCGACTTCGACAGGCCGAGCAGGATCGGCCCGACCACGGTCGCCCCGCCCAGCGCCTGCACCAGCTTTGTGGAAATCGACGCCGAGTGGATGGCCGGCATGATCAGCACATTGGCCGGGCCGGTCAGGCGCATGAACGGGAAGTTGCCGCGCCGCTCGGGCTCCAGCGCCAACTCCGGCGGCATCTCGCCCTCGTACTCGAAGTCGACTCCGTCGACGGCGTCGAGCAGCGCGACCGCGCTGCGCACCTTCTCCGACCGCTCGCCCATGGGATTGCCGAAGCTGGAATAGGACATGAAGGCGACCCTGGGGGTGAAGCCGAGGTCGCGCACCGCATGGGCGGCCTCGATGGCGATCTCGACCAGCTCCTCCGGGTCCGGCATTTCGGTGACGTTGGTGTCGGCGATGAACAGGGTGTGGCCCTTGGCCAGCACGATGGACATGCCGATCACGCGGCCGCGCGGGGCCGGATCGATCACCCGCATGACCTCTTCCAGCGACTGGTCGAAGCTGCGGGTGACGCCGGTGACCAGGCCGTCGGCGTGGCCGAGCGCCACCATCGCGGCGGCGAACGAGTTGCGGTCCTGGTTGATCAGGCGCTGGACGTCGCGGACCAGATAGCCCTCGCGCTGCAGCCGCTTGTAGACGAAGTCGACGTACTCGGGATTGCGGTGCGAAACGCGCGCATTGACGATCTCGAGCTCGACCTCGTCCGGGTCGAGGCCGACCAGGCGCATGTTCTGCCGCACCAGCTCCTCGCGCCCGACCAGGATGGCGTGCCCGAGCCCGCCGCTCTGGAAGGCGTAAGCGGCGCGGATGACGCTGGTCTCCTCGCCCTCGGCGAACACGACGCGCTTCTTCGGCGCCTGCAGCACGGCGCCGGAGATTTTCTGCAGAAAGCCCGCGGACGGATCGAGCCGCTGGGCGAGCGACGCGCGGTAGGCGTCCATGTCCTCGATCGGGCGGCGCGCCACGCCGGTCGACATCGCCGCCTCGGCGATGAAGGGCGGGATGTACCAGATGAGCCTGGGGTCGAAGGGCGCCGGAATGATGTACTCCGGCCCGAACTTCAACGCCCGGCCGTGATAGGCGGCGGCGACTTCGTCCGGCACGTCCTCGCGCGCCAGCTCGGCCAGCGCCCGGGCGCAGGCGATCTTCATCTCCATGTTGACGCGGCGGGCGCGCACGTCGAGGGCGCCGCGGAAGATGTAGGGGAAGCCCAGCACGTTGTTGACCTGGTTCGGATAGTCCGAGCGCCCGGTGGCGATGATGGCGTCGGGCCGGACCGCCAGCGCTTCTTCGGGCGTGATCTCCGGATCCGGATTGGCCATGGCGAAGATGATCGGCCGGGGGGCCATCGACTTCACCATCGCCTGGGTGAGCGCGCCCTTGACCGAAAGGCCGAGGAAGACGTCGGCGCCTTTCATCGCGTCGGACAGCGTGCGGCAGTCGGTCTCGACCGCGTGCGCCGACTTCCACTGGTTCATCGACTCCGTGCGCCCCTGATAGATGACGCCCTTGGAATCGACGGCGATGCAGTTTTCGCCCTTCACCCCCATGGCCTTGACCAGGTCGAGCGAGGCGATGCCGGCGGCGCCGGCGCCGTTCAGCACCAGCTTGATGTCGGAGAGCTTGCGGCCGGTGATGTCGCAGGCGTTCATCAGTCCCGCCGCCGAGATGACCGCCGTGCCATGCTGGTCGTCGTGGAAGACCGGGATGTCGAGCAGCTCCTGCAGCTCGGTCTCGATGCGGAAGCACTCCGGGCTCTTGATGTCTTCCAGATTGATGCCGCCGTAGGTGAGGCCGATGTTCTTCACCACGGTGATGATCTCGTCCGGATCGCGGCTGGCCACCTCGACGTCGATGGCGTCCACGTCGGCGAAGCGCTTGAAGAGCACCGCCTTGCCTTCCATGACTGGCTTGGACGCGAGCGCGCCGAGGTCGCCCAGGCCGAGAATCGCGGTGCCGTTGGAGATGACAGCGACCAGGTTGCCCTTCGACGTGTAGTCGTAGGCGGCGTCCGGATCCTCGGCGATGGCGCGCACCGGCACGGCCACGCCCGGCGAATAGGCGAGGCTCAGGTCCCGCTCGGTGTCCATCGGCTTGGTGGCGACGACGGCGATCTTGCCGGGCTGCGGCTCCCTGTGGAACGCCAGCGCCTCCTCGTCGGTGAAAGCGCGTTTCTCGGTGTCGCTCATGCGGGCGGCTGTTTCGCTTTTCGTTCAGCGGCGCGGGGCCCCTTCCCCGACCGGGCCGGCACCCTAGCGACGGGCCCTTGCCGCCACAACCGCCCGTCTTGCGCGGAATGGACGGCTGGGCGAGGGTCGGCGGCGATGACGATCGGCAACGAAGAAGAGCTCGAGCGCCTGAAGCGCGTCGGCCGCCTGGTCGCCGAGGTGATGGGCGCCATGGCGCGCGCGCTGACGCCAGGGATCACGACGGCCGAGCTCGACCGGCTGGGCCGCGAGATGCTGGAGCGCGAAGGCGCCCGCTCGGCGCCCGAACTGACTTACGCCTTCCCCGGCGCGACGTGCATTTCGGTCTTTCCGGCCATCGCCCACGGCATTCCGGGCGAGCAGCGCATCGCGGCCGGCGACCTGGTCAACATCGACGTCTCGGCCGAACTGGACGGCGTCTTCGCCGACACCGGCGGCAGCTTCGCCGTGCCGCCGGTTGCGCCGCGCATCGCCCGCCTGGCCCGCGACGGCCGCCGCGCCCTCTGGAGCGGGGTGCGGGCCGTGCGGAGCGGCGGGCGGCTGAACGAGATCGGCCGCGCGGTGCAGCGGTTCGCCGACAAGAACGGCTACAGCCTGATCCGCAACCTCGCCAGCCACGGCGTCGGCGATGCGTTGCACGAAGAGCCGACGGAGATCGCCACCTGGTACGACGCCGGCGACCGGCGAACGATCGGCGCGGGTCAGGTCTTCACGATCGAGCCCTTCCTGTCGCTGGGGTCGGACTGGGCGGTCGAGGGCGACGACGGCTGGACGCTGAGCGCCGACACCGGCGCGCCGACGGTGCAGTACGAGCACACGCTGGTGGCGACGCCGTCCGGGCCGATCGTCGTCACCCTGCCCGGCTGAAGAGGAGCGCCGCCTTGGCTGAACGGCTGAGAATAGGGATCGCCGGCGCGCTCGGACGCATGGGCCGGGCGGTGACGGCGGCCGTGGACGCCTCCGACGCCGCAGAGGTCGCCGGCCTGTTCGACCTGCCGGAGCGGGCGGGCGCGGCGTTGGACGGCCGCACGCTGGGGAGCGCGGACGCGGCGCTGGCGGCCGCGGAGGTCATCGTCGACTTCACCACCGTCGCGGCCTCGGCCGCGCTGGCGGCGAAGGCGGCCGCGCGCGGCGCGCCGGCGCTGGTGATCGGCGCGACCGGCGGGACGGCGGAAGACGATGCGGCCATCACCACCGCCGCCGGTCGCATCGCCATCGTCCGCGCGCCGAGCTACTCGCTGGGCGTCAACATCCTCATGGGGCTGGTCGAGCAGGCGGCCGAGCGCATGGGGCCGCGCGACTGGGACATCGAGATCTTCGAGGCGCATCACAAGCGCAAGGTCGACGCGCCGTCGGGCACGGCGCTTCGCCTGGGCGAGGCGGCGGCGCGCGGGCGCGGCGTCGACCTGGGCGCAGTGGCCGACCGGGTGCGCGACGGCCTGCCCGGCGCCCGGCGGGAGGGCGCGATCGGCTTTTCCGTCCTGCGCGGCGGGGGCATCGTCGGCGAGCACAGCGTGAGCTTCATCGCCGAGGACGAGAGCCTCACCCTCTCGCATTCGGCGCGGGACCGCAGCCTGTTCGCCCGCGGCGCGCTGGCCGCGGCGCTCTGGGTCGCCGGCAAGCCGCCCGGCCTCTACGACATGCAGGACGTCCTGGGCTTTCGCCGTGGCTGACATCACCGCCCTCGACGCCACCGCCCAGCTGCAGGCGCTGGAGACCCGGCGGATCAGCGCGGTCGAGCTGCTCGACGAAACGCTGCGCCGCCACGCCGCCTGCAAGAGCGAGATCAACGCCGTCGTCGCCACCGATCTGGAGCGGGCGCGGCTGAGAGCCGGCGCCATCGACGAACATCGGGCCAAGGGCGATCCGCCGGGCGCGCTCGCCGGCCTGCCGATGACGATCAAGGACACCTTCGACGTCGAGGGGCTGCCGGCCTCGTCGGGGCTGAAGGCGCTGCTGGGGCGGCGCGCGCCGGACGCCGGCGCGGTGGCGCGCGCCAAGCACGCCGGCGCGGTCATCTGGGGCAAGACCAACACCCCGGTGATGGCCGGCGACTGGCAGACCTACAACGCCCTTTACGGGACGACCAACAACCCCTGGAACCTGGAGCGCACGACCGGCGGCTCGTCGGGCGGGGCGGCGGCGGCGCTGGCGGCGCGGGTGACGGCGCTGGAGATCGGCTCGGACATCGGCGGCTCCCTGCGCGTGCCGGCGGCCTTCTGCGGCGTCTTCTCGCACAAGCCCACCTGGGGCCTCGTCAGCCAGCAGGGCCATGTGCCGCCGCGCCCGGGCACGGTGGCGGAGCGCGATCTGAACGTGGTCGGGCCGATGGCGCGCTCGGCGCGGGACCTGCGCCTTTTGCTGTCGGTGCTGGAAGAAGGGCCGCTGGCCGCCCGGGCGCCGTCGGCCGAGTTCACCGAACTGAAGCTGGGGCTCTGGATCGAAGAGCCGGGCTTTCCCCTCGACGGCCAGGTGCGCGACGTGATCGAGACCTTCGTCGCGGAGTTGACCCGCCGCGGCGTCAGCGTCGAGCGCGTGCGGCCGACCGACGGCGCGGCGCTGCTCAAAGCCTACCGGCTGCTGCTCTCGGCGGTGCTGGCGCAGGACATGCAGCCGGCCGCGCTGCGCGGCCTGGAGCGGATGCGCGGCGTGGCCCTTCTGGCGCGGCGGCTCGGTCTCGCGCCCGACTGGACAGGCGCGGTGCTGGCGCGCACGGCGACCCATGCGGAGTGGCTGGCGGCGGACGAGGCCCGCGCAAAGGTCGGCCGCGAGCTTCGCGGCCTGTTCGGGCGAGTCACCGCGGTCATCGCGCCGATCACGCCGGTCACCGCCTTTCCGCACGACCACCGGCCGATGCCCGCCCGCGCCCTCCCCACCGCCGACGGCGGCAAGCTTCCCTACCTTTCGATGCTGAACTGGATCGCGCTGGCGACCGCCTGCGGGCTGCCGGCGACCGCTGTGCCGGCCGGCCTGGCCGCCGACGGCATGCCGGTCGGCGTGCAGATCATCGGGCCGCGCGGCGGCGACGGGCGGACCCTGGCGGTGGCGCAGGCGATCGAGGACGCGGTGGGCGGTTTCATGCCCCCGCCCGAAGGCTAGCCGCCGGCGCGGATCGCTTCGATGCGGTCCCAGAGCAGGGCCGCGGCGTCGGCGCCGCCAAAGCGCTTCAGCTGCTGGGCGCCGGTGGGCGAGGTGACGTTGATCTCGGTCATGTAGTCGCCGATCACGTCGATGCCGACGAAGAGCAGCCCCCGCCGCTTCAGCTCCGGGCCGATGATGGCGCAAAGCTCGCGGTCGCGGGCGGTGAGTTCGGTGGGAACGGGCGTTCCGCCCCGCGCCATGTTGGAGCGCACCTGGCCCTCTGCCGGCACGCGGTTGATCGCGCCCACCACGTCCCCGTCGACGAGGATGATACGCTTGTCGCCCTTGACCACCGCCGGCACGAACTTCTGCACCACCACCGGCTCGCGGCCGATGTAGCCGTAGAGCTCGAGCAAGGCGTCCAGGTTGGCGTCGTCGGGTTTGACCCGCGTCACGCCCGAGCCCTTGCCGCCGTAGAGCGGCTTCAGGATCAGGTCTCCGTGTCGGGCGCGGAAGTCGGCGATAGCGGCCGGGTCCGATGTGATCAGGGTCGGCGGCTGGATGCCGGGAAAGCCGGTCACGAACAGCTTCTCCGGCGCGTTCCGCACCTCGGCCGGGTTGTTGACCACCAGCGTCCTCGGATGGATGCGTTCGAGGATGTGGGTCGTGGTGATGTAGGCGAGGTCGAAGGGCGGATCCTGGCGCATCAGCACCACGTCCATCTCCTCGAGCGCGCGAACCTCGACGCGGCCGGCGCGGTGGTGGTCGCCCTTGACCGCCTGCAGCGTGAGCGCCCGGCCCCGCGCCATGACGCGGCCGTCCTCGAGCGCCAGCTGGCCGGGTCCATAGACCCACAGGGCGTGCCCGCGCGCCTGCGCCTCCATCATCATCATGAAGGTGGTGTCGGCCTCGATGTTCACCGCCTCGACGGGGTCCATCTGGATGGCGACGGAGAGGGCCATGACGGCGTCCTTCAGTTCGGGCGGCTCAAGACTCGTCTTCGCGCCATGCGCCGCGAATATGGCGTGGCAGGCGGCCAGGCGCGAGGGCCACGAGGTCGAGCCTGAGCTCGGCCTCGGCGAAGCGTGGATGCCGCGCGGCGTAGGCGCGGAGCGCGCGGCGCAGACGCTGGCGCTGCGCCGGGGTGACCGCTTCGAGCGCCGCCTCCAGCGCCGCCCGCCGCTTGACCTCGACCGCGATCAGCACGCGCCCGCGGGCCGCGAGCAGGTCGACCTCCCCCTGGCGCAGCCGATGGCGGAAGCCGAGCACGCGGTAACCCTTGGCCATCAGCCAGAGCGCGGCGAGGATCTCGCTCCGCCGTCCGGCAGCGCGGGCGGTGGCGCCGCGCAGGCGCCGAACCTCGCTCACCGCCCGTCCTTGGCGGCCAGCGCCCGCCGATAGAGCGCCTTGCGGTCGACGCCGAGCCGGGCGGCCACGGCCGCCGCCGCCTTGGCCGGCGGGAGGCGGGCGAGAGCTTCGGTGAGCGCCGCGCCGACCTCGGCCTCGCCCGCCGGCTCGGCCTCGCCGGGCGCGATGACGATCACGATCTCGCCCTTTGGCGCCGCCAGCGCCGGCGCGGCGGCGAGCGCGTCCAGCCGGTCGCGGTAGAGGGTCTCGTGCAGCTTGGTGAGCTCGCGCGCGACGACCGCCTCGCGCGCGCCGAGCACGGCGGCCATGTCGGCGAGGCTGGCGCCCAGACGCGGCGCGCCCTCGAACAGCACCAGCGTCGCGCGAATGGGCCTCAGCGTCTCGAGGAAGGCGCGCCGCGCCGCGGGCTTGGGCGGCGGGAAGCCGGCGAAGAGAAAGCGGTCGGTGGGCAGGCCAGAGGCGGCCAGCGCCGCCAGCACCGCCGAGGCGCCGGGCGCGGGCGTCACGCTCACGCCCTGCGCCACCGCTTCGCGCACCAGCCGGTAGCCGGGATCGGAGACCAGCGGCGTGCCCGCGTCGGAACAGAGGGCGATGCGCCCGCCGGCCGCGAGCTCGGCCAGAACCCGTGGGCGGATGCGCGCGCCGGCGTGGTCGTCGTAGCGCTCGAGGGGTTTCCTGATGCCGTAGGCGGCCAGGAGGCGGCCGGTGACGCGGGTGTCCTCGGCGAGGACCCGGTCGACCGCGGCCAGAATGTCGAGCGCCCGCAGCGTGATGTCGCGCAGGTTGCCGATCGGCGTCGCGACCAGATAGAGGCCGGGCGCGAGCTGTGCATTGCTCAGCGCCGGCGCGGGCGGCCTAGCCGGCATGTTGCAACGCGCCTTCCTCGGCGGTCGCGAGGCGGCCGGTGATGTGGTCGAGCACCCGGCGGCCGGCGGCGGTGGCGACCAGCGCGGCGGGGCCAGCCTCGACCCAGCCGCCGTCCGCCAGCTCGGCGACGACGGGCGCGTGCGGCCTGAGGCCGAGCGGGGCGAGCGCGGCCCAGGGGACGCCTTCGCGCGTTCTCAGCCCCATCAGCAGCCGTTCGGTGGCCGCCTCGCGCGCCGAAAGCCGGGTTTGTTCGGCGAGGCCGACGCCGGTCCGCTGGACCCGGTCGATGTAATCGCTGGCGCGCCGGGCGCCCAGCGTCGCCACCCGGCCCTCAGCGGTGGTCAACCGCCCGTGCGCGCCAGGGCCGGCGCCCAGATAGTCATCGCCGCGCCAGCCGGCGAGGTTGTGCCGCGCCCGATCGGCCGGCGAGCGCGCGTGGTTCGAGACCTCGTAGGCGTCGAATCCAGCCGCGCCGAGCACGTCCTGCGTGGCGTCGTAGAGCGCCGCGCCAAGGTCTTCGCCGATCGGCGTCAGGGTTCCGCGGCGGGCGGCGCGGCCAAAGGCGGTCTTCTCCTCGATGGTGAGCTGGTAGGGCGAGAGGTGGCCGGCCCCGAGCGTTGCGGCCTCGCCGAGCTCCCGCGCCCAGGCGGCCGGCGTCTGGCCGGGACGGGCGTAGATCAGGTCGATGGAGACGCGCGGGAAAAGCCCGAGAGCGGCGTCAAGCGCGCGCCGAGCGGTCGCCGCATCGTGGTCGCGGCCGAGGAAGGCGAGCGCCGCGTCGTCGAGCGACTGGACGCCCAGCGAGAGGCGGTTCACCCCCGCGGCGGCGATCGCCGCGAAACCCGCCCCGTCGGCCGGATTGGCCTCGAGCGTCACCTCGACCGCTTCGGTGGTCGGCCAGAGCCTGCGGGCCGTGGCGAGGATGGCGGCGATGGCGTCGGGGGGCATGAGCGAGGGCGTGCCGCCGCCGAGGAAGAGGCTCGCAAGGCGCCGCGGGCCGATCAGCCGCGCCTGGCCGGCGAGATCGGCGAGGATCGCCTGGGCGAGCGCGGCCGGCTCGTCGCCGCCGCGGGCGCGGGTGACGTTGAAGTCGCAGTAGGGGCAGACGCGGGCGCAATAGGGCCAGTGGACGTAGACCGAGAGAGGCGGCGCGCTCAAAGCAAGGCGGCCTTCAGCTTGGCGAACGCCAGCGCCCGGTGGCCGCGGGCCAGGTGCTCGCTCCAGTCCATCTCGCCGAAGCTCTGCGCCGCGCCGTCGGGAACGAAGATCGGGTCGTAGCCGAAGCCCTTGTCGCCGCGCGGCGGGAAGCGCAGGCGGCCATCGACGCGGCCTTCGACCACCACGACGGCGCCGAGCGGCCAGGCCAGCGCCAGCGCGCAAGTGAACCAGGCGGACCGATCGTCCGCGCCGGCCGCCTCCAGTCGCTCCTCGACCTTGGCCATGGCCAGCGCGAAGTCCTTCGTGGGTCCGGCCCAGCGGGCGGAATAGATGCCCGGCGCCCCGTCGAGCGCGGTCACCGAGAGGCCCGAATCGTCGGCGAGCGCGATCTGGCCGCTGGCGTCGGCGGCGGCGCGCGCCTTCAGAAGCGCGTTGCCGGCGAAGCTCGTTTCCGTCTCCTCGGGCTCGGGCAGGCCGAGCTCGCCGGCGCTGACCACGGAAAATCCGCCGCCCAGAAGGTCGACGAGCTCGCGCGCCTTGCCCGGATTGTGGGTCGCCACGACCAGTTTCGCACCGTTTTGGAGGGTGAGGGGCATGCGGATTCCGTCCTCGTCGAAGCCGCCAGATTCCGCGCCAGGCCAAGCAATGCAAGGGGTTGGCCGTCCTGGCACGGATGCTGCATTGCAGAAAAGTAATGAATTACGAAAGTTTCATATTGTTTATCGATAATTTTCTTGATCGAAAATCGATGTGATCTTAGATATCGCCTCAGCAAACAGGGTTTCCAAAGGTTGAAAAACAAGCTTGGCAACCCCAGATGCTGCGATGCAACATCAACTCGAAAGGATATCAAAATGTCCGTCTCTCTCACCGATCTGATCGATCGCGTGGCCATGACGTTCGGCCATCTCGCGCTTCTGGCGGCTCTGCCCGTCGCGGCGGTGGCTCTCGCGACCCATGCGTTCTGATCGCCCGGCCTTGACCATGCGCCAAGCCGGAGCATCCTCGCCGCCGGCCTCTTAGAAAGATCGTTCCGCTTCGTCGGCCGCGGTCTGATAAGGACCGGCGGCGAAACCGGGCGGTGATCCCGCCCAGATCAGCGACGAGGCCAGCCATGCGCGCACTCGGACCCGGCTCGGTCTCAAGCTTCCTGAAAGTCATCCTCGACGTCGTCTACGTCGCGCTCGCCATCAGCATCGTGCTGATCGCCATCGGCATGATCGTGACGCTGCTGTTCGACGTCGACCCGGCGCTGTTCTCCAACATGATCCGCGCCGGCGCGCCCGGCGGCGCCCTGACCGGCCCCGAGATCGCCGGTGAACTGCTGGTCGGCGGCCTCTATGCCGGCGGCGTCCTCGCCATCGTCGGCCAGCTGCGGCGCCTGTTCGCCACCCTGACCGCCGGCGACCCCTTCCATCCCGCCAACGTGCGACGACTTCGCACCATCGGCCTCCTGCTGGCCGCGCTCGGCGTGCTGGAGATGGTGCGCTATCCCTTGACGCTGCTCGACGCCAAGCTGGCGACGCATCGGGATCTGACCCCGAACGTCACCACCTGGTTCGCCGTCCTCGTGGTGTTTGTCCTGGCCGAGGTGTTCCGCGAGGGCGCGCGCCTTCGCCACGACGCCGAACTGACGATCTGACGCGGCGGATCGCCAACCACGATGCCCATCCGCGTCCGCCTCGACCGCATCCTTCTCGACAAGCGCATGTCGCTGACCGAACTCGCCGACCGCGTCGGCGTGACGATCGCCAACCTCTCGATCCTGAAGACCGGCAAGGCGCGCGCCATTCGCTTTTCGACGCTGGACGCACTCTGCCGCGAGCTCGACTGCCAGCCCGGCGACCTCCTGGGCTTCGACGGCGGCCCTCCGGTCGACTTCGGCGACGAGGATGAGGACGAAGGGATCGATTAGCGCTTCAGCTGCACGCCGTGGCTGAAGCCCTCGCCGAGGAAGACGACGCCGGCGCGTTCGACGGCCGACTTCACCTTCATCACGATGTCGAAGCGGGCGTGGAAGGCTTCCTCAGACGCCTCCAGCCGTTTGACGGTGATCACCGCGACGCCGGCCTCCTCCGCCAGCTTCGCCTGGCTCCAGCCGAGGAGGGCGCGGGCGGCGCGGATCTGCAGGTTGGTGATCACCGGGCGTTGACGGTTTGTCTCTAAATTGATACCAAACGTATCATAACAGATCGGCTCGGCATAGGACAGGAGCGCACGACATGGCGCAACCCCGACTGACCCGCGCGGCCCCGAGCTTCGCCGTCGCCGACGTGTTCGAGACGGCGGAATATTACCGCGACACGCTCGGCTTTCGCTTCGAGGGCGTCTGGGGCAACCCGCCCAGCTTCGTCATGCTCGACCGCGACGACGTGCGGGTGATGATGAAGCAGGTGAAGCCCGAGGCGTTGCCAACGCCGCCGGCGAGCCGGTCCGCCGAACAGATCGACATGTACCTTTACGCCACCGACGTGCGGGCGCTGGCCGAGGAGCTGAAGGCCAAGGGCGCCGACATCGTCGAAGGTCCGGTCGACCGGCAAATCTACCCGGGCCGGGAGTTGATCGTGCGCGACCTGAATGGCTTGATCATCTGCTTCGGCCAACTGCTCGACGAGAAACCAGACTGATGCAGCAGATCCTGCCCGGCGTCTTCCTCGTGCCGCAGAATGGGCGCAAGGGTTTCGGCTACACCCACTTCGTCACGCGGCCGGCCGGCAACCTGATCCTGGACGCCAGCCGCGTCGGCTCGATCAGCGACGCCTTCGACGAGATCGAAGCGGCGGGCGGCGTCAAAGCCGCGGTGATCAGCGACCGTCACCTGGGCGGGCCGTCGACCAACCAGATCGCCGCGCGATTCGGTGCGACCATCTACTGCAGCGCCGTCGAGGCCGCCGCCATGGGCCATCGCGCGAACGCCGTCACGATCGACCACGCGCTGCCGCTCGAGCGGACGACGGTGGAGGGCGACGTCCTGCTGGTCCCGACGCCCGGCCACACCGCCGGCCAGTTCTCGACCCTGGTCGAGGTCGAAGGCCGCCGCATCCTCTTCACCGCCGATTTCGTCTGGCGCGTGAACGGCCAATGGCGGCCGGGCAACCTCAGCCGCAAGACGATGGCGAAGAGCTTCGAGAGCCTGCGCGACCTCAGGTTCGACCACGTCGTCTGCTACACGTCCTACACGCAGACCGAATTCTTCGTGCCGATCCCGTCCGTGGACGTGGCGGTGGATGCCATGATCGCCGCCTGCCCGAAGCCTTAGACCGCGGCCTTCTGCAGTTCGATAAGCTCGCCGATGCCTTTCCGCGCCAGGGCGAACAGCGTCTCGAACTCGTCCCGCGAGAAGCCGCGCCGCTCGCCGGTGGCCTGGATTTCGACGATGGCGCCGGCGCCGGTGAGCACGAAGTTGGCGTCCGCCTCCGCCTGGCTGTCCTCCTCGTAGTCGAGGTCGAGCACCGGGGTGTCGCGAAAGACGCCGCAGGAGATGGCCGCCACCTGGTCGAGGATCGGGTCGGCGGCGATCACCTGCTCGCTGAGCAGGTAGCGGGTGGCGAGCCGGAGCGCGATCCAGGCGCCGGTGATCGCGGCGGTGCGCGTGCCGCCGTCGGCCTGGATCACGTCGCAATCGATGGCGATCTGCCGCTCGCCCAGCGCCTTCATGTCGGTGACGGCGCGCAGGGAGCGTCCGATCAGCCGCTGGATCTCCTGGCTGCGGCCGGATTGTTTGCCTTCCGTCGCCTCCCGCCGGCCGCGCGTGTGGGTGGCGCGCGGCAGCATGCCGTACTCGGCCGTGACCCACCCCTGGCCGCGCCCGCGCAGGAAACCGGGCACGCTCTCGTCGACGCTGGCGGTGACCAGGACGCGCGTGTGGCCGAAGCCGATCAGGCACGAACCCTCGGCGTAGCGGTTGACGCCGGTCTCGATGGAGACGGCGCGGAGCGCGTCGGGCGCGCGTTCGGACGGACGCAAAGGCGGCAAGCTCCTGTCGGACTTAGGGCCCCGCGCTTTGCGAAGCCCCGCGGCGGCGCTTATCCTAGCTAATGCCGGCCATGACCAGCCTCATCCAAACCCGGGCGCCCACCCTCGCCGAACTCGACGAACGCGCGCGCGACATCTTCCGCCGCGTGGTCGAGGCCTATCTGGAGACCGGCGATCCCGTGGGTTCGCGCACGCTGGCCAAGGGCGGCGTGCACCTCTCGCCCGCCTCGATCCGCAACACGCTGCAGGACCTTGCGCAGCTCGGTCTCCTGGGCTCGCCGCACGTGAGCGCCGGGCGGGTGCCGACGCATGCGGGCCTGCGCCTGTTCGTCGACGGCCTTCTGGAGGTCGGCGACCTCATCGAGAGCGAGCAGCGCGACATCGACGCGCGCCTTTCCGTTCGCGGCCAGGACTTCGAGGAGGTGCTGAACGAGGCGAGCGCGCTGCTTTCGGGCCTGGCCGGCGGCGCCTCGATGGTGGTGACGCCGGTGCGCGATGTCGGCGTCAAGCATGTCGAGTTCGTCGCCCTCGGCGACGATCAGGCGCTGGCGGTGATGGTGTTCGAGGACGGCGCGGTCGAGAATCGGCTGATGCGCAAGCCGGCGGGCGTGACCCCGTCGGCGCTGACCGAGGCCTCGAACTTCCTCAACAGCCGCCTGAAGGGCCGCACCCTGCAGGAAGCCGGCGCTGAGATGCGCGCCGAGCTCGACGGCGCGCGCCGCCAGCTGGACGACGCCGCCGCGCGGCTGGTCGAAGAGGGCATCGCCGCCTGGGCCGGCGGCGAAGGGGCGCCGCGATCGCTGATCGTGCGCGGCCGCGCCAACCTGCTGGGCGAGCCGGCGGCGCTGGACGACCTCGAGCGCGTGCGCATGCTGTTCGACGACCTGGAGCAGAAAGAGCAGCTGATCGGCCTTTTGGACGACGTCCGAAACGCTCAGGGGGTGCGCATCTTCATCGGGGCGGAAACGCGGCTCTTTTCGCTCTCGGGTTCCGCCGTGATCGCCGCGCCCTATATGTCGGGCCGACAGAAGGTTCTGGGCGCCATCGGTGTGATCGGGCCGGCCCGGCTCAACTACGCGCGGGTGATCCCGCTGGTCGACTACACCGCCCGCGCGCTCGGCCGCCTGCTGAACGCCTGAACGGACGAGAAAGAGGACGATGACCGACGACACGACGCCGGCCGACCACGAAGACGCCGCCCAGGACGCCGAAGTCCTGAAGCTGGAAGTGGAGGCGCTGAAGGAGCAGGTGCTCCGCTACGCCGCCGAGGCCGAAAACACCAAGCGCCGCGCCGAGCGCGAGGCGAACGACGCCCGCGCCTATGCGATCCAGCGGTTCGCCAACGACCTTCTGGGCGTCGCGGACAACCTCGCCCGCGCCCGCGCGCACGCGCCGGCCGACGCCGCCGATCCGGCGGTGAAGAACCTCGCCGTCGGCCTGGAGATGACCGAGAAGGATCTCTTGGCCGCCTTCGAGCGCAATGGGCTCAAGCGCGTCGATCCGCCACGCGGCGCCAAGTTCGACCCGCACCAGCACCAGGCGGTGATGGAGCGGACCGCGGACGATGTGGGCCCCGGGGCGGTGCTCGAGGTGCTGCAGGCCGGCTACGATCTCTATGGCCGCATCGTCCGCCCGGCGATGGTGGTGGTTTCGGCCAAGGGCTCGACGGGGGCCGCGCCGGCCGAGCCGGCCGCCGCCAATCCGTACGCCCACGCCGACGGCGACGACGCCGGCGGCGCGATCGACGAAAAGGCCTGACCCTAGCGCCCGCGGCGCGGCGGGACGCCGTTCAGGGCGAAGTGGGCGAGCAGCCGCGACCAGCCGTCCGCCGCGTCGGCGGCGTTGTAGCTTGGCCGGTAGTCGGCGTGGAAGCCGTGCCCGGCGTCCTCGTAGATGATGATCTCGTCGCCGCTCTTGCCGGCCTTCTCCAGCGCGGCGCGCATCGCCGGCACGGCCTGGCTGAGCGGATCCTTGCCGGCGTAGAGGCCGAGCACGGGCGCGTGCAGCTGAGCAACCAGATCGATGGGCATCTCGCGCGTCGGATCGGCGGCCTGGCCGGCGACCGGCGCAAGCTGGCCATACCAGGCGACGCCGGCCTTGAAGTCGGGGAAGGTCTCGCACGCCAGCCAGACGATGCGCCCGCCCCAGCAGAAGCCGGTGATGGCGATCCGGCTCGTCTCGGCCCAGCTGGAGCCGCGCAGGACCGCGAGCGTGGCGGCGATGTCGTCCATCACCTGCTTGTCGCTGGCGGCGAACACGATCTTGCGGATGGCGTCGAAGTCGGTGAGCGGCGCCGGGTCGCCGACGCGGACGAAAAAGGCCGGTGCGATCGCCGCATAGCCGAGCTTGGCGAAGCGCCGGCAGACGTCGCGGATGTATTCGTGCAGGCCGAACACCTCGGAGACCACGAGCACCACCGGCCAGCGGCCGCCCTTGTCCGGCCGCGCGACGTAGGCCGGGATGCCGGACGAAAGCTGCACCGTCTCGGTGACGAGTCCGGCCGCGTCGGTGTGGATCGGGTCGGCGTCAGCGCCGAGCGCGTAGGCGGCGTAGCCGGCGAACATGACCCCGCCCATGAGCAGCCGCCGCGAGAGGTGGAAATCGGCGGGCTCGGGACCTTCAGGGCGGGTGAGCGTGAGCATGAAATCCTCCTTCGACCGGGCCGCTCGAGCGGCGCCGGCCGCTTCGTCTCTCCTTTGGCATAAACCCGCAACATGCGCGTGCCAAAGCTCCTCGCGTCGGCTCGGTCACCCCCCAGTTCTCGGGCTGGCGGGAGGCCTCGGCGCACGCCAGCCGGGGCCTCCGATTTCCCTCGATTTCGAAGCCGCCGACGGGCGCCGCTTGCCGCCTCGGCCTCTGCGTGCGAGGACGCCAAACAGGCGTTTGAACCGGCAGGGAGCCGCTTATGAGCATCGTGCTCGGGGACGAGTTGAAAGCGATCATCAACGGGGCGCTGGCCAACGGCACGCCCATGCTGATCGCGGTCGTGACCGCCGACGGCAAGCCGCGCATGAGTTTCCGCGGCTCGCTGCAGGCGATCGGCGACGACCAGCTGGGCTTTTGGGCGCGGCGGCTGGAAGGCGCGACGGTCGAGGGCGTCAAGGTGAATCCCGACGTGGCGCTGCTTTATCGCGATGGGCCCAAGCGCGTGATCTTGCAGATCGCCGGGCGGGCGCGCATCGCCGCCGACCCCGCCGAGCGCGACCGCGTCTATGAAGCCGCGCCCGAGGTCGAGCAGCGCGCCGATCCCGAGCGCAAGGGCGGGGGACTGATCATCGACCTCGACCGCATCGAAGGGATGCTCGGGCTCAACGCCGAGGGCAAGCCGAACCTGTTCCGGCAGACGCGCGAGGACTGACGCCGCGCGCTTGACAGCCCCGCCGCGCTGACCGAGTGACCCGGCCGGGGCGCGGGCGGAGGACGGCATGGCCAACCCGGCATGGCGGTGGGCGGCGGCGAGCGTGCTTGCCTGCGCGGTCGCGACGCCTGCGGTCGCCGCGGCTATGCTGCCCGCCCAGCCGCTGGCGCAGATCGAACTGCGCTGTGCGCCGGGCATCGTGCCCTCGAACCGCCGGTGCCGCGTCGTCGACAACGCCGACCTTGGCGTCTTCGCCGGTCATCACTGGTACTACGCCTTCTATTCGACCCACTGGGCGGACCGGCACGGCCGCCACGACCGCGGTTTTCCGATCATCTTCTTCCTCGAGCCGCCGGCGACGCTTCGCCTCGGCCTTTGGATCGACGATGCGCCCGGCCTCGCCGGCCATTGGGCGACGACCGCCCCGCCGCGGCCGGTGCTGATTGAGCGCCCGGGCGTCGACTTCCTCGGCTTCACGCTCAAGGCGGTGAAATCGGGCGACGACCAGCGCCTGTTCCGACTCGAAAAGCTGCACTGGAAAGCGGTCGACATCATGCATCGCTCGGACGCCGATCAGGAGGCGCTGGACGCCGCCACGCCGGCCGGCTGCGCGCCCACGCCCGAGTGGCGCTTCGACTGGCCCACCTTCACGCTGCGGATGCCGCTGAGGCGCGATCTGACGGGCGCGGACTGCGGCGCCGTCGTCGCCGACGCGCGCGTGCGGCGCGACGTGCTCTCGCTGACCGACGCGCGGCTGGTGCGCTGAAGCGCGGTTGACCCCGCGCGGCGCGGCCGCTACCGGCGGGCCGGCATGAGTCCGCCCCGCCTTATCGCCGGTCTCGCCGAGATCGCCGGCGACTATGACGCGCTGCTCTGCGACGTCTGGGGCGTCGTCCACAATGGCCGCGAGCGCTTTGCCGAAGCCTGCGCGGCCCTGGCGCGCTTCCGCGGCGAGCGCGGGCCGGTCATCCTGATCTCGAACGCGCCCCGGCCCGGCGACGACGTGCTGCCGCAGCTGGCGGCGCTTGGCGTGCCGGCGGAAACCTTCGATGCGCTGGTCACCTCCGGCGATGCCACGCGGACGCTGCTGGCCGAGCGCGCGCCAGGACCCGCCTGGGCGATCGGGCCGGCCCGCGACGCCCCGCTGTACGAGGGCCTCGGCCTCGCCTTCACCGGCCCCGAGAACGCCGCCTTCATCGCCTGCACCGGCCCCGAGGACGACACGCGCGAGACGCCGGACGACTACCGGGCGCGCCTTGCGCCCTGCGCGGCGCGCGGCCTGGTGATGATCTGCGCCAACCCCGACCGCGTGGTGCAGCGCGGCGCCCAGCTCATCTACTGCGGCGGCGCGCTGGCCGAACTCTATGAAACCCTTGGCGGCCCGGTGGTCATGGCGGGCAAGCCGCACGCGCCGATCTACGAACTGGCGCTGGCGGAGGCGGAGGCGCGACGCGGACGGCCGCTGGACCGCACGCGCGTGCTGTCGATCGGCGACGGCGTCGCCACCGACCTCGCCGGCGCGGCGGCCGAGCGGCTGGACGCGCTGTTCATCGCCCACGGCATCCACGCGAGCGAGCTGCTGGGCGCAAACGGGGCCCTGGAGCCCACGCGGCTGGAGGCGTTCCTCGCGCGCGAGGGCGGGCGCGCCCGCTATGCGATGGCGGCGCTCGGCTGGTGATCGACCGAGGGCCGCCGGCTCGGCTAAAACGCGCGCGACGGTTCGGGAGGGTGAAGGCTTTGCGCGAGCGGCGGCTTGAGGATCTCAGCATCGGCGAAAGCGCCGAGCGCGTGCACGCGGTGAGCGAGGCCGATCTCGCCGCGTTCGCCGCCGTCTCCGGCGACGCCAACCCGCTGCACCTGGACGAAGCTTTCGCCAAGACCACGCCGTTCAAGGGCCGCATCGCCCACGGCATGCTGGCCGCCTCCTATGTCTCGGCCATTCTCGGCATGGATCTGCCGGGGCCGGGGTCGGTCTACGTCAGCCAATCGCTGCGGTTCCGCCGCCCGGTCCGTATCGGCGATGAGGTGACCGCGCGGGTGAGCGTGACCGCCATCGACGCCGAGCGGGGGCGGGTGACGCTGGAGACCACCTGCCTCGTCGCCGGCAAGGCGGTGCTCGAGGGCGAAGCGGTGGTGATGGTCGAGCGGCGGGGCGCCTGAGGCCGATGGCGCTTCGGATCGTCGAGGGATGGCGCGACCTGCCGGCCGACGTGCGCGGCGCGGCGATCGCGTTCGGCGAGTTCGACGGCGTGCACAAGGGCCACCGCGCCGTGATCGCGCTGGCCGCGGAAGCGGCCAGGGCGACGGCCGCGCCGCTGGGCGTGATCAGCTTCGAGCCGCACCCGCGGCGGTATTTCACCCCGGACGCCGAGCCCTTCGAGCTCACCACCCGCGCGCAGCAGGCGCGCGCGCTGGCCGACCTCGGCGCGGACGTGCTGTACGTGCTGCCGTTCGACGACGCGCTGGCCCATCTGAGCGACGAGACCTTCGCGCGGGACGTGCTGGCCGGCGGCCTCGGCGCGCGGCACGTTTCGGCGGGCTTCGACGTGACGTTCGGCTGGGGGCGGACCGGCAGTCCTGAAGCCCTCCGCCGCTACGGCGCCGCCTTCGGCTTCGACGTCTCCATCGCCGCGCGGCTGGGCGACGAGGGCGCGGCGAAATACTCCTCGACCGCCATCCGCGAGGCGCTGAAGGCCGGCCATCCGGAGCGGGCGGCCGATATCCTCGGGCGGCCGTTCGCCATGGAGGGCGTCGTCGTCGAGGGCCAGCACCTGGGCCGCGCGCTCGGGTTCCCGACCGCCAACGTCTCGGCCGGCGCCTATGTGCGGCCGAAGCTGGGCTCATACGCCACGCGCACGCGGCTGCCCGACGGCCGCCTCGTCCCGGGCGTCGCCAACTTCGGCGAGAATCCGGCCACGGGCCTCGTGGCGGCGCGGCTGGAGGTGCATCTCTTCGACTTCGACGAGGACCTCTATGGCCTGACGATCGAGACGGAGCTCGTCGCCTTCATCCGGCCCGAGCTGCCGTTCGACGACATCGAGGCGCTCAAACGAACCATCGCCGACGACGCGGCCAAGGCGCGCGCGATCCTCGGCGCCTAGGCGGTCAGGGAGCGGCCGCGCGTCTCCGGCAGGAAGAAGATCGCCGTGACCACGCTGATGGCCGTGAAGACGATCGGGTACCAGAGGCCGGCGTAGATGTTGCCGGTGGCGACCACGATCGAGAAGGACATCACTGGCTGAAAGCCGCCGATCCAGCCCGTGCCCAGGTGATAGGGCAGCGACATCGCCGTGTAGCGGACGCGGGTGGGAAAGAGCTCGGTCAGCGCCGCCGCCATCGGCCCGTAGAGCGCCGTCGCCGCGACGGTGAAGACGACCATCACCGCCAGCATCAGCCAGCCGTTGCGGCGCGCGGGATCGGACTTGGAAGGATACCCGGCCCCCTTCAGCGCGGCGCTCAACGCCCCGGCGATCTTCGCGGTGGCCGCCTTCTGGTCGGGCGGCGCGAGCTTGCGCGCATCGACCGAGACGACGGCCGCGCCGCCGACGTGCACGACGGCCGGCTGGCCGGCGGGGCCCGCCTGGTTCTGGTAGCTCACGCCGCTGTTCGTCAAAGCGGCCTTGGCGATGTCGCAACTGGAGAGGAACTTCGCCTTGCCGGTGAGATCGAACTGCGAGGAGCAGTCGGCCGGGTCGGCGACGACCGTGACCGGCGTCCGCCTGACCGCCTCGACCAGCGCTGGGTTGGCCGCGGCGCTCAGGAGCTGAAAGCCCGGGTAGAGGGTGACGAGCCCGAGCACCATCGCCGCCCACATCACCGGTTTGCGGCCGACCCGGTCCGACAGCCAGCCGAAGAAGACGTAGAGCGGCGCGCTGATCACCGCGGCGGTCATGATCAGGAGGTTGGCGAAGTCGCCCTCGACCTTGAGGAACCGCTCCATGAAGACGTCGATGTAGAAGAAGACCGTGTACCAGTAGGCCCCCTGCACGCACATCAGGCAGAAGAAGGCGATGAGCACGAGCTTGAGGTTGGGCCAGCGCCCGAACGCTTCGACGAAAGGCGCGCGGCTCGCGCCGCCCGCCGCGCGAAGCTGCTGGAACGCCGGACTTTCCGAGAGCTTCGTGCGCATCCAGATCGAGATGGCCACCAGCCCGATCGAGACGAAGAACGGAATGCGCCACCCGCCCGTCCAGGTCGCCGCCGTGAACGCCGTCTCGCCGAGCGCGCGGCGGGTGATGAAAATGACGCCGAGCGCGGCGACCAGCCCGAACGCGGCCGAGGTCTGCACCCAGCCGGTGGTGTAGCCGCGGCGCTCGGGCGGCGAGTGCTCGGCCACATAGATCGCCGCCCCGCCGTACTGGCCGCCGAGCGCGGTGCCCTGCAGCACCCGAAGCACGATCAACAGCACCGGCGCCAGCACGGGCGCCTGGGCGGCGGTCGGCAGGAGGCCGATGCCGAAGGTGGCCGCGGCCATGATCGAGACGCAGATCAGGAAGGCCGCTTTGCGCCCGAAGCGGTCGCCGACCCGGCCGAAGATGAGCGCGCCGAGCGGGCGAAACGCGAAGCCCACGCCGAACAGAGCGAGCGCCGCGATCTGTCCGGCGGTGGGCCCCAGCTGGGAGAAGAAGTTCTTCGATATGATCGTCAGCAGACTGCCGAAGACGAAGAAATCGTACCACTCGAACGCCGTCGAGGCGCAGGAGGCGGCGACCACGGTGCGCATCGATGTGGTCGGCAGGACGGCGTGCGGCGCGCCGTCGGCGATGCTGTCGGCCATCCGCGTTTCCCCCAAGACCCTCGGCGAAGGTCTAACACCCGCGCCAGCCGCGGTGGAAGGCCGCCACGCTTGCCGCGGCGGGCGCCAAGCCCCACGTTGGGGCGGCGAGGCGAGGAGCCAACACATGAAGGCGCCGACCATTCTGCTGGTCGTGGTGCTGGCGGCCATGCTGGCGTTCGCCGTGTGGGGGCTCTTCGCCGCCTGGCGCCTCTCGGGCGACACGGCCATCAGCGTGCATGGCTACATCGCTCTCGGTTTGGCCGGCGGCATGACGCTGCTGCTTGGCGGCGGGCTGATGTGGCTGGCCTTCTATTCGTCGCGCAAGGGCTACGACGACATCGACCGCGACTGACGCACGGGCCCCCGCTAAGGAGCGTCCTGAGCGCCCCTTTGGCTGTGGTTTAATGCTCGTCAAGTCCGCGGCGTACGATGTGAAGTGTTCCTGTTTGGCGAGAGCGTGCTTTCGCCGGCGCAGGCTAAATTGTTGTTGTTATTGTTATTGTTGTTGTTTCCTGCGTTTCAGGAACACTTCGCACCGAACGCCGCGGGCCTCACTGCCCGGCGGCGCCGAACCCGTGTGCGCTAGCCGCCGAGCGCCACGAACCAGCCGTTCCTGAAGCCCTCGGCGACCTTGCCGTACAGAAAGGGCTCGCCGTCCGGCGCGGTCACGCGCCCGCCGGCCGCGGCCAGCACCGCATGCGCGGCGGCGACGTCCCATTCCATGGTCGGCCCATGACGGGGATAGACGTCGGCGGCGCCTTCGGCGATCAGGCAGAGCTTCATCGACGAGTCCATCGATTGCCGCTCGGTGAAGCCGTACTGCTTCTGCAGGCTCTCGATCTGCTCGGGCTTCAGCGTGTGGCTGGTAAGCGCCAGAACACGGGCCGGATCGCGTGGCCGAACGCGCACGGGCGTCCCACCGCGCTCGCCCACCTGGCGCTTCAGGACTCCGCCCGCGACGGTGAACCAGACCTCGCCGGTCGCCGGCGCGGAGACCGCGCCGGCCACGGGGACGCCATCCTCGACCAGGCCGATGTTGACGGTGAAGTGCGCCTCGCCGCGCACGAACGCCTTGGTGCCGTCCAGCGGATCGACCAGGAAGAAGCGGCGGGCGATCTCCGTCGGCGCCCCCGACGCGGCCACCGTTTCCTCGGCGACCACGGGAACGTCGGGGAAGGCCTTGGCCAGCGCCTCCAGGATCAGCGCTTCGCCGCGCTGGTCGGCTTCTGTGACCGGGCTCTTGTCGCTCTTTTCCTCGACCGTGACCTCGGTCCGCCAGAGCGGCAGGATGATGCGGCCGGCGGCCTCGCACATCTCAGCCAGGCGGGCGCCGATCTCGGCCGATGCCGCCGACGCCGGCGGCTCGAAGCTGTCCGTGGTGGTCATGCGGGCGCCTGTCTGGCATGGACGCCCCGTTTGCGAAAGCGGCAAATCAGGCCACGGTCGCGGCCCTATCAAGGCCCGGTCCGGAAGTCCCGCCGCATGACAGAAGCCCAGCCGTCGCGCCTCGCCCACGCCCCGGAGCCGCCCGCTCTGCACGAGCTCGCGGCCCAACTCGCCGGCAAGCTCTGCCACGACCTGATCGCCCCCGCCGGCGCCATCATCACCGGCCTGGACATGCTGGAGGATCCCGACAACGAAGACCTGCGCGAGGACGCCCTGGCGCTGATCTCGGCCAGCGGACGCAAGCTGGCGGCGGCGCTGGCCTTCGATCGGATCGCCTATGGCGCGTCCGCCGCGGCCGAGACGTTCGACGTCCGCGCGCTGGAAGCGCTGGCCCGCGACGTGATTGCGAGCGGGCGCGTGCAGCTGGAGTGGGCGGTCGCGGCGCAGAGCGCGCCGAAGCTGACGGCGCGGGTGTTGCTGAACCTCGCCCAGATCGGCGCCGGGGCGGTCGCCACCGGCGGCGTCGCGCGGGTGAGCGTCGCGGAGGCGGGCGAACGGACCGAGGTGGTGGTCCGCGCCGAGGGCGCGCGCGCGATGCTGCGGCCGGAAGCGACGGATGGACTTCTGGGCCTGCCGCTGGGCGAGCGCCTCGCCGGACACTGGGTGCAGGCCTTCTACGTGCACGCCCTGATCAAGGCCGGCGGCGGGCAGCTCGAGGTTGAGGCGGGCGAGGGCGCTGTCGTGATCCGCGCGCTCCTGCCGCGCGAATAGCGGGATTCTCAACCGGCCATACGGCTCCTTAACCTAGGGGCGCGAGAAAGGGCCCTCATTGCCCGCCGGAGCCCGGAAGCCCCCGTGAAGACCTGTCTGGTCGTCGACGATAGCCGCGTCATTCGCAAGGTCGCACGCCGCATCCTCGAGGATCTCGGCTTCGAGATCGCGGAGGCGTCCGACGGCATGGAGGCGATGGCCTGGTGCAGGACGGCCATGCCCGAGGCGATTCTGCTCGACTGGAACATGCCGGTCATGGACGGGCTGACGTTCCTGCGCGAACTGCGGCGCGAGCCGGACGGGCACACGCCCGTCGTCGTCTTCTGCACCGTCGAGAACGACCTCGAACACATCGCCCAGGCGTTGGACGCCGGCGCGGACGAATACATCATGAAGCCGTTCGACGGCGACATCCTGGAGGCCAAGCTGGTCGAGGCGGGGCTCGTCGCATGAGGCCCGAAGACGTCGAGACGGTCCGCGCCCTGGTTCATGCGCGATCCGGCGTCGTGATCGACCCGGACAAGACCTACCAGATCGAGACGGCGCTCGGCCCGGTCGCGCGCCGCGCCGGCTTCTCCAGTCTGCCCGACCTGGTGCAGGCGATCCGCGACAAGCGCGACGACCGGCTGATGTGGTCGGCGACCGAAGCCCTCACCAACGCCGAGACCTCGTTCTTCCGCGATCGCGCGCCGTTCCGCGCCTTCCGCGAAGAGATCCTGCCGGCCCTGGCGGCCGCGCGCGGGAACAAGCCCATCCGCATCTGGTCAGCGGCCTGTGGCGGGGGCCAGGAGCCCTACTCGCTGGCGATGATCGTCGAGGACGAACGGGCCAAGCTGCCGGGGCTCAACGTCGAGCTCTTCGGCTCCGACCTTTCGGAGCGGGCGCTGGAGAAAGCGCAAGGCGGCCTCTACAGCCAGTTCGAGGTTCAGCGCGGCCTGCCCATTCGTCTGCTCGTGCGGTATTTCCGCAAGGACGGCGACCTCTGGTCGATTTCCCCGAGGCTGCGGCAGATGATCCGCTGGCGCCGCGTCAACCTGTTGGCCGACCTTCGCACGCTCGGCCAGTTCGACGTGATCTTCTGCCGCAACGTGGTCTCCTCGCTCGACGAGGCGACCGCGCGGCGCGTGCTCGAGCAACTGGCCCGCGCGCTGCCCGAGGACGGCTGGCTGGTGCTCGGCCTCGACGAGACGGCGCAAAGCGCCAACGACGCGCTGCGGCCGGTGCCCGGCCGGCGCGGCTTCTACGCCCTCAACCCGGCCGCGCATGCGGCCGCCTGAAATGCGCTAGTGCGAGGCGTCGTGGGCGGTGTCGGTGACGGCGTTGCCGACGGCGCTCACATCCTTGCCGGCGCCGGCGACCGTGTTGCAGGCGGCGATCGCCAAGCCGGCGACGAGCAGCGCCAGAAGCGTGAGTTTGCGCATATCGCGTTCTCCTTCTCGTGAATTCGACAACGACCCAACGGCTAAGCTGCCGCTCGGTTCCCGCGGCCCCGCGCCGACGGCCGAGCTTGCCCCCTAGCCTGCGGGGTCGGGAAGATCAACCTGGCGGTGACGCCGCCGTGGTCATTCTCCACCAGCTCCATCCGGCCGCGGAGCTGGCGCGCAAAGGCGGTCATGAGCTGGCGCCCGACCCCGGTGCTGACCAGTTCAGGCGTGACGCCGCACCCTTCGTCGTTGATCTCCAGCACCGCCTCGGCGTCGACCACATTGAACCGAACACGCAAAACGCCGCCGCGCACCGAGAGCGCGTGCTTCTGCGCATTGCCGATCGCCTCGACCGCAAAGAGCGCGATCGGCGCCAGCTTGTCCGGGTCGATGATCAGTGCGTCGGCCTCGAGGTCGGTCGCCACGAGCTCGCCATGCTCCTGCTGTTCGACGATCAGCTGGGCGATCAGGTCGCCGAGGAACTGGCGGATGTCGACCTTCTTCAGATCGGCGCCCTGGTAGAGCGCACGGTAGATGAGCGCGAGCGCGTTGATCCGCTGGCGGGTGTCGAACATCGCCTCGCGCGCCGCCGGGTCGCCGAGGGCGCGCTGCTGCATGCTGATGAGCGAGGAGATGACCTGCAGGTTGTTGCGCACCCTGTGGTGGATCTCGCGCATCAGCGCGTCCTTTTCCTCCAGCGTGGCGTGCAGCGAACGGTCGCGCGTGACGATCACGTCGGCCATCACGTCGAGCGCGTGGGCCAGGTTGCGGATCTCGGGCGCGGCGCGGTCGGCCTTGAGCGGCCGGACGCTGAACCGGCCCCGCGCGTAGATGTCCGCGATGCGCTGCAGATAGTTGAGCCAGCGCACGACCACCCGCTCGGTGACGACCAGCACGGCCACGAGCGCGACAAAGAAAGCCAGCAGCGGCAGGAGGACGCCGGCGAACAGATTGAGCCTCGCCCAGGACAGCCATCCGGGCGCCGGGGCCGAGAGCACGACGAACACGTCCCCCGCCAGGCGTGCGGTGGAATAGACTCGCGTCTCGCCCCGCCGGTCCTGGCCGTACTCGATGACCGACCCGGCGGCGGCGGGTCGCACCAGCCCGCGCGCGGCGCTGGCCGGAAAGGCGCCGGCGTCGGCGCGCGTCAGAAAGCGGCCGTGCTCGTCGGCGAGCGCGACCTCCGTGCCCCGCGGCAGCGCCGGGTCGGCCGCGCTCGGCCTCAGGCTGTCGAGGCTGATGATGGCGGCCAGCGCCCCCTCGAACCGCCCGCCAGGGCCGGTCAGGCGCTGGGCGGCCAGGACGGCCGGCTGGCTGGGACTGAGCGCGTCGGGCGCGCGCAAGGTCGCCGTCGGCGCGCCGAGCGCCAGGCTCTGGAACCACCCGGCGGTCGCCGAGCCCGGGTCGCCGACAAGCGGGGCGCCGGCGCAAGCGACCCGCCCGTCGGCGTCGAAGCGGATCAGGTTCTGGTACCCGCTCAGTTCGCCCGAGACCTGCGCCAGCCGCTGGGCGCAGGCGAAGCCGACCGACTGGGGCGCCAGGGTCTCCAGCAGCACCCCCGCCCCCTCGAGCTGCGCGCGCGAGGCGGCGGCGCTCCTGGCCGTGGCCAGCGCCAAGGTCGTCCGCTCCTCGTCCGCGTCCTTGCGAAACGCCAGCGTCGCCTGGGCGGCGCCCAAAACGAGCACGGGCGCGAGCGCGAGCGCGACGGCCGCCGCCAGACGAAAACGGATGGTGCCGAGCGGACCCCAAGTTAGCCTTGGCATCGCGGCCCTTTAACGCATCTGGCCCATGTTGTCGGCCGCGGCCAGAATCGCGCCCATCGCCTCTCCGGCCGCGCGACCGTCGCGGCCGTAGGCCCCCGTCTCCAGAATGCCGTGCAACGCCCGCCGGGCTCGGCTGACGCGGCTCTTCACCGTGCCGACGGCGCAGCCGCAGATCGCGGCCGCCTCCTCGTAGGCGAATCCTCCAGCGCCAACCAGGATCAGCGCCTCCCGCTGCTCGGCCGGCAGCATGGCGAGGCCAAGGCGAAGTTCGTCGAGTTCGATCGGCGCCTGCGGGTCATCCACCCCGACCAACGTGCGCTCGGCGGCTTCCTGGTCCAGCTGGGTCTGCCGCCAGGACCGGCGTTTCTCCGAGTAGAACTGGTTGCGCAGGATCATGAAGGTCCAGGCCTTCATGTTGGTGCCCATCTGGTACGACGCCCGCGCGTCCCACGCTTTCATCAGGGCGTCCTGGGCGAGGTCGTCGGCGGCGGTCGGGTTGCCGGTCAGCGTGCGCGCGAAGGCGCGCAGATGCGGAATGAGCGCCACCAGTTCGTCTTTGAAGCGTCGGTCCGTCGCCGTGGCGTCGTCACCGGCCCGCGCCACCCGGCTAGTCTTCATCTGAACCGCGCGTGCCTTCGTCATGGCGCCTGAGGATGTCGAGAAACGTTTCCGGAACGGGTTCGTTCACCACATCGTCGAACATTTGGCGCAACTTGGCGCCGATCGCCTGCTGTCTGAGGCGCGCTTCGTCCAGCGCGCGGCGAGGTTCGCCCCTGCCCTGATCCATGCGGCTCTCCTCGTCCCTTTCGGGCTTGGCGTATCGCCGTTCCAAGTTCCGCCCCCCTCGTACCCGGCACGCAGACAGACCGCATTCCGGCGTTTTGCAACGCGCGACTCGTGCGTAAGTTCCGATAAAGGCTGGGCCTCATGGAACCCGTCGGCAAGCGTTGCGTTTCGGTCTCAGGTCGGCCGCCTCGCTTGCGCCATCGTCCTGTGCTGGAACGATCGTAGGCTGGTTTGTTTTGGCGAAGGGGAACTCATGAGCCTGCTAGCACGACTGGCGCCGCACCTGCCTTACGTCCGGCGCTACGCGCGCGCGCTGACCGGCGACCAGGCCGGCGGCGACGCCTACGTTCGGGTGGCGCTGGAAGCGCTGGCCGCCGGCGAGCGCATGCTCGACCCGGCCATGCCGCCGCGGGTCGCGCTCTATCACGTCTTTCACACCATCTGGCGCACGACCGGCGCCCAGCTCGAGAGCGAGCCGGTGACGCCGCCCGGCGCCGCCGAGACCGCCACCACCAAGCTGATGCGTATCGCGCCACGGTCGCGGCAAGCCTTCCTGCTGACGGCTCTGGAAGGCTTCACCCCAAGCGAGACGGCGCTGATCCTCGACACCGACTTCGCCGAGGTCGAGCAGCTGATCGCGGCGGCGCAGACGGAGATCGACGCCGAGCTCGCCACCGACGTGCTCATCATCGAGGACGAGCCGGTGATCGCCGCCGATATCGAGGCGCTCTCGCGGGAGATGGGCCACCGCGTCCTCGCGATCGCCGCCACGCGCACGGAGGCGATCGAGGAGGCCGCCCGGCACAAGCCGGGTCTGGTGCTGGCCGACATCCAGCTGGCCGACGGCTCGTCCGGCATCGACGCCGCGCGCGAGATCCTCAGCCGCTTCGACGTGCCGGTGATCTTCATCACCGCCTTTCCCGAACGCCTGCTGACCGGCGAGCGGCCCGAGCCCACCTTCCTGATCACCAAGCCTTTTCAGCCGGAAACGGTGAAGGCGGCGATCGGCCAGGCGCTGTTCTTCCATCCCGGCTCGCGCCGGAAGGCGGCCTAGAAGGCCGTCGCCTCCGGCGGAACGACCGCGCGCGGCGAGACGTTGCTCTCCCGAAGCGGCGCGTTCGGCGCCGTGCTTTTTGACACGCGGAGGCAACATGCTCGGCTGGGCTCTCACCTTTTTCATCCTCGCGATCGTCGCCGGCCTCCTGGGCTTCGTGGCCCTGGCCGGGATCGCCGCCGAAATCGCCAAGGTGCTGTTCGTCATCTTCCTGGTGCTTCTGGTCGCCAGCTTCGTGATGCGGGCTTTGCGCGGTCAGTCGGTCGTCTAGCGAGGGTGTTGAAAAGACAAACACAATCGACCCGAGAAAAAAGTTCACGGGCGCGCGGAACGAATAGGCCCGCGGGGTGTTTTTGAATTGCGGAGGCGGCGACGCCCCCCCGACTTGAGGCTGGCGAGAGCCAGCCAGCCGTCTCCGCACCTTTTCTCGATGATGCGAACCCTGGGCGGCTCCCCCATGGAGCCGCCCTCTTTCGTCGCGCGGAGGCCGTCGGCCCGCGGGAGCGCCGGAACCGGCGCTCGGCTCGGACCGTTTGTTTCAGCGACGGGGCGGCGACGGCAAGCGATGCGGAGCACGTCCATGGCCTTCTGGAGCCTGAACCATCAATCCGAAACGGCGCCTGCAGCGACCGTTGATGCGACCACTTACAAGGCCGAACTGCAGCACGCCTATGATCGCGGCCGGCTGGAGGCGCGCCCCCGGCGGCGGGCCGTCGGATTTGGCGGCGTGGCGGCGTTGCTCACCTTCCTTCTGGCGGCGCTGGCGGTGATCTTCATCGTCGTGGCCGTGCAGCAGGGCTCGTTCCAGGCCGGCGGCGCGTTGATCGACCAGACGCTCGGCCGGCTCAGCGGCGGGCGCATCGCCAGCCAGCCGGCGGCGGCTCCGACCGCGGCGGTCGCCTCAAACGCGTTGGCCGGGGCGACGCCAAGCGCGGTTGTCCCTGGGCCGGCGAAGCCCGTCGCCAAGAAGACTGGCGGAACCTCCGACTAGTGGGCGGCGCTCGGGCCGGTCGCGGCTTCGATCAGCGCGCTGAGCGGATCGGTTGAACCGGCCGCCTGGCTAAGCGCCTGCGCCGGGTTCGCGCCTGGCGCCGGAACGGCCGAGGCGAGCTGGTTCATCGCCGTGCGGGCCACGCTGCGGACAGCCGTCTCGGCGGCGTTGGCGGCGGCGCTGCCGGTGTTCTGATAGATGAAGCCGTAGGTCGGATAGATGGTCTTGCCGAGGTCGTGGACCGGATCGAACCAGACCTTCACCTGGCTCCAGTCGCCCTGAGGCGAGACATCGACCACGGTGACGTCGCGCTCGACCTTGCCGCGGCTGCCTTCGATGATCGACCAGTTCGCCTGTGTCACCTGGATGACCCGGTCGGTCAGCACCTGGCTCACCACGGCGACATGACCCTTGGTCATCGGTCCGTGCGGGCGGAAGACCAGCACCGCGCCGCTCTTGGGCGTAAAGCCCTGGGCGTATTTGCCGGCGGCCTGCTGCCACCAGGTCCAGGCGTCACCGAAAATCTGAATGCCGGAAATCATGCGGGCGAAGGGAACGCACTGCCAATAGTCGCCCGCCTGAGCCTGGCCGGCGCTGAAGGCGATCACGAAAGCAACGGCGAGCGAGCCGAAACCGGCCCTTATCGTCGAACGCATGTGATGGGTCTCCCCCGGCCCTACTGCCTGTCCGATAACCATCCCGGCCAATAACTAAAAGAAAAATAATTTCCGGCCGTGACTTCTAAGCCACGCTTGTTAACGCAGCGGGGCGGGGCGCTGCAAGCCTGCGCATCCAGCGCCGCGCCGGCCACTCGACGAGGTGGTAGGACGCCGCGGCCAATGGAACAACACCCGCCAGCAGGATCATCCATGCCCACAGCGGCATGTGTGCTTTGTCGATGTGCATCGCCTGGGCAACCCCGTTCACGAACAACAGCTTCCACGGAATACAGATCATGTATACCGAGTAGCTGATCTCGCCCAGATAGACGAAGAAAGCGCCGCCGCCGCTGTTTTCACCAGCTTTCGTGAGGGCCGCGAGCGACAAGATCAGACAACCGAACAGACCGACCAGGATGGCGTCCGGCGCCCCGAACTGGGCGCCGAGCACCACGCCGGCGCCTGAAATTGCGGCGCCCGCGAGGGCGGTCATGCGACGAGAGGCCGCGATTTCGCGCCAAACAAGGTTAAGCGCAGCGCCGAAAGCGAAGCAGGGCACGATGCGCAGCGCGCCCCAGGCGATCGTGGCATGGGTGAGCGGAGACCCCGCCAGCCGCTCGAAGGCGGCGTAGACGAGGACGAGGAATGCATAGGCGCCGGCCGCGGCGAGCTTCGGCCGGCCGGCGAACCGCAGCGCCAGCCAGGCGAAGAGCGGAAAGCTGAGATAGGCGAACCACTCGGCCGAGATGGACCACGACGGGTGGTTCCACCCGGCTTGCGGCGCGAAGCCCCACGCCTGCACGAGCAGGAGATTCGCCGGCAGCGACGGCCAGGAGAGGATGTTCGGGTCGATGACCCGGCCGGCGGCCAACGCCGCCAGCGCGAGCGCGCCAACGCCGACGAGGGTCGCCAGGTGCAAGGGATAGACGCGCGCCAGCCGCGCCCAGAGGAAGCTTCCATAGCGGAAGCCGCCGTCGGCGAAGCTATCGAGATAGACGTGGCAGAGAATGAAGCCGGACAGCACGAAGAACAGTTCGACGCCCAGGTAGCCCTTGGCGACGATCGGCGGCAGCGCCGCGCCGAGGTTCGGCCAATAGTGGAACAAGACCACCCACATCGCGGCGAAGAAGCGCAGCGAGGTCAGCGGGTTTATGGCCTTGGCGTCCGGCATCGGCGTCCCAGTGCGCTCCACGAGAGCGGGGTCGCCGGACTCAAAGCAGATCGCGTGCCAGGCGAACGCTTCAGCCGATCAAGGGATAGGTGCGTTCCAGCCGGTAGCTCGCGCCTTCGCCGCCGAGCCGACTCGAGTAGAGACCGAAGCGGTCGATGCGGAAGGCCGGCGAGCGCAAGAGCGCGTGCGCCTGGATCCAGGCGGCGACGCGAGCCGGCTCGGCGCGGCGCAGGTAGGCGAGCGTCAGGTGCGGGCGGTAGGCGCGCGCATCGGGCGCGAGCCGGGCGCGGCGGGCGGCGGCTTCGCAGCGGCGCGCCAGCCCTCGCAGCGCCGCGCTCTCGACCAAGCCGGCCCAGACGGCGTGCGCGGCGCCGCCCTCGTCGAACGCGCCGACGCCCGCAAGCTCGAGGTCGAACGGCGCGCCGCCCACGCGCGTCAGCTCCGCATCCAGATCATCGGCCTTGGCTTCGTCGATCTCGCCGAAGAAGCGCAGCGTCACGTGCAGCGCCTCGACCGGACGCCAGCGGGCGCCCGGCAGCCCCTGCTGGCGGCGCGTCAGGACCTCGGCGATCTCCGGCGGCGGGACGACGGCGGCGAACAGGCGGATCATGCCCTAATCCCTTGGCGCACAAGCGGCGGCGGCTTGCCCCTCCTTGCGGCGAGGCGCATGCTTGCCGATATCTTGGCTCGCGTCCCATGCGGGGCGCGTCATTCGCAAGGACCATTCGATGAGCGACTACCTTCCGCGTCCCGCCCAGGCGGGCGCCGCCGACATGGCGGTGGACGCGGGCCTGCGCGGGTTCATGCTCGGCGTCTACAACAAGGTCGGCCTCGGCCTCGTGCTCTCCGCGGCGCTGGCCTACGTCACCTCCAGCGTGCCGCAGGTGCGCGACCTGCTGTTCCAGCAGGTGATGACGAGCCACGGCCCGGGGGTGGGCTACACGCTGCTGGGGATGATCGTGGCGATCGCGCCGCTGCCGGTGCTGCTGTTCGGCTCCTTCGCCAGCCGCCAGAGCCCGGCGATGAGCGGGCTGATCTACTGGGCGGTCGTGGCGCTGTTCGGCGCCTCGCTTGGCATCTGGGTCCTCTACTACACCCAGGCCTCGATCTTCATGACCTTCCTGATCACCGCCGCCGCCTTCGGCGCGCTCAGTCTGGTCGGCTACACGACCAAGCGCGACCTGACCGGGTTCGGCAGCTTCCTTATCGTTGGCCTGGTCGGGCTCGTGATCGCCATGGTCGTCAACATGTTCATGCACTCGCTGATGATCAATTTCGCCATCAACGTGATCGGCGTTCTGATCTTCGCGGGGCTGATCGCCTTCGACACCCAGCGGCTGAAGCTGACCTACTACCGGCTGGGCGGGAACGAGGCGGCGATGGGGGTGGCGACCAACTATGGCGCGCTCAGCCTCTATCTGGACTTCCTCAATCTCTTCCTCTTCCTGCTCCGCCTGATGGGCGCGCGCCGCTAGCGGCGCGCCGGTTCGGTTGGGAACAGAGAGAGGCCCCGGCGGGCGACCGCCGGGGCTTTTCCTTGCTATGCAGCGGCCATGCAGGGGATCGAACTCTCACGGCGGTTCTACGAAGACCTGGTGCGGCCATGGCTGGCGACCGCCGCACCGGGCCTGCCGCACGCCGCCGCATTGGTGGGCTACGGCTCGGAGCTGCTCGGCTTCGACGATGCGATGTCGCGGGACCACAACTGGGGCCCGCGCGTGCAGGTATTCGTCGATGCGCCGACGTTCGCCGAGGGCGCCGACGCGCTGGTGGCGGCTTTCGCCGACGCGGCGCCGGACACCTTTCTCGGCCATCCCATCGGCATGGCCAACCGGCCGCATCCCGCGCCCCACAGCGACGGCGCACGCGGCGACATCCGCCATGGCTTCGAGATATGGACCCTCGAGCACGCGCTCGCGCTTTGGGTCGGACTCGGACCGGACGAACCGCGCGACAACCTCGGTTGGCTGGGGCTGGCGGAACAGCGGCTGATCGCGATGACCGGCGGCGCGGTGTTCCACGACGACGATGGCCGGCTGACCGCCGCTCGCGCGCGGCTCGGCGCATTCCCGCGCGATGTCCGGCTCTACAAACTGGCCGGCCAGTGGCGGCGCATCGCCGAGGAGCAGCCCTTCGTGGGCCGGAACGGAATCGCCGGCGACGAACGCGGCTCGCGCGTGATCGCGGCCCGCCTGGCGCGCGACCTGATGCGCCTCGCCTTCCTCATCGAGGACCGCTACGCGCCCTATTCGAAGTGGTTCGGGACCGCCTTCGCCGCCCTGCCCTGCGCCAGCGACATCGGGCCCAAGCTGGACGCAGTGCTCGACGCAGGCGACTGGCGAAGCCGCGACGCCGCACTGGCGCAAGCGGCGCTCGCTCTCGGCGCGCTGCAGTTGGCCCGCGGCGTTCCGGGCGCAGTCGCCCCGCGCATCGAGCCCTTCCACGGACGGCCGTTCAGCGTGGTCAACAGCGAGGCGATCATCGCCGCGCTCATGGGGGCTATCGAGGATCCGGCGCTGCGCGCGCTGCCGGTGATTGGCGGGCTGGATCAGGTGACGGACGCAACGCCGGTGATCGAGGCGCCGGCGCGCGCGCGGGCGGCGATGGCCGCGCTACTTCACCACCCGGAGCCGGGCGCGGTCGAAGAAGCGTAGCACCGCCTCCAGTTCGTGGCCCCGCTTCAGCACCTGGCCGCCCTGACCGATGATCGCCCACTGCCCCTGGCGCCGCGCCAGCGCCGGCCGCTTTTCGATCCGGTAGGCGGGCGCTTCCGAGGCGCGGCGATAGACCGAGAAGACGGCCGCCTCGCTCAGGCCGTCGATGGCGTAATCGCGCCATTCGCCTGCGGCCACCCTCATTCCGTAGAGGCCGAGCAGGCGGTCGAGCTCGCGGCGCTCGAAGAAGACCAGGGGAACGCCCCGGGCCGGCGTCGTAACGTCAAGACTCATCGGCGCCCAATGTACTGTCGATCGGAGGCGAAGCGAGCGCTTTTCCGCGCCGCGTCGAACAGCCACGCCACGAAAAGACCTTAATTCGGACGCCGCTCCGCCCGCTTGGGGGGCGAGCTTGGCCGGGTCGGACGGTTCGGGCCACCTGCGCTTCGGACCACGGAACAGCCCCCCAGCCCCCCGGGGCGCGGCTTTTCGAAGGCCTGGTCGGCCGACGTAGACAAGACCAAGCCCGCGCGTCCACCCATGCCCCCCTCCGGCCGCGCGGGCTTATTCTTGTCCGGGGTCCGGGAGCGGCTAGCCGCGCGCCAGCGCCAAGACGCGCCCGGTCCGCGCCCCCTGCAGGATGACCACGGTCTTCAGGTCGTCGTTGCTCGCCGCCGCCGGCAGGTGGTAGCTCGCCATCCGCCCTCTCCAGAGGCCGAGCCGCGTGAGTTCGCGCACGACGTTGTGCTCGACCACCGTCTGGCCCCGGTTGTCGCCGGCCAGCACCCGCACGGCGACGTCGCCCGGCCGGTAGCGCACAAGCCAGACGACAGCGCCGCCAGTGGGCGCGGGGCCCGAGCCGACCGTCAGCCGTCCCTTGGCGATCACCGTGGTCGGCGCCGGCCCCGCCTCGCGCTGCGCCTCCTTGATCAGCTTGTCGATCGTCGCCTGGTCGACGGCCGCCGCCTGCAGCCGCCCGTCGACGACCACCTGCGGGGTGAAGACGTCGCGAAGCGCAAGCGCCCGCATGTAGAGGCGCTGCCGGTCGGTGAACTCCGGCTTGGCCAGGGTGTCGCGCCAACCCAGGTAGTCCCAGTAGTCGACCGCGAAGGTGAGCGCGAGCACGTGCGCACGCTGGTCGATAGCGCTGATCAGCGCCCCGGACTTCACGCAGGACGAACACCCCTGGCTGGTGAACAACTCCACCAGCACCGGCGGATGCGCGGCCGCGCGCGGGCGCGCCGTGGCGGCGCCTCCCGCCAGCACGGCGACGCTGAACAGGAAGAAAAGCGCAGCCCTACGCATGGGGCGGCCAATAAAGCGACTTTTGACCGCCCGCGCGCCTCACGAGCCCGTGAGCCTTGAGCGCCCGCCCACTCAGGCGTCCGCCCCGCTCCGCGCGAGGTTCCTGAGCACATAGTTCAGGACGCCGCCGGCGTGGAAATACTCGAGCTCTGTCGGCGTATCGATGCGGCAGATGACCGGGAAGCGGGCGATGCGGCCATCCGAGGCCCGGTAAACCTCGACCGTCAGCGTGCGCCGTGGCGACAGTTCGGAGAGGCCGCGGATGGTGACGATCTCCTCGCCGGTCAGGTTCAGCTTCTTCCAGCCGTCGACTTTGAACTGCAGCGGAAGCACGCCCATCTGCACCAGGTTCGAGCGGTGGATGCGCTCGAAGCTCTCGGCCACGACCGCGCGCACGCCGAGCAGCTTGGTGCCCTTGGCCTCCCAGTCGCGCGAGGAGCCGGTGCCGTACTCCTTGCCGGCGAACACCACCATCGGATGGGCCTCCGACTGGTAGCGCATGGCCGCATCGTAGATCGCCATCACCTCGCCGGACGGGAAGTGCTTGGTGACGCCGCCCTCGATATCCGGCGTCACGCGGTTGCGGATGCGGATGTTGGCGAACGTGCCGCGCATCATGACCTCGTGGTTGCCGCGCCGCGAGCCGTAGGAGTTGAACTCGTTCTGGCCGATCTGCCGCTCCTGCAGGTAGCGGCCGGCGGGCGAGGCGGCGCGGATCGAGCCGGCCGGCGAGATGTGGTCGGTGGTGATCGAGTCGCCGAAGATGGCCAGGATGCGCGCCTCGATGATGTCGGAAACAGGCTCCGGCGTCATCGTCATGCCCTCGAAGTAGGGCGGGTTCTGCACATAGGTCGAACCCACGTCCCAGGCGTAGGTCTTGCCACCGGCGACCTTGATCGCCTGCCAGGCCTTGTCGCCCTTGAAGACGTCGCCGTAGCGCTTGGCGAACATCGCGCTGGTGACCGCCTTCTTCTGGATCTCGGCCACCTCGGCCGTGGTCGGCCAGATGTCGCGCAGGAAGACCGGCTCGCCGCCCTTGCCCTCGCCGAGCGGTTCGCGCGTCAGGTCGATCTTCATCGAGCCGGCCAGCGCGTAGGCCACGACCAGCGGCGGCGAGGCCAGGTAGTTGGCGCGCGTGTCCGGGTTCACCCGGCCCTCGAAGTTGCGGTTGCCGGAAAGCACGCTGACGGCCACGAGATCGCCCGACGCGATCGCGTCGGATACGGGCTGCTGCAGCGGCCCGGAGTTGCCGATGCAGGTGGTGCAGCCGTAGCCGACGAGGTTGAAGCCGAGCGCGTCGAGCGGCTTTTGCAGGCCCGCCTTGGCCAGGTAGTCGGTGACCACCTGCGAGCCGGGAGCGAGCGAGGTCTTCACCCACGGCTTCACCTTCAGCCCCTTCTCAACCGCCTTCTGCGCGACCAGCCCGGCGGCGATGAGCACGCTGGGGTTGGAGGTGTTGGTGCAGGAGGTGATGGCCGCGATGACGACGTCGCCGTCGCCGAGGTCGAAGCTTTCGCCGCTGACCGGGGTGCGGGCATGCTCGCCGGTCTTGGCGAACTCGGCGCCGAGCGCGCTCTGGAACGCCGAGGCCGAGTCGGTCAGCGCCACCCGGTCCTGCGGACGCTTCGGCCCGGCCAGCGATGGCGTCACGTCGGCGAGGTCGAGCTCCAGGGCATCGGAGAAGACGGGCTCCGCGGCGTCCGCCTCGTGCCACATCCCTTGCGCCTTGGCGTAAGCCTCGACCAGCGCGACCCGCTCCTTCGAGCGGCCGGTGGCGGTCAGGTAGTCGATGGTCGCCTGGCCGATGGGGAAGAAGCCGCACGTCGCGCCATACTCCGGCGCCATGTTGGCGATGGTGGCGCGGTCTTCGATGGTGAGGCCGGCAAGGCCGGGGCCGAAGAACTCGACGAACTTGCCGACCACGCCCTTCTTGCGGAGCATCTGGGTGACGGTAAGCACCAGGTCGGTCGCCGTCGCGCCATCCGGCAGCGCGCCGGCGAGGCGGAAGCCGATGACTTCCGGAATGAGCATCGGGATCGGCTGGCCGAGCATGGCCGCCTCCGCCTCGATGCCGCCGACGCCCCACCCCAGCACGGAAAGCCCGTTGACCATGGTGGTGTGGCTGTCGGTTCCGACCACGGTGTCCGGGTAGGCGACGCCTTCTGCGTCCCAGACGGTCTGGGCCAGGTACTCGAGGTTCACCTGGTGGCAGATGCCGGTGCCGGGCGGCACGACGCGGAAGTTGTTGAACGCCGAGGAGCCCCAGCGCAGGAACCGATAGCGCTCGAGGTTCCGCTCATACTCGCGTTCGACGTTCTCGCCGAAGGCCTTGGCGGTGCCGAAGTGGTCGACCATCACCGAGTGGTCGATCACCAGATCGACCGGGTTCAGAGGATTGATCTTCTCCGGATCGCCCCCGAGCCGGGTCATGGCGTCGCGCATGGCGGCCAGGTCGACCACCGCCGGCACACCGGTGAAATCCTGCATGAGCACGCGCGCGGGGCGGAAGCTGATCTCGTGCTGGACCGAGCCGCGGTTCTCGACCCAAGCGGCCACGGCCTTCAGATCGTCCGGGTTCGTCGTCGCCCCGTCTTCGTTTCTTAACAGGTTCTCCAGCAGAACTTTCATCGACGCCGGAAGGCGCGAGATGCCGGCCAAGCCGGCTTCCTCGGCCGCAGCGAGGCTGTAATAAGCGTAGGTCTTCTTGCCCACCACGAGGTCGCGGCGGGTTTGCAAGCTGTCGTTCGATGGCATGGAAGGACGCCTTTCTCTGCTCTGGGCCGCCCGAAAACCGGTCGCGGGATCGCGCGTCGTAAAGGCCGGACGCACAGGTTCCGGCCTCGCGCGGCGTTCGTCCCGCACGGCCGGCGCTCTCTTAGCTTCTGGCGCACGCCCCGTCCATGAACGGACCGGGCGCCGATGATCACCGCGCTCGCCATCGAGGACCTCTGCATCGACCGCGGCGACCGCCGGCTGATCGAGGGCTTCTCGCTCGTCCTCGGCGCCGGCGAAGCGGCGACCCTCTCGGGACGCAACGGCGCCGGAAAGACCAGTCTGCTGCGCACGATCGCCGGCCTGATCCGCCCGAGCGCCGGCCGGGTTGTCTTTACCAGCGCGTCCGGTCCGCTTGAGCCCGATGACGCCATCGCCCGACACGCCCACCTGATCGGCCATCAGGACGGGCTGAAGCTCTCGCGCCGCGCCGGCGAGGAGGCGCGCTTTCAGGCCGCTTGGTGCGGCGGAACGCGCGGGACGGCCGATGCGGCGTGCGCACGCCTCGGCCTTTCGGGCCTGCTCGCCATGCCCGTGCGGCGGCTGTCGGCCGGCCAACGGCGGCGGCTGGCCCTCGCCCGGCTGATCGCCGCGCCCCGTTCGCTCTGGCTGCTGGACGAGCCGCTGACGCCCCTCGACCGCGACCAGCGCGCCGCGTTCGGCGCCGTGCTGACCGAGCACCTCGCCGGCGGCGGCCTGGTGCTGGCCGCAGCCCACGACCCGCTGCCGGTCGAGGCGCGCGAGATCGAGCTCGCCTGAGGATGAGCGGGTTTTCCCTGATCCTGCGCCGGGAGTTCGCGTTGGCCTTCGCTGGCGGCGGCGGGCCGCTCGTGGCCATCGGCTTCTTCCTCGCCATGACGAGCCTTCTGCCGCTGGCGCTGGGCGGGTCGCCCGAGCGGCTGGCCGGCGTGGCGCCCGGCTTCGCCTGGCTGGTGCTGGCGCTGGCGGCGCTGATCTCGCTCGAGCGGATGTTCGAGCGCGACTACGAGGACGGTTCGCTGGACCTGATCGCGCTTGGGCCCGCGCCGCTGGAGATGGCCGCCTTCGCCAAGGCGCTGGCGCAATGGGCGACCACGACCGCGCCGCTGGCGCTGGTCGCGCCGTTCGTCGTCGCGGCCCTGGGCGGCAAGACCGCGCTCTGGCCGATCATCACAGCGGCCGGCCTGACCGGCGGCCTGGCTTTCGCCTTCCTCGGCGGCATCGGCGCGGCGCTCAGCCTTGGCAGCCGCCGCGGCGGCATCCTGATCGCCGTCATCGTCCTGCCGCTCTTCACCCCGCCGGTGATCTTTGGCGCCGGGGCGATCGAGGCCTTCGGCGCCGGGCTCGACTGGAAGACGCCGCTCCTCTTCCTCGCCGCCTACGCGCTGGCGGCCGCGGCGCTCTCGCCGTTCGCCATGGCGGCGGCGGCGCGGAACGCGCTATCCTGATCAGCGGATCCCCAAGATGATTCCGGCCCTCGCCAATCCCGACCGCTTCATGGCCTTCTCGCGCTGGGCGGCGCCGCTGCTCGGTGCGCTGGCGGTCCTGCTGCTGGCCGCGGGACTTGTGCTCGACTTCACCGCACCGCCGGACGACCGCCAGGGCTACGCCGTCCACATCATGTTCATCCACGTGCCGGCGGCCTGGATGAGCCTCTTCGTCTACGCCTGCCTTGGCGGCGCGAGCTTCTTCAGCCTCGTCTTCCGCCACGCGCTCGCCCGGGCGGCCGCGCGGGCCGCCGCGCCGCTGGGCGCCGGGGTCACGGCGGCCGCTCTGATCACCGGCTCGCTATGGGGCAAGCCGACCTGGGGCGCCTGGTGGGTGTGGGGCGACCCGCGGCTCACCTCGGTGCTGGTGCTCTTCCTCCTCTACACCGCCTACATGGCCCTCGACGCCGCCATCGAGGACGAGGCGCGCGCCGCCCCGGCCACGGCCATCCTGGCGCTGGTCGGGCTGATCAATCTGCCGATCGTCCACTACTCGGTCGTCTGGTGGCGCAGCCTGCACCAGGGGCCGTCGGTGCTGCGGGCCGGCGGACCGAGCCTCCCGCCCGTCTATCTGACGCCGCTCCTGATCATGGGGCTCGCGTACTTGACCGGCTTCGGCGCGCTCTGGCTCGTGCGCATTCGGGGCGAGGTCTGGCGCCGCCGCGCGGCGGTGATGGCGATGAGGGCTGCGGCATGAGCTTCGATTTCGACGCCGGCAAATACGCGCCGTACGTCTGGGGCGCCTATGCGGTCAGCGCGCTCATCCTCGGCGGCCTGGTCGCCGACACGCTGGCGCGCGCGCGCCGCTGGCGCCGCGCCGCCCGCCCCGACGCGTCGACCGAGACGGCGCCGTGAAACGCCTCATCGCCATCGTCCCGATCGTGGCGCTGTTCGCGCTCGCCGCCCTCTTCGTTGGCTCCTCCCTGCGTCGCGATCCGCATTACGAGCCGGCCGCGCTGGTCGGAAAGCCGCTCCCCGAAGAGACGCTGGCCCCGCTGGCCGGCGGCGCGCCGCAGACGCTGAAGGCGCTGGCCCCCCCAGGCACGCTGGTGAACTTCTTCGCCTCATGGTGCGCGCCCTGCCAGGAGGAACAGCCGGTGCTGATGGCGCTGAAGGCGCAGGGCGTACGGGTCGTCGGCATCATCTCCCCCTGGCGGTTCGACCCCGCCGCGACTCGCGCGATGCTCGCGCGCGGCGGCGATCCCTATGCGGCGACGCTGGTCGACAGCACTGGCCGCGCCGGCATCGACTTTGGCATTTCCGGCGTGCCGGAGACCTTCGTGGTCGGGCGCGACGGCCGCATCGCCGCCAAGTCGGCGCTGCCGCTGACGCCCGCGAGCGCCGAGGCGCTGTTGGCCGAGGCCGCGCCGCGTTAACCGCGGGTTAACCATAAATCCCGGATGGCGGTGCGATGGCCCTGCCGCCGATCAGTCGCCCCGTATCGCCGCCGGCCGCCAGCCCGGCGCCGCGGTCGGTCGCCGACGCGCGCGCCGCCGCCCAGCGCGCCTTCTTCGAGGCCGCGCTCGGCCGCGCCTCGCAGGCGGCGACACCGGTCGAGCCCATGCGTCAGACGCCGGCCGCGCCTGCGCGAGGGAACACCACGTCCGTCGCGCCCGACCCGAACGCGCGCCCGGGCTCGATCGTGAATATCAGGGTCTAAGGCCGCGGACGTTCAGGCGGCGGGCGCGGCGGCCATGGCCTTGCGCGTCTTCTTTTTCTTCCCGACCTTCGGCGCGACCGCGACCTTGAGCGACTTGGGCGGCTTGGCGGCCTTCACGGCCTTGGTCTTCGGCGGCTTGGCTGTCTTGCCGGCCTTCACCGGTTTCGCGGCCTTGGCCGGCTTGGCGGCGCGGGCCGGTTTGGCCGCCTTTTGCGCCTTGGCCTTTTTCTTCTTCTTTCCCGGTTCCTCATCGGCGTCGGCCGCCGCGACCCGGCCCATCTCGCGCAGCACGTCCAGGAAGGCGTCGCGCTTGCGCGTCGGGAGAAGCTTCATGATCCGAGCATCGGCGGCCGCGACGCGGGGGCGGGCGGCGTCGAGCGCCCCGCGGCCGCCGTCGGTCAGGCTGACGGTGTTGGCGCGCGCGTCCGCCGCGGAACGCTGGCGACCCAGGAGCCCCTTGCCGATCATCCGCGCGACCAGGTCGGCGAGAGTCGAGCGGTCGATCCCGGTCGACTTCACCAGATCGGTCTGCGTCAGCCCCTCCTGCGCCGCGACGGCGGAGAGGACCGCGTATTGCCGCTGGGTGATCGCGTCGGGGCCGGTCTCTTCGGCGTAGATATCGAGCGCCAGCTGCAGAGCGCGGTGAAGAAGATGGCTGGGCGAACGGTCCAGCGCCTTGGCGGCCTCGATCTTCTTGCCCGACTTCTTTCCGCCCGGCTTGGTCTTCAACTTCGCCATCAACCCCGGTTCCGCGAGTGGAGTGCGCGACACCTTAGCGCGTGCGTGCGTCGATTTGAAGACACACCATCCGTATACGCTGCAAGATGGGCCTCTTGTCTAGTCCGTCGGTGGCGGCGGCGCCTCGCTCGTCTTCAGATATCTCATCATCAGCGGCGCCTGGGCGGCGGAAAACAGCAGCACGAGGACCCACTGCCCGAGCGTGTGGAACTCGACCCAGACTCGGTCCGACTGGGTGCGCCATACGATCTCGTTCAACACGGCCATGCTGAAGAAGTAGAGCGCATAGCGGAGGGTGAGCTTGCGCCATGCTTCGTCCGGCAAGGCCAACGCCTCACCAAGCAGCCACTTCAGTGGATTTCGCCGCACCATCAAACCGGTGAGAAGCGCCGCGCTAAACACGAGATTGACCACGGTCGGCTTGATCTTCGTGAAGCGCGCATCGTGCAAAACGAGCGTCAGTCCACCGAAGACGAGCGCGAACCCACCGGCGATAAGCGGCATCGGCGCCAAGCGCCGCTCGGCGACTATGCCAACCCCTAGCGAAATCAACGAACCGGCGACCAACCAGCCTGTGGCGCCGATCAGGTCGAACGGTGCGTTGCCACCCCATGCGAGCGCCAAGCCGAGCGGATTCGGGGCGGGTATGAAACGAAGGCGGAGGAAATACGCCAAACCGAAGGCTGCGATCCCGCCGTAGTCAACGATGAGTCGGATAGCCCCGTGCGCGCGGCGCCGGCCGGTCACGTGAGTCGACGGAGCCGGCTCGTCGCTCACGCGGCGTCCAGGCCCACGAGCGTGCGCGAGAAGGCGCGCGCATCGAATGGCTGCAGGTCATCGACGCCCTCGCCGACGCAAATCAGCTTGATCGGCGCGTCGGAGGCCTGGGCGACGGGCACGAGCACGCCGCCGCGGGCGGTGCCGTCGAGCTTGGTCATGACGATGCCGGTCACGCCGGCGGTGTTGCCGAAGACGTTCTCCTGCGCCAGCGCGTTGCGCCCGACGGTTGCATCGAGGACGAGCAGCGTCTCGTGCGGCGCATCGGGGTCGGTCTTCTTCAGCACCCGAACGATCTTGAGCAGCTCGTCCATCAGGCCCTGCTTGTTCTGCAGCCGCCCCGCCGTGTCGATCAGGACCACGTCGTAGCCCTCCGCCTTCGCCTGCTCCAGCGCGTCGAAGGCGAGCCCGGCCGCGTCGGCCCCGGCGGGGCGGGCGATGAAGCCGGCGCGCGCCCGGTCGGCCCAGACCTTCAGCTGCTCCACGGCGGCGGCGCGGAAGGTGTCGCCGGCCACGACCAGCACCTTGGCGCCGCGGCGGGTGAGGTCGGCGGCGATCTTGCCCAGGGTCGTCGTCTTGCCCGAACCGTTCACGCCGACGAACAGCACCACGTAGGGGCGCGGGCCCTCGAGCGCGTCGAAGCGGCCCTGGCGCGGCTCTAGCTCGGCGGCGATGGCCTCGGCCAGCGCCTCCTTGACCTCGACCTCGTCCGCCTCGCGGCCAAACCGGGCGACGCCGAAGGCTTGGGCGATGCGCGCGGCGGCGCTCGGGCCGAGATCGGCTTCGATGAGCATGTCCTCCAGTTCGTCGAGCATCGCCTGGTCGAGCGGGCGCTTGGTGAAGACGGCGGCGACCTGCTCGGTCATCCGCTTGGACGAGCGCGACAGCCCGTCGGTCAGGCGCCGGAGCCAGCCGGTCTTCTCCCCCTCAGCCATCGGTGGGCGGCCAGGCGTCGGTGTCTTGGTCGGGATGCTGGCGCGACACGATGGTGGCCAGCCATGGCGCCTCCTCCGGCTTGCGCTCGGGCAGTCCGGCAAGGCTCTCAAACCACGGCAGGCGGCTCTCGACGCCGACCTGGATTGTCGGAGCAACGCGCTCCGGGTGATCCAAGGCTGGGATCGCGACCTCCTCGCCATGTCCGATCCAGGCGAAGGTCAGCGGCGTGCCGCAGGCGGCGCAGAAGCCGCGCCTGACCTTGTTGGAACTCTGAAAGTAGGCCGGCGCGCCCCGCGTCCAGCGCAGGTTCTCGCCGCCGACGAAGGCTCCGACCAAACCGCCCATCGCCTTCTGGCACATGCGGCAGTGGCAGATGGAGGCCCGCCCGAGCGGCTCGTCGAGCGCAAAGCGCACCGCACCGCACTGGCAGCCGCCGGCGAGCGTCGTCATGCGGCCAGCCTCGCGGTGGCGCGGGCGCCGTCGTGGCCGGTCACGATCATGCGGACGAGAGCGCCCGGGGCGGCGTCGCCGGCGAACGCGAGCTCGGTATAGTCCGCCGCCCGCGCGCGCCCTGGCCGCTCGACCAGGCCATCGACCGCCGCGCCGATGCGCGCGGCGAGGTGCCGCTCGAGCGCGGCCGCGCCCGCCGCGCGCAGCGTCTGCGCCCGGGCCTTGATCACGGCGCGCGCCAGCTGCGGCATCCGCGCCGCCGGCGTCCCTGGCCGCGGGCTGAAGGGGAAGACGTGCAGGTAGGCGAGGCCGGCCTCGCCCACGAGTGAGAGGGTGTTTTCGAACATCGCCGGGGTTTCCGTCGGGAAGCCGGCGATCAGATCGGCGCCGAAGGCCGTCTCCGGCCGCACCTGGCGGACGGCGGCGATGAGCGCGAGCGCGTCGGCGCGGCTGTGGCGGCGCTTCATCCGCTTGAGGATCATGTCGTCGCCCGCCTGCAGCGACAGGTGCAGGTGTGGCGCGAGCCTCTCCTCTTCGGCGAAGGCCGCCAGCAGGTCCGCGTCGATCTCCGCGGCGTCGATGGAAGAGAGCCTGAGGCGCGGGAGCTCCGGGACCATCTTCAGGATGCGGCGGACCAGCTGGCCGAGGCTTGGGCGGCCGGGCAGGTCGGCGCCCCACGACGTGAGGTCGACGCCGGTCAGGACCACCTCGCGGCAGCCCTCCGTGCTCAGACAACGGATCGCCTCGACCACCGCGCCGGCGGGGACCGAGCGCGCGTTCCCGCGGCCAAAGGGGATGATGCAGAACGTGCAGCGGTGATCGCAGCCGTTCTGGATCTCGACGTGCGCGCGGGCGCGGCCGGCGCGGTGCGAGACCGTCGGCGCGGCCTGTTCGTGCACGGAGAAGATGTCGGAAACCCGTGTGCGCACGGCCGTAGCGCAAGGTGCGTAAGATGCGGCGTCGAGCTTCTCGGCGTTGCCGAGCACGAGGTCGACCTCAGGCATGTCGGCGAAGCTGGCAGGGTCGATCTGCGCGGCGCAGCCGGTGACGATGAGGCGCGCGCCCGGCCGCTCGCGCCGCAGCTTGCGGATCGACTGCCGCGCCTGGCGGACCGCCTCGCCGGTGACGGCGCACGTGTTGACGATGACCGCCTCGGCGAGGCCAGCCTCGGTGGCGCGCGTACGGATGACCTCGGACTCGTAGGCGTTCAGGCGGCAGCCGAAGGTGACGACCTCGAGCGCGCTCACGGCAGTTGGCCCTCGAACTCGACCGCGATCGGGCCGGTCATCAGCACGTGATCGTCCGCCTCGCGCCACTCGATCTGCAGCGGTCCGTCCGTCAGTTCGACGCTCGCCGCGCGGCCGGCGAGGCCGCGGCGGCAGGCCGCCACCAGCGCCGCGCAGGCGCCGGTGCCGCAGGCGCGCGTCTCGCCCACGCCGCGTTCCCATACGCGCAGCCGTATCCGGTCCGGCGCGAGGATCTGCGCAAACCCGACGTTGGTCCGCTCGGGAAACAGCGGATGGTTCTCGATCATCGGCCCGACCTCGCGGACTGGCGCGGCGGCGACGTCGGGGACGAAAAAGACCACGTGCGGGTTGCCCATGCTGACGCAGCCGGGCGTGTGCAGGATGGGGTCGTCGATCGGGCCGACCTGCAGCTCGACGCCCCTGGTGTCCATCTCCTCGGCGAGCGGAATGTCGCGCCAGCCGAGGCCCGGCGCGCCCATGTCGAGGGTGATCGCGCCGCCGGCGCGGCGGGCGCGCAGCGCGCCGGCGGCGGTTTCGAACACCGCCTCGTCACGCCCCGACGCCTGCATGAGGAGCCAGCCCACGCAGCGCGAACCGTTGCCGCAGGCGGCGACTTCGCCGCCATCGGCGTTCCAGAAGCGGACGAAGGCCTCAGCGGTCGCCGAGGGCTCGATGGCGATCAGCTGATCGCAGCCGACGCCGGCCGCGCGGTCGGCGATGGCGCGCACGGTCTCCGGCCCCGGCGCGAAGGCGCCGTAGCGGCTCTCGTCCCGCGCATCGACGACGACGAAGTCGTTGCCGAGCCCGTTCATCTTCAGGAAGGGGCGGCCCATGGCCGGCGCATATAGGCCGGCGGGCGCGAAAAATCACGCCGGGGCGCGACGCGGGGTCTTAGGCGTCCTCGACCGCGCGGGCGGCGGCGTCCAGCGCCGCGGCGATCGCCTGGACCTGCGCTTCGGTGACCGGCCCGCGGCCGAGACGATAGCGGAGCGCGGTGTTGAGGTTCTGCATGGCGCGCAGGACCTGGGGCGCGCTGCGGCCGCGGTTGGCGGCGGCCACCTCGGCCATGCGGTCTAAGATCGCCTCGACGGCCTTGGCCTGCTCGCCCAGGTGCGCCTCGCCTTCCGGCGTGATGGCGTAGAGCTTCTTGGCGCCGTCCGCGTCGGGCTGCTGGCGCACGTAGCCCATGTCCTCGAGCAGCGTGAGCGTCGGATAAACGACGCCGGGGCTCGGCGCATAGGCGCCGCCGACCGCCTCTTCGACCGCCTTGATCAGCTCGTAGCCGTGGCTGGGCTTGTCGGCGATCAACTTCAGAAGCACGAGCCTAAGGTCGCCCTGGCCGAACACGCGGCCGGGTCGGCGGCCATGACGGCCGAACCCGCGCGCCTCGCGCTCGGCCCAGCCGAACCCGTGGCGCGCCATGCGTTCACGATGAAAACGTTGGTGAAAACGATGCATAATCGATCCTTCTTAGATATATCGATGAGTTAGATATATCGAACTCGTATCGGATTGCAAGCCTCTTGTTCGATCGAGCGCGCGGACGGTGGTAGACTGGCGGCCAGGGAGAGATCGCCATGCCCTTCGCCATCCTCGCCGCCGCGCTGGTCGCGCAACCCGCCCCCGCCTGTTCGCCGAACCCGCCCAGACAAGCCGCAGCGCTCGCCCCGGCGACGCCGCATCCCCTGGGCGTCGAGCCGGCGTCGCGGCGCCTGCACGCGGTCTACCGGCGCGTCGATGGCTGCCTGGTGCTGGACGTGAGCGCGTTCGGCGCCGGCGCCTGGCGGCAGGAGCTGGGCGGGCCGGCGCCCGGCGTCGCACGGCCCGCGAGCGGGCGCTAAGCGGCGCGCAGCGTCTCGGCGAGCAAGCGGCCCTCGACGCCGCGGCTGGAGCCGGCGCGCCAGGCGACGACGATCTGGCGGGCCGTGTGGTCGGCGGCGAGCCGCCGCACGGCGATCGGCGCGTCATCGGCGAGGCCTGCGTCCACCGCCATGGCGGGCAGGAAGGAGACGCCGAGGCCGGAGCCGACCATCTGCACCAGCGTCGGCAACGAGGTGGCCGTGAATATCCCCTCCTCCGTCGGCTTCGGCGGGTCGATCCGGCAGGCGGCCAGCGCGTGCTCGCGCAGGCAGTGCCCGTCCTCGAGCAGGATGAGATCGTCGCCGGCCAGCCGCTCGGGCGCGATCGTTTCGGCCGCCAGCAGCGGATGGTTGGCCGGAAGCGCGGCGAGCAGTTCGTCCTCGCCCACCGGCGCCGTCTCCAGCCCCTGCGTGTCGTACGGAAGCGCGATCAGCGCCGCGTCGAGCGCGCCGGCCCTCAGCGCCGCGATCAGTTTGGCGGTCTGCTCCTCGCGCAGGTAGAGCCTGAGCTTGGGAAAGCGCGCGCGCAGCGCCGGCAGGGCGCGGGGCAGGAGGAACGGCGCGATGGTCGGGATCACCCCCAGCCTGAAGCGGCCGGCGAGCGGCTGGCCGGCGCTTTTGGCCGCCTGCACCAGATCTTCGGCGCGGGCGAGGATGTCGGACGCGCGCGCCACAGCCTCTTCGCCGACGGCGGTGAGGATGACGCCGGCGCGCGCCCGGTCGACGACGGGCGCGCCAAGGACCTTCTCCAGCTCCTGCACGCCGGCCGAGAGAGTCGGCTGGGTCACGTGCGCCGCCTCGGCGGCGCGGCTAAAGGAGCCGTGCTCGGCGAGCAGCTTGAGATACTGAAGCTGGCGGAGCGTCGGGAGCATGTCGGGCTATATAGACGCACTCAATGCGGATACCCATATGCATTGAGCAACTCTGTGCGGTGAGCGCCCGGCGCGGTGCTAGGAAGCCGCCGAAGGAGACCGACCTCATGAGCCTCGACGCCCTGCGTGAATCCCTGCCCGCCTACGCCCGCGACATCGCCCTCAATCTGGGCGTGCTCGCCGGCGAGGACACCCTGACTCCGCAGCAGAAATGGGGCTGCTTCCTGGCCTCGGCGCATGCGATCGGAACGCCGGCGGTCGTGAAGGCGGTCGAGGCGGAAGCCAAGGCCGCCGGCCTGTCGGACGAAGCCCGCGAGGCGGCCAGGGCGGCGGCGGCGATCATGGGCATGAACAACGTCTACTATCGGGCGCTGCACATCATGCACAACGACGAGTACCGCAGCCTGCCGGCCCGGCTGCGCATGCAGGTCATCGGCAACCCGGGCGTCGACAAGGCCGATTTCGAGCTTTGGGCGATGGCGGTGTCGGCGATCAACGGCTGCGGCGCCTGCATGGACGCCCACGAGGAGGAGCTGAAGAAGCGGAGCGTGTCGCCGCAAGCGATCCAGGCGGCCTTGCGCATCGCCTCGGTCGTGAACGCCGCCTCGCGCGTCGTCGCCGGCGAGGCGGCGGCCGCCTCTTGAGCGAAGCCGAAGCCTGGCTCTCCGGCCGCGCGCCGGCCGAGCCGCCGACCACCGTTGTCTGGGGCCGCGACAAGCACATCCTGCGCCTCAGCCTCTATGCCACGGGCGACGAGACGCCCGACGCCCTGACGACCTCGGTGCGCGGCGTCCTCTTCAAGGGCCGGCGGGTCATGGTGGTGCGCGATCCGCCTGGCGACCACGTGATCCCCGGCGGCCGTCGCGAGCCGGGCGAGACCCTGATGCAGACGCTCGAGCGTGAAATCGCCGAGGAGACCGGCTGGCGGTTCTCGGAGGCGCGGCGGTTCGGCGCTCTGCACTTCCGGCACGAGACGCCGAGGCCGCACGCGTACCCCTATCCGCATCCGCACTTCTTTCAGCCGCTCTACCGGCTCGAAGCGAGCGACCACGACCGGCGCCGGATCGTGCGCGACGGATGGGAGACACGCTCGCGCATGACGCCGATCGCCCGCGCGTTCGCCACGCTGGGCGGCGAACAGACGGCGATCCTGCGGCTCGCGCTGGCCGCCTGTCACGGAAGGGGCTGACAGAGGCCCGGCGAGCGCCTATATTCAACTCACTAAATCGATCGTCAGCGCTGGATGGCGCTTTCGAGCGGCGGCCCAAAAGGCCAGCCGCTTTTTTGTTGGTTCTGGAGCCTTGCGCGGCAAGACACGCGAAGACCGCTCGCTTCTCGAGCTCATCGACCCGATCGCCGACGCGATGGGGTACGAGGTGGTGCGGCTGCGCCTGATGGGCGGCGGCCGCATGCGCCAGCTGCAGATCATGGCCGAAGACGCCGCCGGGGAGATGAACGTGAGCGACTGCGCGCGGCTGTCGCGGGCGGTGCTCGACGTCCTGGAAGCGGCCGATCCGATCCAGGGCGATTATTCGCTCGAGGTCTCGAGCCCCGGCGTCGACCGGCCGCTGACGCGTCTGAAAGACTTCGCCGCCTTCGAGGGCTTCGAGGCGAAAATCGAGCTCGACCGGCTGGCGGATGGACGCAAGCGCTTCCACGGCGTCCTCGCCGGCGTCGAAGACGACAACGTCGCCATCGATCAGGACGGCGAAACCGAGACCATCCTCATCCCCTTCGCCTGGATCGCCGACGCCAAGCTGTCGCTGACCGAGGCGCTTCTGAAACGCGGCGCCGAGGCGCGCGCGGCCCGACTTGAACACGAACAGGCGTCAGCCGACGCAAACCCGGAGTAGACCCACATGGCTCTAAGCGGCATTTCCGCCAACCGCCTCGAACTGCTGCAGATCGCCGACGCGGTCGCGCGGGAGAAATCGATCGAGAAAGAGATCGTCATCGAGGCGATCGAGGAGGCGGTGCAGAAGGCGGCCCGCTCCAGGTACGGCGCCGAGCACGACATCCGCGTCCACATCGATCCGAAGACCGGCGAGACCACCATCACCCGCGTCGTCACCGTGGTCGACGACGAGGAGCCGATCGAGAACACCTACGCGTTCAAGAGCCTCGCCGACGCCAAGCTGGACGACAAGGACGCCTTCGTCGGCAAGACCTACGAAGAGATCCTGCCGCCTTTCGAGTTCGGCCGCGTGCAGACGCAGATGGCCCGCCAGGTGGTGACCGGAAAGGTGCGCGACGCCGAGCGCGAGCGCCAGTTCGAGGAGTTCAAGGACCGGGTCGGCGAGATCGTGAACGGCGTGGTGAAGCGGGTCGAGTACGGCAACATCGTCGTCGACCTCGGCCGCGGCGA
>DATGKF010000007.1:0-50165 GCA_035294785.1 Caulobacteraceae bacterium | reverse complement strand
CGAAGGATGCGGTTGTGCAGCACGCGCATGCCCCACCGGCTGTTGAGGTCGAGGTCGGCATAGCTGACGATGCGCGTGGTCGACACGATGTCGATGTCGGCGCCCGTGTAAGGATCGCGCTCGACGCGCGGGGCGGTGATGGTCACGTCTTCGCCGGCGGTGGTCTCTTCGTACGGCGACTGAGCCTGAGCGGGCGCGCTCGGCATGAGCGCGGCGAGGCTGACAGCGGCGACGGCGCCCAGGGCCACGCGGCCGGCGGTTCTGGCGATGAGGGACATAAGGGTTTCGCTCCTCGGTAAGGATCGGCGCCCGGCTTTGGGGCGCCACATCTCGGCTGACGTTTTCGCGCCCCGCTGAAAAACGTTCGGCCAGCCCAGCCGTTCCTCTTATTGTAGAATTGACTTAATTAAGTGGGTAATTCACAAAGCGGGCATGGACAGCATGACCGCCCTCGCCGATCCCACCCGGCGGCGCATCGTCGAGACGTTGGCGCGAGGCGCGCTCTCGTCCGGCGACATCGCGCGGCGGTTCGACATCAGCGCGTCCGCCATCTCGCAGCACCTGAAGACGCTGCGGGCCGCCGGGCTCGTGCGGGCGCGGCCGGCGGCGCAACGGCGCATCTACGAACTCGACCCGCGCGGGTTCGACGAGATGAGCGCGTGGATCGGCGGCATCCGCCGCTTCTGGGCCGCGCGGCTGGATGCGCTGGAAGGCGAAATCGAAAAGGAGCAAGGCCGATGACAGATCTTGGCGAAACCTACCGGGTGCCGGCCGTCCGCTTCGAGCGCCTCATCGCGGCGCCGGCCGAGACCGTCTGGGCCCATCTGACGGACTGCGGGAAGCTCGCCGCCTGGTACGGCGAGGACGGCAGCATCGAGCCGCGCGAGGGCGGCGCCGTTCACATGGCCGGCGGCCACATCCGGGGCGTCGTCACCCAGTACAAGCCCAATCGGCGGCTGGCCTACACCTGGAACGTCTTCGCGCCGGGAGAGCAGGAGTCGCCCTATCCGGAGTCCTATCTGACCATCGAGTTGCAGGCGCGCGGGAACGAGACGCTGCTGGTGCTGACGCACCTGCCGGTGCTGGACCGGTTCGAGCCGCAGAACGCCATGGGTTGGCACACCTTCCTCGATATGCTGGACGCCACCATCGCTGGCCGGCCCGTGCTCGGGCGCGGGGAATACATGGAAAAGAACGCGGCCCTCTACGAGGTCGACCTCGCCAATCTGCAGCGCTGACCCGTCGGCGCTAGCCGCCGGCCTCACGTCGGCCGACGCTCACGTAGCGCACGCCGTGAGCCGCCATTTCGGCCGGCTCGTAGATGTTGCGCAGATCGATCACCACCGGCGCGCGCATCAGGCCTTTCACGAGCGGGATATCCAGGGCGCGGAACTGGTCCCACTCGGTCAGGATGACCAGCGCATCGGCGCCGCGCGCCGCTTCGTAGGCATTGGCGGCGAAGTCGACGTCGCGCAGCAGCTGGCGCGCCCTGTGGTCCTCCGGATCGTAGGCCTGGATGCGGGCGCCCCTGGTCTGCAGCGCCGGGATGATCTCGAGGCTGGGCGCCGCGCGCATGTCGTCGGTATTGGCCTTGTAGGTCAGGCCGAGCACGCCGATCGTCCGGCCGGCGACGTCGCCGCCCATGGCGCCGGCGATCTTGTCGGCCATGCCGAGCTTGCGCGCGTCGTTCGCCTTGAGCGTCGCCTCGACCAGGCTTAAGGGGCGCGTTGCGTCGACGGCGGTTCGCACGAGCGCCAGCGCGTCCTTCGGGAAACACGACCCGCCGATCCCCGGTCCCGGGTGCAGGAACTTCGAGCCGATCCGGTTGTCGAGCCCAATCCCGCGCGCGACCTGTTCGACGTCGGTGTCCAGCGCCTCGCACAGGTCGGCCATCTCGTTGATGAAGGTGATCTTCATGGTGAGAAAGGCGTTGGCCGCATATTTGATCAGCTCGGCGGTGCGCCGTTCGGTGAACAGAATGGGCGTCTGGTTCAGGTCGAGCGGCCGATAGAGTTCCGCCATCACCGGCCGCGCCCGCTCGTCGTTCAGCCCGACCACCACACGGTCCGGCCGTTTGAAGTCATCGATCGCCGCGCCCTCGCGAAGAAACTCGGGGTTGGAGATCACGGCGACATCGGCGTCGGGGCGGGTCTCCTTGATGATCTCCTCGATGCGGTCGCCGGTGCCGACCGGCACGGTCGATTTGGTGACGACGACGGTGAAGCCATCCAGATGCGGCGCAATCTCCGCGGCGACGCCGTGAACGAAGGAGAGATCCGCGTGGCCGTCATCGGCCCGCGACGGCGTGCCGACGGCGATAAAGACGGCGTCCGCCTCGGCCACGGCCTCGTCCGGCGTCGCGCTGAAGCGCAGGCGGCCCTCGCGCGCGGTCCGCGCCACCAGGCTTTCAAGCCCGGGCTCGTAGATGGGAACGACGCCCTTCTTGAGCCCACGGAGCTTGTCGGCGTCCTTCTCCACGCAAGTGACCACATGGCCGAAATCGGCGAAGCAGGCGCCGGACACCAGGCCGACGTAGCCGGCGCCGATCATGGCGACTCGCATGGGGTGGAAGCGCCTCCGGGCCGCCTAGATTTGCTGGTTGTATGCCCCGATCTCGGCGCGTTTGGCCAGCCTGGGCTTCACCTCGTCGCGGAACAGCGCACGCATGTCGTCCTCGGACCGCGTGCTCTCGACCACGACCACCAGCTCCGGCTTGTTCGACGAGGCGCGCACCAGCACCCATGAGCCGTCCTCGAGCGCGACGCGGACGCCGTTCACGGTGATCACCTCGGCGATGGCGCGTCCGAGGATGCGGCCGCCCCCGGCGGCGAAGGCCTCGTACTCGCGCACGATCTCGTCGATGACCGCGTACTTCACCTCGTCGGCGCAGTGCGGCGACATGGTGAGCGAGGTCCAGGCGAGCGGCAGCGCCGACTTCAATCCGCTCAGCGACTGGCCGGGGTTGCGGTCGAGCATGGACAGGATCGCGCCGGCGGCGGTGAGCGCGCAGTCGTAGCCGCGCCCGAGGGGCGCGTTGAAGAAGAAGTGACCGCTCTTCTCGAAGCCGGCCAGTGCGTGCAGCTCGGCGGTCTTGCGCTTGATGTAGCTGTGACCCGTCTTCCAGTAGACTGTCGTGCAGCCGGCCGCGGCGAGCACTGGATCGGTGGCGAAGAGCCCGGTCGACTTCACGTCGACCACGAAGGTCGCCCCCTTGTGAGTGGGCGCCAGATCGCGAGCCAGCATCAGGCCGATCTTGTCGGCGAAGATCTCGTGTCCGCCGTCGTCGACCACGCCGCAGCGGTCGCCGTCGCCGTCGAAACCAAGCGCCAGATCCGCGCCGGTCTCGGCCACGCGCCGCGCCATCGCCTCCAGCATCACCTGATCTTCCGGGTTCGGATTGTAGCGCGGGAAGGTCCAGTCGAGGTCGCAGTCCATTTCGATGACTTCGCTCACGCCCATGCGGCGCAAGCCCTCCGGTGCGAAGGCGCCAGCCGTGCCGTTGCCGCAGGCGCAGACGACCTTGAGGGGACGCGCCAGGCGCACGCGGCCGCTCACGTCGGCGATGTAGCGTTCCGCCACGCCCTCGACGCGGGTGAGGCGCCCGCCCGGCCGCTCGCGCCCCTCGGCGCCGAGCACGATCGCCTTCAGTCGCCCGATCTCGTCCGGCCCAAACGTGAGCGGCGGCGCCGCGCCCATCTTCACCCCGGTCCAGCCGTTCTCGTTGTGACTGGCCGTCACCATGGCCACGCAGGCCACGTCGAGGTCGAACTGGGCGAAGTAGGCGGCTGGCGTGATCGCAAGGCCGATGTCGAGCACCTCGCATCCCGCGCCGATCAGGCCCAGCGTCAGCGCCTGTTTCACCGACAGCGAATAGGACCGGTAGTCGTGGCCGACGACGATCCGCGACTGGCCAAGTTCGTGGATGTAGGTCCCCAGCCCCAGCCCCAGCGCCTGCACCCCGATCAGGTTGATCTCGGCGCCCAGGAGCCAGCGGGCGTCGTACTCGCGAAACCCGGTTGGCTTGACGAGCGGGGTCGTCTCGTAGGCGAGCGTGTTCTCCTGAACGTCGGCGCGCGGCTGAAGCGGCGCGGCGCTCACATGACACCCGCGCGCAGGAGGTCGTGCATGCTGAGGATGCCGATGGGCCTGTCGTTCTCCACCACGAACAGAACCGTGACGCCGGCGATCAGTTGCAGGGCTTCGGCGGCCAGCGTCTCGCGGCTCGCGGTGCGCGGCGTGCGGGTCATGATCTCGCCAGCGGTGTGGCCGAGCAGTCCGTCGATGTGACGACGCAGATCGCCGTCGGTGATGATGCCGACCAGCCTGCCATCGCCCTCGACGACGCCGACGCAGCCGAAGCGCTTCTCGCTCATGACCAGAATGGCGTCGGCCATCGGAGCGTCAGGGGCGACCAGGGGCAGCTCGTCGGGCCCGTGCATCAGTTCGGCGACCAGGCGCAGGCTCGCGCCGAGCTTGCCGCCGGGGTGCAGCACGCTGAAGTGGCTGGCGGTAAAGCCGCGACGCTCGAGCAGGACGACCGCCAGCGCATCGCCGAGCGCCATCATCAGCGTGGTCGAGGTGGTTGGCGGATCGAGCCGTTCGGCGGCTTCCGGCGCGTCGGGCAACTGCAGCACGATGTCGGCGGCGCGCCCCAGCGTGCTCTCGGCCGAAGCGGTGACGGCGATGAGCGGGATGGCGAAACGCTTGGCGTAGGCGATGACGGGAGCGAACTCGCGCTGTTCGCCGGACTTCGACAGCGCGATGACCACATCGCCGCCGGCGATCATCCCGAGGTCGCCGTGCGCCGCCTCGGTCGCGTGAACGAACTGTGCGGGCTGCCCGGTCGAGGCGAGCGTCGAGGCGACCTTGCGTCCCACATGCCCGGACTTGCCGATGCCCGTCAGGATGATGCGGCCCTTGGCGGCGGCGACGATTTCCACCGCCTCGACAAACGGCGCGCCGAGGCTGGCGGCCAGCATCGCCAGCCCCTCGGCCTCGACGCCCAGCACGCGGCGCGCGACGGCGACAGCGTCGAAGTCGCTCATTGGCTCTTTCTGAGGCCGGCGAGCGCCGCGGCGGCGGCGGCCTCGGCGGCGGTCGGAGGCGGCTTCACCACCGGTTTTCCGAACGGCGCCGGCGAGCGGGCGCCGAGGCCTTGCGGCGTCACCGCGGCGAGCGCGGTGAAGGCGATCGCCAGTACGGCGCAGAGGGCGAAGAAGATGCGGTTCGACATCCGCGCCAGCTATAGCAGCGGCGCCGCAGGCGCGCGAGGCGAGGCGCGCTTGACGCTCCAAAGGCTTGGCCCTAGCCGAGGCGGCAAGGAGCAGCGCGTATGCCAACCCTCGTCCTTCTGCGCCACGGCCAGAGCCTTTGGAACCTGGAGAAGCGCTTCACGGGCTGGGTCGACGTCGACCTGACGGCCGCCGGCGAAGCGGAGGCCGAGCGCGCCGGCGCGTTGATCGCCGAGGCCGGCATCGCGCTCGATCGGGCCTACGCCTCGGTGCTGACGCGCGCCATCCGCACCGCCGACCTGGCGCTGGCCAAGGCCGATCAGCTGTGGATCCCGCTGACCAAGCACTGGCGGCTGAACGAGCGCCACTACGGCGGCCTCACCGGTCAGACCCACGCCGATGTCGCGGCGAAGGTCGGCGATGCACAGGTGCAGACCTGGCGCCGCTCCTATGACGCGCCGCCACCGCCGCTCGAGCCCGGGGGCGCTTACGATTTCACCACCGACCGCCGCTATGCCGGCGAGGCGATCCCCGCCACCGAAAGCCTGAAACTGACTTTGGAGCGGGTGCTGCCTTACTGGAGCGGCGAGATCGCGCCCCGGCTGGCGGCCGGCGAGCGGCTGCTGGTTGCGGCGCACGGCAACTCCCTTCGTGCGATCGTCAAGCATCTCTTCGCCGTCCCAGACGAGGCGATCACCGGCGTCGAGATTCCGACGGGCAACCCGCTGTTGGTGGACCTGGACGGCGCGTTGAAACCGGTCGCGGCGCGCTATCTCGACGCGAGCCGCGCCCAGCCCCTGCCGACGGCCGCGTGACGGAGCGGGCGCTGGACGAGCGGATGATGCGCCGCGCCATCGCGCTGGCGGCGTCCAGGCTCGGGCGAACCGGCGACAACCCGGCGGTGGGCTGCGTGATCGCGCGCGGCGCTTCTGTGATCGCCGAGGCCGCCACCGCGCCAGGCGGGCGGCCGCACGCCGAGGAACAGGCTGTGGCGCTGGCCGGGGACGCCGCGCGCGGCGCGACGGCCTACGTCACGCTGGAGCCGTGCGGCGAGCGGTCCAGCGGCGCGCCGTCGTGCAGCGAGCGGCTGATCGAGGCGGGCGTGAGCCGGGTCGTCTTCGCGGCCGCCAACCCGCATGCGCTCTCGGCCGGCCGCGGGCCGGCGCGGCTGCGCGCGGCGGGTATCGTCGTCGACAAGGGCCTTCTGGCCGACCGGGCGCGGGCGCTCTATGTCGACCTTTGACAAAACCTAACGCGATGGAAGGGTTGCGTTAACGGCGGTCGGGCATAGTCCGCCGCGGTGTCCCCCTCGCTCACGGAAGAACCCATGTCCGCGTACAGCACGGCAGGCAACTATCGCCGTCTTACGCAGGAAGACGCGGACGCGATCTGCGCCAAGCACGACCGGCTGTGGACAGCCCGGCCGGGCGGCGCGCGCGCCGTCTTCTCCTGGATGGATCTGACCAACCTTAACTTTCGCGGCCGCAACCTGTCCGACGCCGACTTCACCGGCGCCATTCTCTGCGGCTGCAAATTCGCTGGCGCGCGCCTCGACCACGCCGTCTTCTTCGGCGCCGACATGCAGGATTGCGACCTGAGCGAATCCTCGCTTCGGCGCGCCGACCTGCGCGGGGCCTGCCTGCGCGGCGCGGACCTGACCGGCGCCGACCTCTTCGAGGCCGATCTGCGCGAAGGCTCGATCGCCGCCGTCGACCGCGGCCGCGGGCTTCGCCTCCTCGAGCACACCACGCGGGTTTCCGAGGCGCAGGGCGCGACGCTGGCCGGCGCCAACCTCGAACGCTCAAAGCTCTCGGGCGTCATCGCCGTACGCGCCGACTTCACCGACGCGATCCTGAAGGACGCCAAGCTCGTCCGCGCCAACCTCAAGCAGGCGTCGATGTCGGGCGCGAACCTGGCCGGCGCCGACCTCTCGGGTGCGGACCTTTCGGGCGCCGATCTGCGCGACGCGGTGCTGGTGGGCGCGACCATCTATGCCTGCAACACCACGGACGCACGCATGGAAGGGGCGCTGACCGACCAGCCCTCGGGCCGCGACGTCTCGGAGCTTCCCTACGCCGACATGGTCGCCGCCCACGCCCAGTGGTGCGAAACCCAGGGAGCCGAGGGGACGCCCTCGGTGTTCGACGGCGCCGACCTTCGGGCGCTGAAGTCGATCAAGGGCTACAACCTGACCGCCATGTCGGCGAAAGGCGCGGTGTTCTACGGCCTCGACATGGAGGGCGTTCAGCTCCAGGGCGCCCACCTCGAAGGCGCCGACCTGCGCGCCTGCAACCTTCGCCGCGCCGACCTGCGCGGCGCCCGGCTCATGGGCGCCAAGCTCTCCGGCGCCGACCTGCGCGAGGCGGTGCTCGGGCCGCTGCTGATCGGCGAGAACCGGCTGTTGCCGTGCGACCTTACCCGCGCCGTGGCCAAGGGGGCCGACTTCTCCCAGGCCGACCTGCACCACGCGATCATGGTGTTCGCCGACCTCAGCCGCGCCAACTTCACCGGCGCGAACGTGCGCCAGGCCGATCTCTCGGGCGCGCACCGGCCGGGGACGCGCGGGCTCGATCTCCCGCACGTCGAGCAGACGGCCCAGTCGGCTTAGATCCGGTTCAGGGCCAGGGCATGAAGGATGGCGTGCAACGCCGGCGGCTCAGCCAGGGTGAACTCGATATCGTCGTCGCGGCCCATGCGCGATTCGTCGCCGGCAAGCCGGGCGGCAAGCGCGCGGCGCTCCGCTTCGTCGACCTCTCGGGGTTGAACCTCGAAGATCGCGACCTGTCTGACGCCGACCTCTCCGGCTCCATCCTGCACGGCTGCCGCATGGCCCGCAGCCGGCTTTCCCGAGCCAACCTTTTCGGCTGCGACCTCAGGACCACCGACCTGCGCGAAGCGATCATGGTGCGCGCCGATCTGCGCGGCGCAAGCCTTCGTGGCGCCAACGTCAGCCAGGCCGACCTGACCCAGGCCGACTTCCGCGAGGGGCTGATCGGCGTCGCCGACCGCACCAAAGGCCTCGATATGCGTCGAGCCGGCGAGCTCGATCGCGCCAATTTCTCCGGCGCCAAGCTCGACGGCTCCCAGTTCGCGGACGCCTCGGCCTGCGCCACCGACTTCACCGACTGCTCGATGAAGGGCGCAAACCTGGCCGGCGCCAACCTCAAGGACGCGGATCTCTCAGGCGCGATGCTCGAGGATGCGGATGTCGCCGGCGCCATCCTCGACAACGCCAAGCTCAGAGGGGCGGTGCTGACAGGCGTCGATGTGAGACGGGCGCGCAGCCACCTTGGCGCCGACCTGTCCGGTTCTCTTCAGACGCCAAGCGCCCATGCGATCGGCCGAGTGGAGGAATTGATGGCGCGCGCCCGCGGCAGCGAGACCTGGCTCAAGTCCGGCGGCGGCGAAGGGGCGCCCGCGCGGTTCGATGGCGAGGATCTGCGTCCGCTCGGCGTGCGGCTTCGCGGCCTGCGGCTGACCGCGATGTCGGCCAAGAGCGCCTGCATGGTGGGCCTCGACCTCGCCGGCGCGCACCTGCAGGGCGCAAACCTCGAGGGTGCGGACTTGCGCGGCGCCTCGCTCGATCACGCCGACCTGAGGGGAGCGCGGCTTGGCGGCGCCAACCTGACGAAGGCCAGTCTGCGGGGCGCCCAACTCGCGCCGCTGCCGTTGAGCGCCGGCCGCGAGACGCCGGTGAACCTGACCAACGCGCGCATGCGCTACGTCGAAGCGCAGGGCGCCGACTTCGCCGGCGCGATGCTCGACGGGGCGGATCTGCGCGGCGCCGACGTCACCAAGGCGAACTTCTCCGGCGCGAGCCTTTCCGGCTGCGACACTCAGCAGGTCGCCGGCCTCGCGGCCTGAGGCGATTTGCTCTAGCAAGACCGCATGATCGCCTTCTGGGTCGCCGCCGCGCTTCTCGCCGCCGCCGCGGCCCTGATCATCGTCTCGCGCGCCGCCCGGGCGGCAGGCCCTCCGCAGGCCGAGGACCCCGCGCTCGCGGTCTATCGCCGCCAGCTGGACGAACTCGATGATCTGGCTGATCGGGGCCTCCTGCCCGAAAGCGAGCGCCGCTCGGCCCGAACCGAAGCGGCGCGCCGACTGCTGGCGGCCGCGGATGCGTCGCCGCCAAAGCCGGTCGGCAAACCGAGCCGCGCCGCCGTGCTGATCGCCGCGGGCGCAACGCCGCTTCTTGCGCTTGGCGTTTACGTCGCCGTGGGTTCGCCGGGCCTGCCCGACCAGCCGTTCGCCGCCCGTCTGAAGGCCTGGACGGCGACCGCCAGCGATCAGGCGACAGCCGGCGATCTCGGCCCGGAAGAGCTGGCCGCCGTGTGGAGCGAGGTGATTGCGCAGCGCCGGAGCGATCCCGTTCCGCTGCTATCGCGCGCGCACGCAGAGGCGCAGGCTGGCGATCTTCCGGCGGCTGAGCAGGATCTCCGCCGGGCGATCGCGCTCGATCCGAACCGCGCCCCCTTCTGGCAGTTGCTGGGCGACGTGCTCACCGCCGAGGCGGGAGATGACTCTTCGCCCGAGGCGCACGCCGCCTTCGAGCGCGCCGTCGCCCTGGACCCGACGTTCGCGGCGCCCCGGTACGCCCTCGGGCGCGAGGCGATAGCGGGCGGCGACGTCGATGGCGGGCTGAAGATCTGGCGCGAGCTGGCCGCGTCGTTGCCGGCGACGGACTCGGACCGACAGGCGCTGGAGGCGGAGATCGGCCAGGTCGCCAAGACTCGCGCGCTGCCGGCAAATCCGAACACCCCGGCCGGCGGGCAGGCGGCCATGATCCAGGCCATGGTGGCGCAGCTCGCCGCCCGGCTGAAGGCGCAGCCGAACGATCCGGAAGGCTGGGGGCGGTTGATTCGTTCCTACAGCGTGCTCGGCGACCAGGCTGACCGGGACGCCGCGGTCGCCGCAGCGCAACAGACGTTCAAGAACCGGCCCGACGCCTGGCGGCAGGTCGTGGCGGCCGAGGGCCAGCCGCAATGACGCCGCCGAACGCTTCCTTCGCCATGGTTGTGGCAAGATGGCGTGGAACAGGACCCGCCCGCGTATGAGTCTCATGCCAAAATCGCGCAAGGCGCGCCGCAGGCTGGCGGCGGTCGCTCTTGCAGCGCCCATTCTGGCGGGCGCCGCGGCGCTGGCCTTCTACGCGCTCGGTGATTCCGTCTCCTTCTTCTATTCGCCGAGCCAGGCGAAGGCGTCGAACGTCCCGGCCGGTCGGACGATAGAGCTCGGCGGTCTCGTGGCCATGGGGTCGCTGAAGAAGACGCCTGACGGCGGCATCGCCTTTTCCGTCGCCGATCAGAAGGACGCCTATCCGGTGGTCTACCGGGGCGAGGTTCCAGACCTCTTCCGCGAAGGGCAGGGCGTCGTGGCGAAAGGCGCCTTCGGCTCGGACGGCGTCTTCCGCGCCACCGAAATCCTGGCCAAGCACGACGAACGCTACATGCCGCGCGAACTCGTCAAGGCGCTCAAGGCCTCGGGCGAGTGGCGCGGCGACCCGCAAACGGCGGCCGCCAAATGATCGCCGAGTTCGGCTCCTTCGCTCTGGTGTTGGCGTTCGCCCTGTCCATCGCCCAGCTCGGTCTGTCGGCGGCGGGACGGCTGCGCGGGAACCCGTCGCTGGCCGGCGCCGGCGAGGGCGCGGCCGGCGGGGCCTTCATCTGCACGGCGGCGGCGTTCGCCGCGCTGACCTTCGCTTTCGTGACCTCGGACTTCTCGGTGGTCAACGTCGCGGCCAACTCGCACACCGACAAGCCGCTGTTCTACAAGATCACCGGCGTCTGGGGCAGCCATGAGGGCTCCATGCTGCTCTGGTGCCTGGCGCTGACCGGCTATGGCGCGGTGATGGCGATCTTCGGCTCTGGCCTGCCGGCGCGGCTGAAGTCGACGGCGGTCGCCGTGCAGGGCGCGCTGGGCGTCCTCTTCCTGGGTTACACGGTCTTCGCCTCGAACCCGCTGCTGCGGCTCCCCAACCCGCCGGTCGAGGGTCACTCGCTCAATCCGCTGCTCCAGGACCCGTTCCTGGCGATCCATCCGCCGTTCCTCTACTCGGGCTATGTCGGCATGTCGGTGGTGTTCTCGCTGTCGCTGGCCGCGCTCATCGAGGGGCGCGTGGACGCGGCGTGGGCCAGGTGGGTAAGACCCTGGGCGCTCGCCGCCTGGAGCCTGCTCACCATCGGGATCATGCTGGGCTCGTTCTGGTCCTACTACGTGCTCGGCTGGGGCGGCTGGTGGTCGTGGGATCCGGTTGAGAACGCCAGTTTCATGCCGTGGCTGGCGGCGACCGCGCTGCTGCATTCCGCGACCGTGACCGAGAAGCGGGGCGCGCTGGCCGGCTGGACGGTCTTCCTCGGGCTTGTGGCCTTCACCTTCTCGATGCTGGGCGCCTTCCTGGTGCGCTCCGGCGTGCTCACATCGGTGCACGCGTTCGCGATCGATCCGGCGCGCGGCGTGCTCCTGCTCTCGATTCTGGCAATCGCCGCTGGCGCCGGCTTTCTCGTCTTCGCCTGGCGGGCGCCGAAGCTCGCGCCGGGCGGCCTCTTCGCGCCGATCAGCCGCGAGGGCGCGCTGGTGCTCAACAACCTCTTCATCGCCGCGGCGACGGCGGCGGTATTGTTCGGCACGCTGTTCCCGCTGATCAAGCAGGCGGCCAGCGGCGATGCCGCCTCTGTCGGGCCGCCCTACTTCAACCGCACCTTCGCCCCGATCATGGCTGCGGTGCTGGTCGTCCTGCCGCTGGCGCCGCTGATGCCGTGGAAGCGCGCCGACCTGGTCGGTGCGTTGCAGCGCCTGCTCGCCGCCGCCTTGGCGGCGGTCGCCGCGGGGATCGCGGTCGTCGCGCTCGCGCGGCCTGGCGACGTCGTGACGGCGATGGGCGTCGCGCTGGCGGTCTGGCTGATCGCGGGGACGCTGACCGAGCTCGTGCAGCGCGTTCGCGGCGGCGGCGCAAAGGCGTCCGAGATGTTGCGCCGGTTTGTCGGGCTGCCGCGGGGAACGCTGGGCATGAGCCTGGCCCACATCGGGCTCGGCGTCTTCATCCTCGGCGCGGCGCTGGAGACGAGCGGGCGCATCGAGGCGGCGCAAGTCCTTGGGCTCGGCGGCCACATGAACGTCGCCGGCTATGATCTGCGGCTGGACAAGGTCGCCGCGGTGCAGGGACCGAACTACACGGCCGAGCGGGCCGACCTGACCGTTACGCGCGGCGGCTCGCCGGTCTGCGCGGCCGCGCCCGAGCGCCGCTTCTATCCCGCCAATCAGCAGACCACCTCGCGGGTGACGATCTGCGTGCAGGGCCCGAGCGACCTCTACCTCGTGGTCGGCGAGCCGCGGGCGGCGGGGGGCCCGTCGTCGTGGCTGATCCGCGCCTATTGGAACCCCTGGGTGCGTCTGATCTTCCTCGGCCCGCTGCTGATGGCGCTGGGCGGGGCGCTGTCGCTGTCGGACCGGCGGCTACGCCTGGGCGTGCCGCGTCGGGCCCGGGCGGCGCAAGCGGTCGCGGAGGCCGCCGAGTGAGGCTCGCGCGCGCAGCGGCGATTGCGGGCGCGCTCGCCTGCATGGCGGCGACGGCGAGCGACCCCGCCGACATCCTGAAGAATCCAGCGCAGGAGGCGCGCGCGCGGGCGCTCTTTCGCCAGATCCGCTGCGTGGTCTGCCAGAGCGAGTCGATCGACGAGTCCGACGCCGACATCGCTCGCGACCTGCGCCAGCTCGTGCGCGCCGACGTCGCCGCCGGCGACACCGACGCCCAGATCAAGGCCCTGCTCGTGCAGCGCTACGGCGATTTCGTTCTGCTCCAGCCGCCGTTCTCGCTCGGCAACGCCATCCTCTGGACGGCGCCGTTCGCCGTCGTTCTGCTCGGCGCGGGGATCGTGCTGGCGCGCCGGCGGCCGAAAGCGGAGCAGCCGGAACTCGACGCCGCCGAGCAGAAGCGGCTGGAGGCTTTGTTGCACGGGTGAGGGCATGCGGCGCCGTTGCGCCACACTTGCGTCCCGCAATCGCCTATGATGCGGCGAAGAGGCATGGGCGCCCCATTGGCGCCGTTGCGTCTCATCCCTAGGTTTGGGTCGCGTGGGCGCTCCGTCCCGAAGGTTCGGCGAAGACAAGGATCGATCTGACCATGGCCTCCCTGAAGTCCGGCATCATCATCGGCCTGGCGGCGGCGGGCGTCGCGGCCGTGGCGCTCGCCGCCGGCGGCGTCCGCGTGTCGCCGTCGTCCGTGGGCGTCAGCCGCGTGCCGACGACCATGGCGTCGACCGCGACCATCTTCGCGCCGCCGCCGGGTGCGCCGATGTCGTTCGCCGACATTTTCGAGCGCGTTTCGCCGGCGGTCGTCTCGATCGAAGTCACCTCGAAAGTCAGCCTCAAAGAGCTGCAGAACATCCCCGGCTTCCAGAACCTGCCCAATCTCACGCCGAAGGGCGACGACGGCGACAACAACGACGATCAGGCGCCGACGCAGAAGGCGGAGAGCCAGGGGTCCGGCTTCTTCATCTCGTCCGACGGTTACATCGTCACCAACAACCACGTCGTCGAGAACGCCACCGACATCAAGGTCACGCTGAAGGATGGCAAGATCCTGCCGGCGAAGGTGATCGGGCGCGACAAGGCGACGGACCTGGCGGTGGTCAAGGTCGACGGGTCCAACTACCCGTTCGTCGACTTCGAGAACTCGGCCAAGCCGCGCGTCGGCGACTGGGTGATCGCGATCGGCAACCCGCTCGGCCTCGGCGACACCGCAACCGCCGGCATCGTCTCCGCCTACGGACGCGACATCGGCGACAGCTTCGTCGACTTCATCCAGATCGACGCGCCGATCAACCTGGGCAACTCGGGCGGACCGACCTTCGACACCTATGGCCGCGTGATCGGCGTGAATTCGCAGATCGCATCGCCGTCGGGCGGCTCGATCGGGATCGGCTTCGCCATTCCGGCCGACGTCGCCGACGCCATCACCAAGCAGCTGATCGCCAAGGGCGCCATCACGCGCGGGTACATGGGCGCCTCGATCGAAAACGTGACTCCGGAGATCGCCGAGAGCCTCGGCATGGGGGACCGCAAGGGCGCGCTGGTCGCCGATCTCACCCCCGACGGCCCGGCGCTGCGGGCGGGCGTGAAGTCCGGCGACGTCGTGGTCGGCGTGAACGGCCACGAGGTGGATAGCGCCAGCGAGCTCACCCGCCTTGTCGCCGCCTCGCACAACGGCGACACGCTGCACCTCGCCATCCTTCGCGACGGCAAGCCCATCACCCTCGACGTGCGCTCTGGCACGCGGCCCTCGGAAGAACAGATCGCGGCCAACCTGAACGGCAGCGACAATACCGCGCCGACCGCGCCTGACGCTTCGCCCGTCCCGCACCCGCATGTGCTGGGGATGACGCTGGGGGCGCTCGACGAGCGCACGCGCCGCCAGTTCCAGATGCCCGCCGACGCGCATGGCGCGCTCGTGCTCGGCGTGAAGGGAACGTCCGACGCCAGCGAACAGGGCGTGCAGGCGGGGGACGTCATCGTCCGCGCCGGCGACCTGACCGTCGTCGCGCCGCAGGACGTCGAACTCGCCGTCGCCAACGCCCGCAAAGCCGGCCGCACGAGCATTCTGCTCGGCGTCCGCCGCGACGGCCGCACCGCCTTCGTCGCGGTGAAGATGGACGGCTAGGGCTGCGGGGCGCGAGCGGGGGCGGATGCGCATACTCATCATCGAGGATGACGCCGAGGCCGGCGCGGCCATGGCGCGGGGCCTCACGGAGGCCGGGCACGAAGCAGACCTCGCCGCGGACGGGGCGATTGGCCTGGAGGCCGCGCGCCAAGGCGGCTTCGACGTGCTGGTGGTCGACCGGATGATGCCGAACATGGACGGTCTGACCGCTGTCGAGACGCTCAGACGCGAGGGCGACCAGACGCCGGTGCTCTTCCTTTCCGCGCTGGGAGAGATTGGCGATCGGGTTGCGGGCCTGCGCGCCGGCGGCGACGACTATCTGGTCAAGCCCTACGCGTTCGCCGAGTTGATCGCGCGCGTCGAGGCCCTGTCGCGCCGCCGCGAGACCGGCGCGGTCGCCACGACGCTGCGCGTGGGCGATCTGGAAATGGACCTCATCGGGCGCGCGGTCCGGCGCGAGGGAAAGCCGATCGATCTGCAGCCGCGCGAGTTTCAACTGCTCGAGTTCATGATGCGGCACGCCGGCCAGTCGGTCACCCGCACCATGCTTCTGGAGAAGGTGTGGAACTATCACTTCGATCCGCAGACCAACGTGATCGACGTGCATGTCTCCCGGCTCCGCGCCAAGCTGGACAAGGGGTTCAACCGGCCCATGCTGACGACGGTGCGCGGCGCGGGCTACCGGCTCGACGGCTAGGCCATGCGCCTGCCGTCGCTGTTCCGCACCACACCGTTCAGGCTGACGCTGCTCTTCCTGATCCTGTTCGCCACCTCGGCGATGCTGTTCCTGGGCTACATCTACCTGGCCACCGCCGGCGAGGTGACGCGCACGGCCGACCGCGCCGTCGCGCAGGAGGTGGCCACCCTGCAGACGGTCTATCGCGACGGCGGGGATGCGGCCCTCATCAAGCGCCTGGACGAAGACGCCGCCAACGATCGACCCTTCGTCTATCGCCTCGACGACGCGCGCGGCCAACTGATCGCCGGCTCGATGAAGGATCGCCCCGAATTGCAGGGCGCCGGGCCGGGGCCGGTGTGGATGCGCTTCACGCGAGCCCCGAGCGACCCGGCCGGGCACGAGGCGACGCGCCGGCTCGCCCGCGCACAAGCTGCGCCGTTGCCGAACGGCGAGCGTTTGATCGTCGGCGCCGACGTGACCTACGCAGAGACCTTCGTGCTGCGCATCGTGCGCGCGATGTGGGGCGCCGGCGCGCTGGTCGTCGTGCTCGGGCTTGGCGGCGGCTTGCTGGTCAGCCGCAACGTGAACCGGTCGCTGGCGCGGCTGAACGCCGTGGTCGCCGATGTGCGCGGCGGTGACCTCGGAGCGCGGGTGGCGCTGAGCGGCTCCGGCGACGAGTATGACGAGTTGGCCGCCGGCCTGAACGACATGCTCATCAGGCTGGAAGCGTCGATCGAAGGGCTCAAGCACGCCGGCGACGCGATCGCGCACGACCTGCGCTCGCCGCTCACCCGGCTGCGCGCGCGGCTCGAGGTGGCGCTCATCGACGTCGAGGCCGGCAAGGGCGATCCGAAAGCGGCCCTGGCGCAGGCGCTCGACGACGCGGACGCGCTCTTGAAGACCTTCGCGACCGTGCTGGCGATCGCCAGGCTCGAGGCCACGGGCGCGGCGCACAAGGACGCCGCCTTCGATCCGAGCCGGCTCGCCGCCGACATCGCCGAGCTTTACGAGCCGGCCTGCGAAGAGCGTGGACTGGACTTCAAGGCCGAACTCGCGCCGGGGCTCGCCGCTCGGGGCGACAGCGAGTTCATCGCCCAGGCGATCGCCAATCTGCTCGACAACGCGGTCAAGTACACACCGCCCGGGGGCGCGATCATGCTGCGTTCGCGTCGCCGCTCGACCGGCGAGATCGAGTTTTCCATCACCGACACGGGGCCTGGGGTGGGCGACGAGGACCGCAAGCGCATCGTGCAACGCTTCGTGCGCCTGGAGAACAGCCGCAACAAGCCTGGCGCCGGGCTGGGGCTCGCCCTCGTCGCCGCGGTCGCTCAGGCGCACGGCGGTCGGCTGGAGCTGGACGAAGGGCCAGGCGTGGTCGGCGCATCGGGCCCCGGCCTGCGCGCGGCGCTGGTGCTGCCAAGGGCGGCTTGATCGGGCCGCCGGCGATGCTCGCCGAACATCTTCGCCCCTGCGGCCCTGTCATCGACGCACGCCGCGCCGCGAGCCTGCTCGATAGCCTCGCCGCGCCGGCGGCTGAGGGCGGATGGCGCGCCGCGCTCGAGGCCGCGTCGGGCGCGCTCGCACCGGTCTTCGCCGCCTCACCGTACCTTGCGAGTCTTGCGATTCGCCGCCCCGAGGCGTTGGGGCGCATCCTGAGCCGGGAGCCTGACGAAACGTTGGCCGGCATCCTCGCGAGCGCGGGCGAGGGCCCGCCGGAGTCCAGCCTTCGGCGGGCCAAGGCCGATCTGCACCTGCTCGTGGCGCTCTGCGACCTCGGCGGCGTCTGGGTGCTGGACCAAGTGACCGGCGCGCTCACGCGCTTCGCCGACGCCGCTGTCGCCATCGCGCTGGCGGACGTCGCGCGCGGCGAAGTCGAAGCCGGCAGGCTGGCCGCGGCCGGCGGCGCCGGTCCGATTCCCGGGCTGTTCGCCATCGCCATGGGCAAGCACGGCGCCTTCGAGCTCAACTACTCGAGCGACATCGACATCTCGGTCTTCTATGAGCCGACAGCGCTGCCGCTGGCGGACGGCGTCGAGCCCGAGGCGTTCGCCTCGCGCGTGGCGCGGCGGCTGGCCGAGCTGCTGCAGGCCCGCACCGCGGACGGCTATGTCTTTCGCGTCGACCTGCGCCTGCGTCCCGATCCTTCCGTGACGCCGCCCGCGGTGCCCGTAGCGGCGGCGATCGACTACTATCAAGGGCTGGGTCAGAACTGGGAACGGATGGCGTTCATCAAGGCGCGCGCCGTGGCGGGGGATGTGGTTCGCGGCCAAGCGTTCCTGCACGAACTCTCGCCGTTCATCTGGCGGCGTAGTCTCGACTTTGCCGCCATCGCCGACATCCAGTCGATCAAGCGGCAGATCCACGCCGAAAAAGTCGACGACAGGCTGGTCGCCAGGGGCGCCGACGTGAAGCTTGGGCGCGGCGGCATCCGCGAAATCGAGTTCTTCGTTCAAACCCAGCAGCTCATCCTGGGCGGCCGCGACGCCAGCTTGCGTTCGCGCCGGACGCTCGACGCGCTCGCCGCGCTGGCGGCGGCCGGCCAAGTGGCGCCGGCGGCGGCGCGGGAGCTGGCGGAGGCCTATCTGCAACTGCGCGCCCTGGAGCACCGCGCCCAGATGGTCGCCGATGAACAGACCCATCGGCTGCCGGAAGCCGATGGCGAGCGCCGGCGGGTCGCGGCCCTCTTTGGCGCGGCCAGCCTGAAGGGATTCGACGCCGCGGTCGGGCGGCTGCTCGCCCGCGTCAACGGGCGCTATGCGGCGCTGTTCTCGGAGAGCGAAGACCTGTCCTCGTCTCTCGGCAGCCTGGTCTTCACCGGCGTCGAGGACGATCCGGAGACGCTGCGCACGCTGGCGCGCATGGGCTTCGCCCGCGCCGACCGCGTGTCGTCGACGATCCGCGCTTGGCACCACGGCCGCATCGCCGCCACGCGCGGCGAGCGCGAGCGCGAACTCTTCACCCGGCTCGCGCCCCGACTGTTGGAGGCGGCGCGGGCCACGGGCGCGCCGGATACGGCGTTTCAGCGTTTCGCCGCCTTCTTCGAGACGCTCGGGGCTGGCGTCCAGGTGCAGTCCCTCTTCCTCGCCCAGCCGCGGCTGTTCGATCTGATCGTCGAGGTGATGGCGTTCGCGCCGCAGCTGGCGGCGACGTTGGCCAGGCGGCCCGCGGCGCTCGACGCCCTGCTCGACGCAGGCTTTTTCACCCGTGTTGGCGAGGCGGAGGACCAGGCGCTGTTCGGCGACGCCGTCGCGGCCGCTGGCGAGGACTTCGAGGCGGCGATGGACGCGGTGCGGCGGGCGCATCGCGAGCAGAGTTTTCGCATCGGCGTGCAGGTGATGAGCGGCGCCGCCAGCGCCGATGCGGCCGGCCGCGCCTTCGCCGACCTCGCGGACGCCGCCATCCGCGCGCTGGCGCCGGCCGCGCTGGCTGAGGTCGAACGCGTCGCGGGCGCCTTCCCTGGCGCGGTCGCCGTCGTCGCGCTGGGCAAGTGCGGCTCGCGCGAGATGACCGCCGGCTCCGACCTCGACCTGATGACCCTCTACCGGGCGGACGACCCGGCGGCGGCATCGGCGACGCGCGGCTGGGCGGCCGAGACGCTCTACGGTCGTTTCACCCAACGCCTGATCGCCGCGCTCTCGGCGCCCACGACCGAGGGCGGCCTCTATGAGGTCGACATGCGGCTTCGGCCCTCGGGATCAAAGGGACCAGTCTCGGTGTCGTTCGCGGCGTTCGAGGACTACTACGCCCGCGACGCCGAAACCTGGGAGCTCATGGCGCTGACGCGCGCCCGTGTCGTCTGGGCCAGCGAAGCCAGCTTCGGCGAGGCGGTGACCGCCGCGGTCGAGACGGCCCTGCGCCGCCCTCGCGCCCACCGCGATCTGGCCAGAGAGGTGCTCGATATGCGGGCGCTGATGACCGCTGAACGGCCCGCGGCGGGGTTTTGGGACCTGAAGCTCTCGCCTGGCGGACTGGTCGACTGCGAGTTCGCCGCTCAGCATCTGGCGCTCGCGCATGCCCCAGAGGGCGGCCCGCTCGAGGTGGGAACGCTTGAGGGGTTGGCGGCGATGGGCGCGGCGGGACTCGTGGCGCGAGACGCCGCTGCGGCGCTTTCCGACGCCTGGCGACTCCAGCAGGACCTGAGCCAGCTGATCAGACTCGCCGTCGACGCCGCCGCCGATCCGGAGGCGGAGCCGAGAGGGTTCAAGGCTGCGCTGGCCCGCGCTGGACGGGAGAAGAGCTTCGCCGGCCTCAAGCGACGGCTCGCAAAGGCCCGCGCGGCGGCCGTCGACGCATTCGCTCGCGTTGTGGGGGAGCCGCGGGCATGACCGTCGACCCCGACGGACCGATCATCGCCGCCATCGCGCGCGGCGAGCCTGGCGCCGCGGCGGCCTTCGTCGAGGCCAAGCTGGCTCGCATCCTGGCGCTGGCGCGGCGCATGCTCGGCGATCCCGCCGAGGCCGAGGACATCGCGCAGGAGGTCTTCCTGCGCGTGTGGCGGCACGCGCCGGCCTGGAAGCCGGGCGCGGCCCGGTTCGACACCTGGATGCACCGGGTCACGCTCAACCTCTGCTACGACCGACTGCGCCGCCGCCGCGAGCAACCGCAGGCGGAGCCTCCGGAACAGCCCGACCCCGGCCCCGCCCCCGATCGCGGCCTCGAGGCCGCTGACGTCGGCCGGGTGGTCGAAGCCGCCATGGCCGAGTTGCCGCCGCGCCAGCGGGAGGCGATTTTGCTGTGCCACTACCAGGAGATGGGGAATATCGAGGCGGCGGAAGTGCTGGGGATCAGCGTTGAAGCTTTGGAAAGCCTGTTGTCGAGGGCCCGGCGGCGCCTGAGGGAAACGCTGAAGCCGTTCGCGCAAGCGCTTTTGGACGGGGGGTAGAGATGGTGGACGAGCGATCGATGGATGATGCCCGCTTCAGGATGTTGCTCGACGCCTACGGAGGCGATGCAGCGCGCTGGCCGGACGCCGAGCGGGCGAGTGCGCTGCGGCATCTGGCCGCAACGCCGGGCGCGCGCCCGGCGCGCGGGAGCGCGCAGGCGCTGGACGCGGCGCTGAACGCCTGGACGGTGGAGTCCCCCAGCGCGGCGCTGCGCGCGCGCGTCGCGGGAGGCCTGCCGGCGGTCCGGGCGCCGCGCGCCCGCGCCCTCTGGCTCTCCGGCGCGGGCCTCATCGCCGCCGGGCTGGTCGGGCTGATGGTCGGGGCGGGACTCGGGCGGACCAGTCTCGCGCCCGCGCCAGCCGCGAGCGACTCTGACGCGGCCGTGGCGGCGGCGTTGAACAGCTCGACCGAGTTCGCGCCGAGCGTGGACGAGGCGCTGATCTGATGCGTCCGCGCACGCTGGCCATCGCCCTCATCATTTCGCTGGTCGTCAACGTCTTCGTGGTCGGCGGGTTCGTCGGCGTCTTCCTGGGCCGTAACTTCGCGCCGGCCGGTCCGCGTCCAGGCGCGCTGATGGCGGCCGCCAACCGGCTCGATCCGACCGACCGCGAGGTCTTTCGCGCGCTGATGCAGGACGAGGTGCAGCGCCAGGGCCCGACCCAACTGGACGCGCGCCAGGCGCGGCGCGAGGCGGCCGCGCTGATGCGGGCGCCCACCTTCGACCGCGCCGCCGCCGGGCAGGCCCTGGACCGAGCCCGCGCCGACGACATGGCGGTGCGTAAGGCGCTGGAGAACACGTTGCTCGACTTCGCCGCCAAGCTGGACGTCGGCGAGCGAACGACGCTGGCCGAGGGCCTCGGTCGCGGTCCTGGATGGCTCGCCCGCCGCGCCGAGCGGGCGGCGGAGGCGGCGCCGTCGTCATCCGCCGCGGCTCCGGCGGCGTCTTCGTCGGCGCACTGAGCCCGCGTTCAGGCCGCGGCGACAGCGTCGGCCGGAGCGGCGTGCCGGACGGGCAGCGTGACGCTGACCGTGGTGCCGATGCCGGGTTCACTGGCCAGCTCCAGCGATCCCTGATGCAGCTCGACCAGCGACTTGGTGAGCGCAAGGCCGAGGCCGGTGCCCTGCTGGGTCTTCGAATGCTGGCTCTCGATCTGCTCGAACGGCCGGGCGAGGCGATCGAGGTCGTCTGGGGCGATCCCGATGCCGGTGTCGCGCACGATGAGCCTGACCGCGGGTTTGGCGGCGTCCGGCTTGAGTTCGGCGCCGACCTGCACGCTGCCGCCGGTCGGGGTGAATTTCAGCGCGTTGGACAACAGGTTCAGGATCACCTGCTTGATGGCCCTGTAGTCGGCCTCGATCTCGGGGAGCGGCGGCAGATCGACGTCGAGTTCGAGGCCGCCCGCCTCGGCGCGATGGCGCATCAGCCGCGCCGCGTCCTCGACCACGTCTGAGAGCGCCAGCGGCTCGAAACGCAGGTTCATCTTGCCAGCCTCGATCTTCGACATGTCGAGAATGTCGTTGATCAGCGCCAGAAGATGCTGGCCGGACGAGAGAATGTCCTGGGCGTATTCCTTGTAGCGGGCGTCGCCCATCGTCCCGAACATCTCCCCGACCATGATCTCGGAGAACCCATTGATCGCGTTCAGCGGCGTCCGCAGCTCGTGGCTCATGTTGGCCAGGAACTCGCTCTTGGCCTTGTTGGCGCTCTCGGCGCGGATCTTCTCGGCCTCGTACTTGGCGGCGAGATCGGCCGCCTGCTCCTTCGCCCGCTCGAGATCCTGAACCGCCTGGGTGAGCTCGGCCTCGTTCAGCCGCCGCGCTTCGTCTTCGCGCTTGATGACGGTGATGTCGGCGGCGGTCAGGACGAGCCCGCCCTCGGCAGTCGCCCGCTCCGAGATCTGCAGCCAGCGCCCGTCCTGCAGCTCGACCTCGCGCAGGCCGTTCTCCAGTGGCGGCGGCTGCTGCTTGATGGCCAGGTCGGCGAAGCGCCTCACCTCCGCGCGCGGCGTGCCAGGCTTGAGCAAACGGGGCTCGAGCTGAAAGAAGTCGCGGAAGCTGCGGTTGCAGATCACCAGCCGCCCGAGGCGGTCCCAGAGCACGAAGCCTTCGGAGGCCGAGTCGATGGCGTCTCTGAGGCGAATCTCCGCCACCTGCGCACGCGCTTGGGTGCGGCGCTCGTCGGTCACGTCGAGCATGACGCCGATGATGCGGGAAAAGCCGCCTTCGCCGGCGAACCCGATCGCCTGTCCGCGGGCGTCGATCCAGGCCGAGCGCCCGCCACGATCCGGAATGCGGAAGGAAACGTCGAAAGCGCCGTGCGCGCGCGCCGCGGCCAGCGTCTGCAGCACCCGGTCGCGATGCTCCGGCGCGATCCGCGTCAGCAGTTCGCGCCCGGAGACGGCGCCGGCCCCGCCCCAACCCAGCACTGCGCCGGCGATGTCGCTCATGAGCAGCTTGTCGGCGTCGAGGTCCCACTCCCAGATGCCGCATCGCGCCGCCTCGACCGCCAACCGAAACCGGCGCTCGCTGTCCAGGAGCGCCTGCTCGGCGGCGCGCGCCTTTCGGCTCTGCAGGAGAAACAGCAGCGCCAGCGCGATCCCGACGAGCAGCGGCGCCAGCAGGGAAAAGAGATCGTTGGCGAAGCTGAGGTTGGCGGCGGCGGCGTCGCTCGGCTGCGCGGCGAGCGCGTAGAGGGCGCCGTCCGCCACTGGCCGCGCGGTGAGCGTGACAGCTTCGCCGTCCGGCAGCTGGCCGCCCGCGCGGCGGCCATAGGCGAGGTCGCCGGCGCCGAGGTGAAAGGCCTCGCCCACGTCGCCTGCCTGGCCGACGCCGCCTTTGCCCGCGGCGGCGACGACGCGCCCGTCGGGCGTGGCCAGCGCCGTGGCGAGGACGCCGCGGGGGGCCTCGTCGGGCAGCGCCGATCCCAGGTTGATGACGGCGATGAGCATCGGCCGCTCGCCGCCCTGGTCGCCAGCGAAGCTCTCCGCGGCGAACGTTGGCGCCTGCGCGCCAGCCCCGGTGCGCCCGATCCAGAAGCTCTTGTGCGCGGCCCGCGCGGCCCTGGCCGCCGCCATCCAGTCGGCGTCGCCGCCGTCGCCGGAGACCGCCTTGACGCCGTCGCCGCCCACCAACGCCATGGCCGTGGCGATGGGCCGGGCGGCGCGGAGCGCCGTCTCGGCGGCGTCCATCGGCTGGCTCGGATCGCGCTGGGCGACGACGGCGCCGGCGACGAGCGCCGACTGGACGCGCGCGACGCCGCCCTCGGCGCGTACGGCGACTTCAGCCGCGGCCGGCGGAGCGCCCGCCGGACCGCCGCGCGACTCCCGCTCAAGCTTGAGGATGGCGAACGTCGTGTAGACGGCGAGCGTCAGCAGCGCCAGGACGACGCTGATCAACACGTAACCGCTGGTGGAGGCGCGTCCGCGCCCGCCGGCGAAGGCCAGGCTATCGGCCGTTCCGCCGAGCGACGACCGCGCTCCGCCCTTCGCCCCGCCGACAGCCAACGCCGCGCTCCGAACCCGCATTGCCGCGATTCACCCCAGTGGAGCTTACGCGCGCGTCGACTCTCGTGTCACGCGGCGAGGCAAGGTGTCACGACGCTTGAATTTCACCGAAATCCTCGGCGGAATCGCCGATCAGAAACCGGGGGCCGGCGCCGGCTCGCGCGGCGCGGTCGTCGGGGTTGTAAAGCGCGCATCGGTCGAGCGAGAGGCAGCCGCAGCCGATGCAGCCGTCGAGTTTTTCGCGGGTGCGCTCCAACATGGCGATACGGGCGTCGAGCCGCTCGCGGATGCGCCGGCTGATCGCCGCCCAGTCGCCCTGTGTCGGTGGGAGGCCCTTGGGAAGGGTGGCGAGTTCGGTTTCGATCTCACTTAGCGACAGGCCAAGCCGTTGGGCGATGAGGGCGAACGACAGGCGGCGGATGTCGGACCTCAAGAAACGCCGCTGATTGCCGGCCGAGCGAACGGCGCTGACCAGCCCACGCTGCTCGTAAAAACGGATGGCCGAGACCGAGAGCCCGGTGCGGCGCGCCAGGTCGCCGATGGAGAGCAGCATGGGGGGCATCGGACCGCCTCGAGAATTAGCTTGACCTCAAGTTAGCTTTAGATCGTAGGCAGTGAACGAGCAACATGTAGAGGACCTCGAGACCCATGGCCGCCATACGCATCGAGCACGTCAACGTCACCGTCAGCGATCCAGACCGCGCCGCCGCGCTGATGCAGTCGGTGTTCGGTTGGCGTATCCGCTGGCAAGGACCTGCGATGAGCGGCGGGCGGACGATCCACGTCGGCGCCGAGGACGCTTACCTGGCCCTCTACCGGCCGCCCAACGGCGCCGCGGCGGACGACTTCCCCAAGGGGCGGCCGCTGAACCACATTGGCGTCGAGGTGGATGACCTGGACGCAACCGAAGCGAAGGTGCTGGCCGCCGGTCTGAAGACCTTCAGCCACGGCGACTACGACCCCGGCCGCCGCTTCTACTTCCTCGACCAGGACGGCATCGAATACGAGGTGGTCAGCTACGCCGCCTAGCCGTCGTCGCCGAGCGCGCGGCTCGCCTGCTCGTAAGCGTTCTTCGAAAGGCCGGTATGGGCGGCGATGCGCTCCAACTCCGCCCGCATGAGCGCGGCGAGGTCGGGCCGATAGCGCCGCCAGCCGCCGAGGTTTTCGACCATGCGCGCGGCGGTGCTGGGGTTGAACGCATCGACCGCCAGGATCTGGTCGGCGAGGAAACGATAGCCGGCGCCTGACGGGTCGTGGAACCGGGCGGGGTTGGCTGCGGCGAACGTCTGCACCACGGCGCGCATGCGCGCCGGCGTCTTCAGGTCGAAGGCGGGATGGGCGGTGAGGCCGAGCACGCGGCCGAGCGCGCCCTCGTCGGGGCAGCGGGCCTGGAGGGCGAACCATTTGTCGACGACCAGCGGCTCGTGCTTCCAGCGCTCGTAGAACTCGGCCAGCGCCGCTTCGAACGCCGGGCCGCCCATCAGCATCAGGGCGGCGAGCCCGCCCATGGCGTCGGTCATGTTGGCGGCGGCGCGGAAGTGGCCGAGCGCTCGCTCGCGATTCTCCGCATGCGGGTCGGCGGCCAGCAGGTCGAGGGCGCCGTTGCGCAGCGCGCGTCGGCCGGCGCTGGCCGAGTCGGGCGAGAAGTCGCCTGCGTCCTGCAGGCCGCCGTGCAAGCGACGCAGCAGGTCGCCGAGGTGCACGGCCAGGCGGGTTCTAAGCGCCTCGCGCGCCGCGTGCAGCGCCTGCGGATCGGCCGGCGTCTGGGCCATGGCCAGGTCGTTCTCGCCCGGCAGCATCAGCGTCAGCGCCTTGAAGGCCGGGTCGGCCGACTGGTCCGACAGCGACCGGCCCATGGCGGCGGCGAACCGCTCCTCGCCAACCTCGTCCGGCGCGCCGGCGGCCCGCGCCAGAATCAGGTCGCGCGCCAGCTCCTGCCCCGCTTCCCAGCGGTTGAAGAGATCCGGGTCAGCCGCCATCAGAATGTAGCGATCCCTGGCCTCGGAGTCCGTCGTCAGCCGGACCGGCGCCGAAAACCGCCGAAGCGCCGACAGGACGGGCCGGCGGGGGACTCGCTCGAGGCGCACAAGGGTGTGAGCCTGGTCGATGACGATCGTGGCCTCTTCGGCTGCGCCGGCCGCGCCCGGGGCCTGAAACGACTGCGGCCGGCCGTCCTCGTCGAGCAGGCCGATGGCGATCGGGATCGTCGCCGCACGCTTGTTCGATTGGCCAGGCGTCGGCGCGATTGACTGGTCGATCGTGAGGTCGAGCGTCTGCGCGGCCTCGTCGTAGGCCTGGGCGATGCGGACCTCGGGCGTTCCCGCCTGCTCGTACCAGGCGAAGAAGTCGGAGAGGTCGCGGCCGGACGTCTCGGCGAAGCACTGGATGAACGCCTCGACGGTGGTCGCGTGGCCGTCCCAGCGCTCGAAATACAGATCCATGCCCGCGCGGAAGGCGTCATCGCCGATGATCGCCTTCAGCATGCGGATGACTTCCGCGCCCTTCTCATAGATCGTCGCGGTGTAGAAGTTGTCGATCTTCACATAGGCCGACGGGCGCACCGGATGGGCGAGCGGACCGGCGTCTTCGGGGAACTGGCGCGCTCGGAGCACACGGACGTCGGCGATCCGCTCCACCGCATGACCGCGCTGGTCGGCCGAAAAGCTCTGGTCGCGGAAAACGGTCAGGCCTTCCTTCAGGCATAGCTGGAACCAGTCGCGGCAGGTGATCCGGTCGCCGGTCCAGTTGTGGAAGTACTCGTGCGCGATCACGCTTTCGATGTTGGCGTAGTCGGCGTCCGTTGCGGTCTCGGGGTCGGCGAGCAGCAGGGCGGAGTTGAAGATGTTCAACCCCTTGTTCTCCATAGCGCCAAAATTGAAGTCGCGCACGGCGACGATCATGAAGAGGTCGAGGTCGTATTCGCGCCCGAAGACGTCCTCGTCCCATTTCATCGCCCGCTTGAGCGCGTCCATGGCGTAGAGGGCGCGCGAGGCCATGCCGGGGTCGACATAGATGCGCAGCTCGACCGTGCGCCCGCTCATGGTCACCAGGCTGTCGGCGAGTTCGTCCAGCTCGCCGGCGACCAGCGCGAACAGGTAGCAGGGCTTGGGAAAAGGGTCGCTCCAGAGGGCGTAGTGGCGCCCGCCAGCGAGCGAGCTGCCCTCGAGCCGGTTTCCGTTGCTGAGCAGACGCGGGAACCGAGCCTCGTCCGCCTCGATGCGCACGGTGTACCTGGCCAGCACGTCCGGCCGGTCGGGGAACCAGGTGATCTTTCGGAAGCCTTCCGCCTCGCACTGGGTGCAGAAGCGGCCGCCCGATATGTAGAGGCCCTCCAGCGCCGCATTGCCCGCCGGATCGATCTCGACCTCGGTCTCGAGACTGAATGCGTCGGGCGCGTCAGCAATCTTCAGATGCTCGTCGTCGACAACGTACGCGTTTCCGCCCAGAGCGTTGCCGTCGATTGCGACGCTGATGGGTTTCAACCGGACGCCGTCCAGCACCAGGGGTTCTGCGTGGTCGCCGTTGCGGCGCATGGCCAGACGGGCCTTCACCCGCGTCGCGCCGGGCTCGAGCTGGAAGTCGAGGTGAACTTCGTCGACGAGGAAGGCGGGCGGTCGGTACTCGGCCAGCCGCACGGGTTGGGGCGTGTCGGTGCGCATCAGCGCATTTAGCCGTCCGACGTGGCCGATGCTAGGCGGAGCGCGCTTGGCGCCGTCTATTCGGCCGCTTCCGTCTGCGCGGGCGCGTCGGCCGGCGTTTCCGGGATCTCGGAGAGGCGTCGCTCGATCGCTTTGAAGCGAAGCGCCAGCTCTTGCACCGGCGCGGGGATGTCATCGGGCGACTCCTCGGCGAGCGCGGCGAGCTCGCGGCCGATCGCCAGCAGGCGGGGCGCGTTCTCGATCAGCCGGGCCTGGTATTCGATCTTGCGCGGATCGCGGTCGTATTCGGCGCCTGGCACGCGCCAGCCGCCCCAGTCAGCCGCATCGGTGACCACCACCGGGAAGGTGCCGGGATAGGGGTGATGGCCGCAGTCGTCGGGCGCCTGCCATTTGTTGCGGGCGCGCAGCAGCCGCCAGGCGGCGCCCGCCGCGTCGGCGTCCGGCTCGTCGAGCGGATCTTCGGCGCGCAGGTCCTGGGCGAGGAAGTCTCGGCCGAGGCCGAGGTCGTAGGTGATGCGCACGGGCTCGTCGAAGCCGCGCGCCCAGACCGGGACGATCTTCTCGATCACCGCCCATGTGCCGACGGTTTCGACCCACACTTTCTGGTTTCGGTGAAACTGGGCTTTGGCCATGCCGCTCAAGTATCCGCTTCGCGAAGCCCCGATTTTGGCCTGAAAATCATTGACGCGAGGTCAATCTTCCGGCGGCGCGAAAGAGGGCTATCCTTGCGTCCAAACGCGTGCGTGCGAGGGTGAGGCGCGATGGATTTCGACTATTCCGACGACCAGAAATTCCTGAAGTCCGAGGCGCGCAAGTTTCTGGACGCCGCATGCCCGCCCGCGGTGGTGCGCGGCGTGCTGGACCATGCCCAGCGCAGCTACGACGAGGAACTCTGGCGACGGATCGCCGAGCAAGGCTGGCTCGGCGCGGCCATCCCTGAGCGCTACAACGGCCTCGGCCTTGGCCGGATCGAGCTTTGCGCCATCGCTGAGGAGCTCGGTCGCGCCTGCGCGCCCGTGCCGTTCGCCTCGACCGTCTATTTCCTCGCCGAGGCGCTGATGCTGGCGGGAACCGACGAGCAGAAGGCCAAGCTGTTGCCGAAGATCGCCGCCGGCGAGGTCATCGGCGCGTTCGCGACGTCCGAAGGTCCGGGCGCCTACACCGAGGCGAACGTCGCGGCGCGGGTGGAAGGCGGGAAGATCACCGGCGTGAAGGTCCCGGTGACGGATGGCGAGGTCGCCGACTGGATCGTGGTGCTGGCCAAGGAGGGCGGGCGCAGCGGGCTTTTCCTGGTCGATGCGGCCCAAGGCGGCGTCACTCGCGAGCCGCTGAAAACGCTCGATCCTTCGCGGGGAGCGGCGAAGCTGACGTTTGCTGGCGCGCCGGCCGAGCGGCTGGGACCGGCCGGCGAAGGGGCGTCGCTGGCCGAGCAGGTGATGGACCGCGCGGCGGTTCTGCTCGCCTTCGAACAACTCGGCGGCGCCGACCGCTGCCTTGACATGGCCAAGGACTATGCGCTGGAGCGCTACGCGTTCGGGCGGCCGATCGGCGGCTACCAGGCGATCAAGCACAAGCTGGCCGACGTCTACGTCAAGAACGAGCTCGCGCGCTCGAACGCCTACTACGGCGCCTGGGCGCTGAACGCCGGAGCGGCCGAGCTGCCGATCGCGGCCGCTGCGGCGCGCGTGGCGGCGTCGGAAGCCTTCTGGTTCGCCTCGAAGGAAAACATCCAGACCCACGGCGGCATGGGGTTCACCTGGGAGGTGGACTGCCACCTCTACTACCGCCGCTCGCGGCAACTGGCGCTGGTCGCCGGCGCGCCGAAGGTGTGGAAGGAGCGGCTGGTCCGCCAGCTCGAGCGGCGGAACGCGGCTTAAGGGACGAGAGACGATGGATTTCACCGACAGCGCCGACGAAGCCGCCTACCGCGCAAAGGCGCGCGCATGGCTGGAGGTGAACGCCCCTAAGTTCGCCCGCTCGGGCGCCAGCGCGAGCGAGGAGAGCGAGGGCGGGGTCGACTGGGAGGACATGAAGCGCGCCAAGGCCTGGCAGGCAAAGAAGGCCGAGGCAGGCTACGCCCAGATCACCTGGCCGAAGGAGTGGGGCGGGGGCGGCGGTACGCCGATCGAGTCGGTGATCTTCGGCCAGGAGGAGGCGAAGTTCCCGGTCGGCGGCGGCTACTTCCAGATTGGCCTCGGCATGTGCGTGCCGACGGTGATGGCCTTCGCCGACGACCAGACGAAGGGGCGTTTCGTCGGCCCGGCGCTGCGCGGCGAGGAAATCTGGTGCCAGCTGTTCTCCGAGCCCGGCGGCGGCTCCGACGTCGCGGCGGCGCAGACCAGGGCCGTGCGCGACGGCGAGGACTGGGTGATCAACGGCCAGAAGGTCTGGACCTCGGGCGCCCACTACGCCGATTTTGGCATCGTCATCGTCCGCACCAACCCGGACGCGCCCAAGCACAAGGGCCTGACGATGTTCTGGCTCGACATGAAGTCGCCGGGCATCGAGGTGAAGCCGATCCACCAGATGTCGGGCGGGCGAAACTTCAACGAGGTCTATTTCACCGACGTGCGCGTGAAGGACGCCCAGCGCCTCGGCGCGGTGGACGACGGCTGGCGGGTTTCGCTTGTCACTCTGATGAACGAGCGGCTGGCGGTGGGCGGCGGCTCCGGGCTCGACTATTCGACCATCATGACGCTGGCGCGCGAAGTCTCGACCGCGACCGGGCCGGCGCTTTCCGATCAGGCGTTCCGCGAGAAGCTGGCCGACTGGTACGTGCAGTCCGAGGGGCTGAAATATACCCGCTTCCGCACCATGACGGCGCTGAGCCGCGGGCAAACGCCCGGACCGGAAAGCTCGATCGGCAAGATCATCGCCGCCGGCCAGCTGCAGGATCTGGCCAATGCGGCGGTGGAGATGGAGGACCAGTACGGCATCATCGACGACGGCGCGCTCTCGCCGCTGGCGGCCGCCTTCCAGGGCGGCCTGCTCTCGTCGCCGGGCCTGCGCATCGCCGGCGGGACGGACGAAATCCTGAAGAACATCATCGCCGAACGCGTGCTCGGCCTGCCGGGCGAGATCCGCGTCGACAAGGACGTCCCGTTCAAGGACATGCCGCGCGGGCGTTGAGGGATCGAACGATGGCGCTGGTCGAGTTCCAGGCGGATGGGGTCGTTGCGATCGTCACCATCAACCGGCCGGCGGCGCGCAACGCGGTCGATCGGGCCACGGCCGATGCGCTGGCCGCCGCGTTCCGACGGTTCGATGCCGACGAAGGCCTCCAGGTCGCCGTCCTGACCGGCGCGGCTGGCGCGTTTTGCGCCGGGGCCGACCTGAAGGCGATCGCCGATGGCGGCGGCAACCGCGTCGTGGAAGACGGCGACGGACCGCTGGGCTGCACGCGCATGCTGCTCTCAAAGCCGGTCATCGCGGCGGTGGAGGGCCACGCGGTCGCCGGCGGGCTCGAATTGGCCCTCTGGTGCGACCTGCGCGTCGCCGCGCGCGACGCGGTGTTCGGCGTCTATTGCCGCCGCTTCGGCGTGCCGCTGGTGGACGGCGGCACGATCCGCCTTCCCCGACTGATCGGCATGAGCCGGGCGCTCGACATGATCCTGACGGGCCGTGGGGTTGCGGGTGAAGAAGCGCTCGCCATCGGCCTCGCCAATCGCCTGGTTGAGCCCGGCGAGGCGCTCGCGGCGGCCAAGGCGCTCGCCCGAGAGATCGCGGGCTTCCCGCCCGGCGCAATGCGCGCCGATCGTCGCTCGGCCTACGACCAGTGGGGCATGTCGCTGGCCGACGCGCTGAAGAACGAATACCGGCTCGGCTTCGATGTCGTCCGCTCCGGCGAGACGCGCGCGGGCGCTGGCCGCTTCGCCGCCGGGACCGGCCGCCACGGCGCGTTCGATGGCGCCGAGCGCTAGCGCCCGTCCTTCGACCACGTCTCGGGCGCCGCCTCCTCGCTGAGCGAAGCGGCGCCGCAGCGTGCGGTGCGGCAAGCGAAACGCCACGGAGCAGTCGGCCCCGCGGCGTCACGGTTCGCGCTCGAGGGAAGCGCTAGATGCGGTTTGCGCGATCGGCCCTGCGGCCCCTGTCGGCCGCTTCGCCGACTTTGCGCTGCGCCTTGCCCAGGGTTTTTTCCACCGCGCCCTGCGCCTGCTTGCCGACGTTGCCGGTGACCTTGCCGAGCGCTTCCTTGGTCGCGCCCTTGATCTCGTGGCCGGCGCCTTTCACGCGGTTCTTGTCCATGGGTGGGTCTCTCCTGATTTCGGGTGGCCGACTGGCGGCCGTCAGAGCAGCTAACGCGGGCCTCGCCCGAGCGTTGCCTCGGGTGGCGACCGGCGGCCGTGGACGCGGGCCGCGCGCTTCGCTAGAACCCCCCGTTCCTGAAATTTCGACGGTTTCGAAGGGCGCGGCCCGCCATGGCGCAACAGTACATTTTCCAGATGCAGGGCCTGACCAAGGCCTATCCGGGCGGGAAAAAGGTGTTCGAGAACATCTGGCTGTCCTTCTATCCGGACGCGAAGATCGGCGTGGTCGGCGTGAACGGCTCGGGCAAGTCGACGCTGCTCAAGATCATGGCCGGCCTCGACAAGGATTTCACCGGCGAGGCGAAGCCTGCCGATGGCGTGAAGATGGGCTACCTCGAGCAGGAGCCGCATCTCGATCCGGCCCTCGACGTCTGGGGCAACGCCATCGCCTGGTGCGAGGAGAAGAAGCTCTTCGACGCCTACAACGCCGTCGCCACCAAGCTCGGCGAAGACTACTCCGACGACCTGATGGAGGAGATGACCAAGCTGCAGGAGCAGCTGGACGCGGGCGATCTCTGGGACATCGACTCCAAGATCGAGATGGCGATGGACGCCCTGCGCTGCCCGCCGAACGAGGCGGCCGTCTCAACGCTTTCAGGCGGCGAGCGGCGGCGGGTGGCGCTGGCCAGGCTGCTCCTGTCGAAGCCGGACATGCTCTTGCTCGACGAGCCGACCAACCACCTGGACGCGGAATCGGTGGCCTGGTTGCAGCACCACCTGGAAGCCTTCCCCGGATGCGTGATCCTGGTCACCCACGACCGCTACTTCCTCGATCAGGTGACCAAATGGACGCTGGAGCTGGATCGCGGCAAGGGCATCCCGTACGAGGGCAACTACTCCGGCTGGCTGGAGCAGAAGGCCAAGCGCACCCAGCAGGAGGCGAGCGAGTCGGAGGGGCGCAAGCGCGCCATCGCCCGTGAGCTGGAGTGGGTGCGTTCTTCGCCGAGCGCCCGACGATCGAAGTCGAAGGCGAGGCTGGCGGCGTTCGATGCGCTGCAGAACGCGGCCGAGCGCGAGAAGCAGACCTACGCCCAGATCCAGATCCCGCCGGGACCGCGGCTCGGCAACGTGGTGATCGAGGTCGACGGCCTGGAGAAGGAGTACGGCGACAAGCTGCTGTTCAAGGACCTGGAGTTCCGGCTGCCGCCGGGCGGCATCGTCGGCGTGATCGGACCGAACGGCGCGGGCAAGTCGACGCTCTTCAAGCTCATCACCGGCCAGGAAAAGCCTGACGCGGGCGAGATCCGCATCGGCGAGACGGTCAAGCTCGCCTACGTCGACCAGAGCCGCGACGCGCTGAACGCCAAAAAGACCGTCTGGGAGGAGATCTCCGGCGGCCTCGACGTGATGAAGGTGGGCGGCCGCGAGGTGCCAAGCCGCGCCTTCGTCGGCTCGTTCAACTTCAAGGGCGGCGACCAGCAGAAGCCGGTCGGCCTGCTCTCCGGCGGCGAGCGCAACCGTGTGCATCTGGCCAAGACGCTGGCCGGCGGCGGCAACGTGATCCTGCTCGACGAGCCGACCAACGACCTCGACGTCGACACGCTGCAGGCGCTGGAGTCGGCGCTGGAGGATTTCCCCGGCTGCGCCGTGGTGATCAGTCACGATCGCTGGTTCCTCGACCGGCTGGCGACGCACATCCTGGCGTTCGAGGGCGACAGCCACGTCGAGTGGTTCGAGGGCAACTTCGAAGCCTACGAGGACGACAAAAAGCGCCGCCTGGGCGCCGACTCGCTGATCCCCAGCCGGATCAAATTCCAGAAGTTCACGCGCTAGTCGCTGTCAGCGACGCGAGGAATTCGCGGACGCCTCGGTCGCCCTTCAGCGTGGTGAGCGGCTTGCCGAAGGAAGCGACCGCCGCTTCGATGCGCGGCCGGGCTTTCCGCTCGAAGGTCCAAATCCACTCGAGGAAGTCCCAGTCGAAGTTCTCGTTGCAACCTTCTGCGAGGTCCGCCCGACGCTTGCCGCGCCCGGTGATCCAACGCCTGAGCGCGCGGTAGAGGCAGAGCCAGCGTGGCTGGTCCACGAAGATCACCGCATCGGCGCGGGGCAGGCGAAGGTCGAAGGTGCGGCCGACGAAGTTGCCGTCGGTGATCCAGGCGTCGCCGGCGATCGCGGCGGTCAGGCGGGCGCGGAAGCTGTCGTTGTCCGGTTCGGCCCAGTTCGGCTCCCAGAAGAGGGCGTCGATGTGCACGACCGGCAGGCCGAGCCGCTCGCCAAGAGCCCGGGCGAGTGTCGACTTGCCCCCGCCGGAGCAACCGAGAATGACGATGCGGCGCATGGCGCTGGATTGGCCATGCGTCGCCGTCTCGTCAAGGCGTTCGTCGCCGCCGAAGGTCTACTGCGGGTTCGCGGGCTGTTGCGTCACCGGCGCGTTGGAAGCCGGGGGCTGGGCGTTGGTCTGCGAAGAGGTCGAGTTGAGCGGCGGCTGCAGCGGCGCTGCGGCGGTGTCGGGGCTCTCGGTCGGTGGCGTCGGCGCCGTGCCAGGGGTCTCGTTGGTCATGCCGCTGTCGGCGGCGCCCGTGTTCGGCGGGGCCGGAGGCGCGAGCGCGGCCGACGTGTTGACGCTCGAACCGGTGGCGGCGGCCAGCGACCAGTCGCGCGTCTCCCGCTGCTTGGGCGACGCCTTGAGGTAGGCCTGGACGCTCGTGTAAGCGATCGGCTGCTTTGGTTCTGCGTAAGCGCCGGCGCTTTGCCCTGCGGCATGGCGGTGGTGGGTCGTCGCTTGCGCGGTCCCGGCGGCGAGGCCGGCGAGAGCGACGCAGGCGATCAGCATCGTCCGGTTCATCTGGTGCATCTCCTAGAGGCGTGAACGGCGAAGGTTCAACGTCGCGGGTAACCGACGAGCCGGCGAGAGGTTGCGGTAAAGCTTGAAACTTTCTCGGATTCCCGAGTCGGGAATGTCGACTTGACTATCATATAAAGATATCTTTATATCTCCTGATGAGCTTGTCGGCCGATCAGATCGTCGAAGCGCTGCGCGCGGCGGGAGAGCCGACGCGCTTCCGCATCCTGTCGCTCCTGGCCCGCGAGGAGTTGGCAGTGGCCGAACTCACCCGCATCCTCGGCCAGAGCCAGCCGCGCGTGTCGCGGCATCTGAAGCTGCTGATCGCCGCTGGGTTGGTCGAGCGGTTTCCCGACGGCGCGTGGGTCTTCTACCGGCTGGCGACGCATGGGCCGGAGCGGGCCTTCACCGACCAGCTGTTCGCGCTGATGGGCCAGGATGCGGCGATCGCCCGCGACGCGGCCAGGCTCTCCACCATCCGCGCCGAGCGGGCGAAGGCGGCCGACGACTACTTCGCCCAGAACGCCGCCCGCTGGGATGAGCTGCGCTCGCTGTATGTCGCCGAAGCCGATGTCGAGGCGGCCATCCTGAGCGCGGCGGGCAAGGGGCCATTCCGCCGCATCGTCGATCTGGGCACCGGCTCGGGCCGGATGCTGCGGCTCTTCGCCCCGCAGGCGAAGGCGGCGCTGGGGCTCGACCTGTCCCAACAGATGCTGAACATCGCTCGTCAGGAGACGGCCAAGGCCGGGCTGGCGCACTGCGAGCTGCGCCACGGCGACGTCTTCGCCACCCGCCTGCCCGGCGGCTCCGCCGACCTCGTGGTGGTGCACCAAGTGCTGCACTATCTGGCCGACCCGGCCGCGGCGGTGGCTGAGGCGGCTAGGCTCGTCGCGCCCGACGGCAAGCTTTTGATCGTCGATTTCGCCCCGCACGCGCTCGAATACCTGCGCGAGGCGCACCAGCACCGCCGGCTGGGCTTCTCTGACGAGGAGATGGCGCGCTGGCTGGACGCCGCGGGGCTGAAATGCCCGACGCCGATCGCGCTTCCTCCAGCGGGAGCGAACGGCCTCACCGTGAAGATCTGGGCGGCCGAGCCGGCCGCGAACACGCAAAGGAGCGCCGCATGAGCGCCTCCATCGCCCGACTGGAGACAGCGCTCGGCCCCGTCGCCCGCGCCGGCGCGCGATTGGCCGAGGCCCGGCCCGGCCAGCGCGACGTTTCCTTCGAGTTCTCTCCGCCGCGCACGCCGGAGGCGGAGGAGAGCCTGTGGGCGGCCATCCGCCGGCTGGAGCCGCTCAAGCCCAGCTTCGTCTCGGTGACCTATGGCGCTGGCGGCTCGACGCGCGAGCGCACCCACCGCACCGTCCGCCGCATCCTCGAGGAGACCAGCCTCAAGCCGGCCGCGCACCTCACCTGCGTCGACGCCAGCCGCGAGGACGTGGACGAGGTGGTGCGGGACTACTGGGACGCCGGCATCCGTCATCTCGTGGCGCTGCGCGGCGATCCGCCGGGCTCGATCGGCGGCGTCTATGTTCCGCGCACGGACGGTTACGCCAACGCCACCGAGCTGACGCGCGGCATCCGTGAGATTGGCGACTTCGAGATCAGCATCAGCCTCTATCCGCAAAAGCATCCGGAGAGCCCGTCGGTCGCGCACGACATCGATGTGCTGAAGGCGAAGATCGACGCCGGCGCGACCCGGGCCATCACCCAGTTCTTCTTCGATATCGACTCCTTTCTCCGCTTCGCCGATCAGGTGCGCAAAGCCGGCGTGGCCATCCCGATCTCGCCCGGGATCATGCCGGTCTCCAACTTCAAGGGCCTGAAACGCATGGCCGAGCGCTGCGGCATCCCGCTGCCCGGCTGGCTCGGCGCCTTGTTCGAGGGGCTGGACGAAGACCCCGGCACGCGCGAGCTGATCGCCTGCGCGGTCGCGGCCGAGATGTGCTCCAGGCTGGAGGAGGAGGGCTACGGCGACGCCCACTTCTTCACGCTGAACCGCGCCGAGCTGACCTACGCAATCTGCCGCGTCCTGGGCGCGCGGGGAGTATTGCAATGACGCGACAAGAGCGCATCGCCGCATTCAGGGCGGCGGCCGCCAAGCGCATCCTGGTCCTCGACGGATCGTGGGGCGTGCTGCTGCAGAAGGAGGGGCTGGTGGAAGCCGACTTCCGCGGCGATCGCTTCAAGGATCACGCGCTGCCGCTGAAGGGCGACTACGACCCGCTGTGCCTGACGCGCCCAGACCTCATCACTGAGATCCACGACGCCTACTTCGACGCCGGCGCCGACATCGCCGAGACCAACACCTTCAACGCCAACAGCGTCAGCCAGGCCGACTTTGGCCTGGAAGGCGAGGTGCGGGCGATGAACCTGGCCGCCGCGCGCCTGGCCCGGGAGGCGGCCGAGCGTTGGACGGCGAAGACGCCGGACAAGCCACGCTTCGTCGCCGGCGCGCTCGGCCCGATGAACAAGACGCTCTCCATCTCGCCGAAGGTGGACGATCCGGGCGCGCGCTCGGTGACCTTCGACGAGGTCTACGCCTCCTATCGCGAGCAGGCGTTGGCGCTGCACGAGGGCGGGGTCGACCTGTTCCTGATCGAGACCATCTTCGACACGCTGAACGCCAAGGCGGCGATCAAGGCGATCTTGGACCTGGAAGACGACGGCCTGGAGCCGTTGCCCATCTGGATCAGCGGCACCATCACCGACCGCTCGGGGCGCACGCTCTCCGGTCAGACGGTCGAGGCGTTCTGGAACTCGATCCGGCACGCCAAGCCGATCGCCGTCGGCCTGAACTGCGCGCTGGGCGCCGAGCTGATGCGGCCGCACATCGCCGAACTGGCGCGCGTGGCCGACACGCTGATCAGCGCCTATCCCAACGCCGGCCTGCCGAACGCGATGGGCGATTACGACGAGGGGCCCGACGACACCGCCGGCATGCTCGGCGAATGGGCCAGGAGCGGGCTCGTCAACATCCTCGGCGGCTGCTGCGGCACGACGCCCGAGCACATCCGGCGGATCGCCCGCGCTGTCGACGGCGTGGCGCCGCACGCGGTCCCGGAACGCCCAAGGGCGTTGCGGCTGGCTGGCCTGGAGCCGTTCGAACTGGCGTGACGCGTCCGCTCTTCATCAACATCGGTGAGCGCACCAACGTCACCGGCTCCGCCCGTTTTCGGCGGCTGATTTCGGACGGCGACTTCACCGCCGCGCTGGCGGTGGCGCGCGGCCAGGTCGAGGCCGGGGCCCAGGTGCTGGACGTCAACATGGACGAGGGGCTGCTGGACTCGGCCAAGGCGATGACGACCTTCCTCAACCTGATCGCCGCCGAGCCCGACATCGCCCGCGTGCCGATCATGGTCGACTCCTCGAAGTGCGAGGTGATCGAGGCGGGGCTGAAGTGCCTGCAAGGCAAGGCGATCGTGAACTCGATCAGCATGAAGGAAGGCGAGGCCAAGTTCATCGACCAGGCGCGGCGCTGCCTGCACTATGGCGCCGCGGTGGTGGTGATGGCCTTCGACGAAAAGGGCCAGGCCGACACCGCCGACCGCAAGGTCGAGATCTGCACCCGCGCCTATCGTCTGTTGACGGAAGATCTGGGCTTTCCGGCCGAAGACATCATCTTCGACCCCAACATTTTCGCCATCGCGACGGGCATGGAGGAGCACGACAACTACGCGGTCGACTTCATCGAGGCGACACGGCGGATCAAGGCCACACTGCCCTACGCCCGCGTCTCCGGCGGGGTGTCGAACGTCTCGTTCAGCTTCCGCGGCAACGAGCCGGTGCGCCAGGCGATCCACGCGGTCTTCCTCTACCACGCGGTCGACGCTGGCATGGACATGGGGATCGTCAACGCCGGCGAGCTGCCGGTCTACGACGACATCGACCCCGACCTGCGCGAGGCGGTCGAGGACGTGATCCTCAATCGCAGGCCGAAGCACAATCGGAACGCCACCGAGCACCTGGTCGAGATCGCGCCGCGGTACGCCAAAACAGGACGGGGCGGCTCGGGCAGCACCGCCGACCTCGGCTGGCGCGACGCGCCGGTGGCCGAGCGGCTGAAGCACGCGCTGGTGCACGGGATCACGGAATATATCGAGGCGGATACGGAGGAGGCGCGGCTCAGCGTCGAGCGGCCGCTGCACGTGATCGAAGGTCCGCTGATGGACGGGATGAACGTCGTCGGCGATCTCTTCGGCTCTGGCCGCATGTTCCTGCCGCAGGTGGTGAAATCGGCGCGGGTGATGAAGCAGGCGGTCGCCTGGCTGCTGCCGTTCATGGAGGCGGAGAAGGGCGGCGCGCCGCGCGAGGCGGCCGGCAAGATCCTGATGGCCACCGTCAAGGGCGACGTCCACGACATCGGCAAGAACATCGTCGGCGTGGTTCTTCAGTGTAACAACTATGAGGTCATCGACCTCGGCGTCATGGTGCCGGCCGACCGCATCCTGGACGAGGCGATCGCCAACAAGGTCGACATCGTCGGCCTGTCGGGGCTGATCACGCCGTCGCTGGACGAGATGGTGTTCGTCGCCGGCGAGATGCAGCGGCGAGGCTTCTCCATTCCGCTGCTGATCGGCGGGGCGACGACCAGCCGCACGCACACCGCGGTCAAGATCGAGCCGGCCTACCAGGCGGGATCGACGACCTACGTGGTGGACGCAAGCCGCGCCGTCGGCGTGGTCTCCGGCCTGCTGTCCCCGACCGAGAAGCCGAAGGCGGAGGCCGAAACCCGCACCGAATATGTCCGTATCCGCGAACAGTTCGCCCGCGGGCAGGAGGCCAAGACCCGCACGCCGATCGCGGCGGCGCGAGCGAGCAAGTTCGCCATCGACTGGGCGGCCTACACGCCGCCGAAGCCCAGCTTCCTCGGGACGCGGGCCTTCGCCCCTTACGACCTGGCCGAACTGGAGCGGTTCATCGACTGGTCGCCGTTCTTCGCCAGCTGGGAACTGGTGGGCCGCTTCCCGGCCATCCTCGACGACGATGTGGTCGGCGAGGCCGCGCGCGACCTCTACGCCGATGCTCGCAAGATGCTGGACAAGATGATCGCGGAGCGCTGGGTCGAGGCCCGCGGCGTGGTCGGCTTGTGGCCCGCCAACGCCGACGGCGACGACATCGTCGTCTACGCGGACGAGAGCCGCACGTCGCAGCGCGCGCGGCTGCACACGATCCGCCAGCAGATGGCCAAGAGCGCGGGGCGGGCCAACCTGGCGCTGGCCGACTTCATCGCGCCGGTCGGCGGGCCCGCCGACTACATCGGGGCGTTCGCGGTGACCGCGGGACACGGCGAACTCGAAGTGGCCAAACGCTTCAAGGACGCCGGCGACGACTATTCGGCCATCCTTTCGTCCGCGCTTGCCGACCGGCTGGCGGAAGCCTTCGCCGAGGCCCTGCACTATCGCGTGCGCAAGGAACTCTGGGGCTTCGTTCCAGACGAGCCGTTCGATCTGCAGTTCATGATCGACGAGACCTTCCGCGGCATCCGCCCCGCGCCGGGCTATCCCGCCCAACCGGACCACACGGAAAAGGCGACGCTCTTCCGCCTTCTGGACGCTGAGGCCAACGCCGGGATCGAGCTGACGGAGAGCTATGCGATGAACCCGCCGGCGTCGGTTTCCGGCCTTTATTTCTCCCATCCTGATGCGCACTACTTCGGCGTCGGCCGCATCGACCGCGACCAGATCGAGGACTACGCCCGCCGCAAAGGCTGGGACGTCGCGACCGCCGAACGCTGGCTCGCCCCCATCCTCAGCTACGACCCGACGCGCGTGCTCGCCTAAGTGAGCGGCCCATCTAACCCAACACGCGGCCCAGGAAGCGTTTGGCGAGCGTGACGCCGGCGAGGTCGACACCGTGCCCGAGGCCGGGGGAGACGTGGGTCTGAACGTCGAACCCGTCTCGCTCGAGCGATTCACGAGCGCGGTAGAGGGACTCGATCGGCACCATCGGATCCTCGTCGCCGTGCACGAGCAGCACGGGCGGGTGGGTCTTCACAGGGGCGTCGGGGACGTCGATGCGCGCGCCGGAAAGGCCGACGATGCCGGCGATCTGGCGGGCGCGGCGCGGGCCGACATGCAGCGCCATCATCGCGCCCTGGCTGAAGCCGACCAGGGCGAGGCGGTCGTCAGCGAGGCCGAGGCGAGCGAGCTCGGCGTCGATGAAGGCGTCGAGGATGGGCGCGGCGCGCCTGACCCCGGCCGAGCGGTCGGAGCCGCCGCCGAACCCCCACCACTGGTAGCCTCCGGGCGCGCCGGGGCAGGGCTCCGGCGCGTTCGGCGAGATGAAGGCCGCGTTCGGCAGCGCCTCGCGCCAGTGCGGTACGAGCCCGATCAGGTCCTCGCCGTTCGAGCCGTAGCCGTGCGTGAGGATGACGAGGGCGCCAGCCTTGCCCGAAAGCGCCGGCACGCGCGGGCCGTCGAGGGCCGGGAGGTCGGTCTCGCTCACTGCGCCGCCATCGCCTCGGCTTGGCGCAGATCGACGGACACCAGCTGGGAGACGCCGCGCTCCGGCATGGTGACGCCGTAGAGCCGGTCCATGCGCGCCATGGTCACCGGATTGTGGGTGATGGCGATGAAGCGGGTCTCGGTCCGCCGTCGCATCTCGTTCAGCAGGTCGCAGAAGCGCTCGACGTTGGCGTCGTCCAGCGGCGCGTCGACCTCGTCGAGCACGCACACCGGCGCAGGGTTGGCGAGGAAGACGCCGAAGATCAGGGCGGCGGCGGTCAACGCCTGCTCGCCGCCGGACATCAGGCTCATCGTCGCCAGCCGCTTGCCGGGCGGGCAGGCGTAAATCTCGAGCCCGGCTTCGAGGGGATCGTCGGACTCGATCAGTCGGAGCTCGGCCTGGCCGCCGCCGAACAGCGTCTGGAAGAGGGTCTGGAAGTGCTCGTTGATGACCCCGAACGCCGCCAAGAGCCGCTCGCGCCCCTCGGCGTTCAGCGTTTCGATGCCGCGACGAAGCTTGGCGACGGCGCCCGCCAGGTCGTCGGTCTCGCGCTTGAGCGCGTCCAGGCGTTCGGCGTATTCGCGCGCCTCCTCCTCGGCGCGAAGGTTGACGGGGCCGATCGCCTCACGGTCCCGCTCCAGGCTGGAAAGCCGCATCTCCACCTGCGCGGGGTCGGAGGGCAGCACCGTCGCCTCCTCCGTCAGGCGCTCGCCCAGCGCATGCGGCTCCATTCGCGCCACCTCGCGCAGGTTGGCGGCGACCTCGGCGAGGCGCTCGCGGGCGGCGTCGAGACGGACGGCCTCGCCGGCGCGGCGCTCGCGCGCACTCGCGGCCTCGGCGTCGGCGGCGCGCAGGGCGCGTTCGGCGGCCGCGCGCGCGGTCTCGGCCGCCTCGAGCGCCTCCGCTGCGGCGCTTTGCCGGGCCTCGGCTTCGGCGAGTTCGTCCAGCAGGAGGGCGCGGCGGGCTTCCACGGCCGCCGGCGCATCCCGCGCAACGCTCATGGCCTTGTCGGCGCGCGTGCGTTGGCTGGTCAGCGCTTCGCTGCGCGCGGCGGCGGCCTCGGCGCGGCCGGCCCAGTCGGCGCGGTCGCGGGCGAGCCCCTCGATCTTCAGCGCGCGCGTGTCGCGCTCGCGCGTCTCCGCGTCGAGCGCGGCTCGGGCGACCGCGGCGGCGTTCCGGGCGGCTTGGGCGGTTTCGCGAGCCTCGGCGAGGCGGGGCGCTGCGTCGGGAGCGCCCAGGAACGCCTCGGCGGCGGCGCGCGCCTCGATCAGGTGCGCCTCGGCCTCGGCGGTTTCGGCCTGGAAACGGGCGACGGTTTCGTCAAGCGACTGAATGCGCGCGTCGCGGCGAGCGGCTTCGCGGCCCTGGGTTTCGAAGGCCTCTCGCGCCGCCGCAAGCGCCTTCTCGGCGGCCGGGAGGGTGGCGCGGGCCTCGCGCAGCCTGACGGCGGCGGCGGAGAGCGCCGCGGCGGCCGCGTCGTATGCGGCGTCCGCGGCGGCGGCGGCGGGCGTGCGCCGCTCGATCTCGGCGTCGACTTCGGCCAGGCGGCGGCGCTGCTCGAGGCGGATGGCGGCCGGCCGGGCGGCGTCGGCGCGGGCCACGTATCCGTCCCAGCGCCAGAGGTCGCCCTGGCGGGAGACGAGCCGGGCGCCCGGCGGGAGACTCGCGGCAAGCCGCGCGCCAAGGGCGCTGTCGACGATGGCGGTGAAGGCGACCGCCGCCGCCAGTTCGGGCGGCGCCTGCACATGATGGCCAAGCGGCGTTGCGCCGGCCGGCCAGGCGGGCGGCCGGGCGCCGGCGACGCGCGACCAGTGCGCCGGCGCGGCCGGATCGAGCGCGGCGTCGAGATCGTCGCCGAGCGCCGCGGCGAGCGCCGCCTCGTAGCCCGGCTCGGCGTTGACCTGCGCCAGCGCCGGCGGAAAGGCGGCGTCGGCCGTCTGGGCCGCCAGGCGACGCAGCCCCTGGGCCTCGCTCGCCAGCGCGGCCAGCGCGTCCTCGGCCGCGCGCGCCGCATCGCGGGCCTGCGAGTCGGCTTCGGCGGCGGCGGCGTGGTCGGCCTCGGCGCGCTCGAGCGCCGCGCGCGCGGCGTCGACCGCGGCGAGCGCCTCATCCAGCGCGGCTCTCGCGGCCGCGGCGGCCGGGTCGGCGCCCTCGCCCAGCCGCGCGCGGTCCTCGCTGGCCATCTCGAGCGCGCGGCGGTTGCGGGCAAGGCGGCTCTCGGCGTCGGCGACGCGGGTTTGGGCGGCGCGGCGCTCGGCCTCGGCTTCGGCGACCTGACCGGCAAAGCGTTCGACCTCCGCGTCCGCGGTCGCGCGATCGGCGTCGGCCGCGCGCCAGGCTTCGGCCAGCGCCGGGAGGCGCTCTGGGGCGGCTTCGGCCTCGCCCATGAGCGTGGCGAGGTCGCCGTCGAGGCGCATCAGCGAGGCCCGCGCATCCTCGATGATGTGGGCTTCACGCGCCCGGTCGACTTCGATCCGCTCGAGCTCGCCCGTCAGTCGTTCGACTTCGGCCCTGGCCTGCTCGGCTGCGCGCTCCAGCCGGTCGTTTTCGATAGCCAGGCGATGCATCAGCGCGCCGGCGGCCTGCGCCTCATCACGCCGCGGTCCGACGCCGGCTTCCGCTTCGATGGCCGCGGTCTGCGCCAGAGCGGCGAGGCGTGTCGTCGCCTCGACAGCGCGGGCGGCGTCGTCGGCCTCGGCCTCGGCGCGCTCCAGCGCGGCGGCGGCGTCGGTCCAGCGCACATAGAGCACCGCGCTCTGCAGGCGGCGGATCTCCGCCGAGAGTCGCTTGAACCGCTCCGCGGCGCGCGCCTCGCGCTTCAATCGCGAGAGGGTGGTTTCGAGTTCGCCGCCGACGTCGCCCAGGCGGGCCATGTTCGCCTCGGCCGCTCTCAAACGGAGTTCGGCCTCGTGACGGCGCCCGTGCAGGCCGGAGACCCCGGCGGCCTCCTCGAGGATCAGCCGGCGGTTCTGCGGCTTGGCGGCGATCAGCTCGCTGATCTGCCCCTGGCGGACCAGCGCCGGCGAGTTCGCCCCGGTCGAGGCGTCCGCGAACAGGAGCTGGACGTCGCGCGCGCGCACGTCGCGGCCGTTGATGCGGAACGTGGATCCCGCGCCGCGATCGATGCGCCGCACCACCTCCAGCACCGGGTCGTTGGCGTAGCGCTCCGGCGCGCCGCGGTCGGCGTTGTCGATGGACAGGACGACCTCGGCCTGGTTGCGCGAGGGCCGCTGCCCGGTGCCGGAGAAGATGACGTCGTCCATGCCGCCGGCGCGCATCGCCTTGGCGGAGTTCGCGCCCATCACCCAGCGCAGCGCTTCCAGGATGTTGGACTTTCCACAGCCGTTCGGACCGACGACGCCGGTCAGGCCCGGCTCGATGCGGAACTCGGTCGGTTCGACGAAGGACTTGAAGCCCGAAAGGCGGAGCCTCTGAAAGTGCAAGCGCTGGCCTTACTTCGCCTGAGCGGCGGCGATGGCGGCGTCGAGGTTGGCAAGGGTCGCCGCGCCGTCCATCTTCTTGCCGTTGATCACGAACGTCGGCGTCGACTCGATATTGTCGCGCGTCGAGTAGGTCTGCACCCGGTCGTTCAGCGCCTTCAGCGCCTGTTCGTCGTTGATGCAGGTATTGAACTGCTGCTCGTTCATGCCCGTCGACTGGGCGATGCGCAGCAGCGTCCCACGCACGTCGCCGGACTGCGCCATCTGTTCCTGGTCGTGGAAGATGGTGTCGACCACGGTGAAGTACTTTTCCCGACCGGCGCACCTGGCGAGCAGAAACCCGGCGGCGGCGGTCGTCACCTCGGCGTCGTTGCCGACCAGCATCTCGCGGAAGACGTAATGGATCTTGCCCGTGTCGATGTACTTCGCCTTGAAGGCCGGAAAGACGGTGTTGTTGAAGTTGGCGCAGAACGGGCAGGCGACCGAGGCGTACTCGACCACGGTGACCTTGGCGTTCGCGGGGCCCATGCTCATGTCGTCGCTGGTGACGGCGCCGCCGTTCTTGTTGCCGCAAGCCGCGAGCGCGACCGCGACCAGCGCGACCATCAGGACATGGCGAGGGTATGGCAGGCGCATGGCGTTTCCCGTCGTTCGCGGCCGACCGCGTAGCGGCGAGGGCCGAGTTAAGCGCGATTCTTGAGTCCCCGCCCAGGCCGGGCGCCACAAGCGGAAGCGCCGTTCTGGGCGCAAGTCAATGCGGTCTGGCCGCGCTGTCGCCATGGCGCCGCGCCGCCGCCGCAGCGCGATCGATGGCGTCGCCGAGCTGCGCCAGCGTCTGCACCCCCTCCAGCCGCTCTTCGCCGACGATGAAGGTGGGGGTCGAGTCGATATGGTCGGTCTTGGCGAAGCCGGAGACGCGGGCGTTGAGCGCGCGCTGGGCGTCCGGATCGTTGATGCAGGCTTCAGCGTCTGCCTGGCTCATGCCGAACTGCTTGGCGATGGCGAACAGCGGACCGGCGGCGTCGTGGGTCTCGTAGATGTGCGCCTGGGCGTGGAACACCGCATCGAGCGCCTGGAAGTAGTGATCCTTGCCGGCGCAGCGGGCCAGGAGGAAGCCGGCGGCGGCGAGTTCGACCGGCTGGGTGAGGAACTCGCGGAACACGAACCGGACGCGCCCGGTGTCGATGTACTTGGCCTTGAACGCCGGGAAGATGTCGTTGTTGAAGTGCGCGCAGTGCGGACAGCTGGCCGATCCATACTCGACGACGGTGATCGGCGCGTCAGCGGCGCCCATGCTCATGTCGACGTCCATGGCTGGCGCCGCAAGCGCGGGCGCGGCGGCGGCGAGGCCGAGGGCCAGGGCGCCAAGCAGGAGGGGGCGGCGGGCGAAACTCATGAGCGCTCCTGTTCGCGGCGCATCACCTCGCGCCCAAGGCGGATCAGTGCGTCCCGCAAAGCCGGATTCTCGGCGCGATCGACGCTGGCCGCCAGCGCGGCTTCGTCGGCGGCGTCGAGCGGGCCGCGCGCGCGGCGGCGGGACGGACCGGCCAGGGCCCGATCGCGGCGGACGAGGCCCTGGACGACACGCAGGCGCTCGACGGCGCCGGCGCCCAGAAAGAGGTTCACCCGTGCGATGATGTCCGGCGCCTGGTGCTGGATGAGCGCGGCGGCCGGGCCTTCGACTTTCAGCTCCAGCACCGCGCCGGCGTCCTTGCGCGGGCGGCTGAGACGCGCGGGCTCGGTGTGGCGGGCGAGCGTCTCGCCGACGATCTCGCGCCAGCGCGCCGCCAGAGTCTCCGGCCCCTGACCGAAACGCTCGTCCAGCGTCTTGACGAGGCCTGACAGCCGCAGTCCGGCCCGCGGCGGCGGTCGCCTGGCCGGCCGCGTTCGCTTGCGGGCCAGGATCGCGGCGGCTTCGGCGGATGTCGGCAGGGGACGCGGCATGACGAGGCGGCCATCTTAGCCGATGCGTCCGCGCGGGCGAGGGGCTTTGCGTGTATCACCGCTGGCCATGCGCCGCCGGCTGCTGGACTGGTACGATCTGAACGCGCGCGCCTTGCCGTGGCGGGTTTCGCCGGCCGCGCGAAGGCGCGGCGAGCGGCCCGATCCGTACCGGGTGTGGCTGTCCGAGGTGATGCTGCAACAGACGACCGTCCCGCACGCGACCGCCTACTTCCGCAAGTTCCTCGAGCGCTGGCCGACCATCGAGGCGCTGGCGGGCGCCGACGATGGCGAGGTGATGGGGGCGTGGGCCGGGCTCGGCTATTACGCCCGCGCCCGCAACCTCCTGGCCTGCGCGCGGGTCGTGGCGGGCGAGCACGGCGGCGTCTTCCCGCCGACCGAGGCCGGCTTGCGCGCCCTGCCGGGGATCGGCGCCTACACCGCCGCGGCGATCGCGGCGATCGCGTTCGACCAGCCGGCCAACGTGGTCGACGGCAATGTCGAACGGGTGATGGCCCGGCTCTATGCCGTCGAGACGCCGCTGCCGGCGGCGAAGCCCGAGCTGGTGGACCTCGCCGGCGCGCTCGTGAGCGAGAGCCGTCCCGGCGATTGGGCGCAGGCGCTGATGGACCTGGGCGCGATGATCTGCCGGCCGAAAGCGCCGCTCTGCGACCGCTGTCCGCTGGCGGGCGACTGCCGAGCCTGCGCTCTCGGCGTCCAGGAGACCTATCCGCGCAAGAGCCCGAAGGCCGATCGCCCGCATCGGTATGGCGCGGTGTTCCTGCTTCGCTGCGGCGGCGAGGTGGCGCTGGTGCGCCGGCCGCCGAAGGGCCTGCTCGGCGGCATGCTCGGCCTGCCGACGACGGCGTGGGGCGCCCGCCCGCCGACCCATGCGGAGGCGATGGCCGCCGCGCCTGCGTCCGCCGACTGGCGTCGCATCGGCGCCGTCGAGCACGGCTTCACCCATTTCACGCTGACGCTGAAGGTCTGGGCGGCCGAGGCCGACTGCCGCGTTCCGGAGCTGACCTGGCTGCCCCTCGCCCGCGCGGCCGACGAAACCCCCTCGGCCTTCGCGAAGGCGCTGCGGTTGCCGCTCTAAGCTCCCTGCCAGACAACCCGATCGGCTCACGCCGCTTCGAAGACGAATCCGCCGGCGGACCTTGCTGGAGAACAGGAGAGCGGCCCGGGGCGCTTCGTCAGCGGCCTGATCGCGCCAGGCGACGCAGAGCTAGTCCCCGACATCGAGCGCCCGAAGATGATCGCGCACGGACTTCAGAAACGCATCTGAAAGTGCGGGATCCGTTACCACCCTGGAGAGCCCGAGCGCGCCGACCATGGCGCTGACGGCGACGATGGCCGCCTCCTCGTTCCCCCCAAGAGCCTCAGACACCGATGCGATGAATCCCTCGATGTGGTCGGTCATGACATCGCGCGACGAAGCGTCCGCCCGTGCGACGTCAGAAACGAGAGCCGCAATGGCGCATCCGCTATCACGGGCATCGCGATGCGTGCGGCTGAGGTAGCTTCGGACGATGTGGCCGAAAGTCTGCGGCCGGTCCGAGTCCTGGACCTTCGCCTTTGCCTCGCCCTCCAGGAGCGCGCGTTCCAAGGCCTCTGCGAGGAGCGCAGAGCGGCTTCCGAAGTGTCCGTAGAAGCCCCCGTGGGTGAGGCCCACGCTCTTCATGAGCGTTCCGACACCGACCGATTCCAACCCATCGCGGCGCATCTGACGCGACGCCGCGCTTAGGATTCGTTCGCGGTTCGCCGCCTTCTCGGACTGTGAGTGCCCCATCCAAGCCGACTCCTCTGTTGACGAACAGCATTATAGCTATCATTGTCCTGGATGACGAACATAATACAGATTGCCGACCCTAGAGGCGTCGGCGGCGGGGAGACGCCATGAGCGAGAGCGCCGTTGTGGAAGGCAAGGTTCGCAGCGAGCGCAACGGGCGCATCCTGAAGATGGTGATCGACAATCCGGCCAAGCGGAACGCCTTCGTGCCGGAGATGATGGTCCAGCTCGCCGCCGCCATGACCGAGCTCGACCGAGATCCAGAGCTATGGGTTGGGGTGCTCTGCGCCGAGGGTGACAACTTCACCGCCGGGCTCGACATGCCGAAGTTCTTCGGGCCGACCGCGACACCGGCTCCGATCCCCGACGACCACATCGATCCCTTCGGGATGCGCAACCGCTGCCGCAAGCCGCTCGTCACGGCGGTCCAGGGCATCTGCTTCACCGTCGGCATCGAAATGGCGCTCGCCGGCGACATCGTCGTGGCGGCCGAGGGGACGCGCTTCTGCCAGATGGAGGCCAAGCGCGGCATCGCGCCGCTGGGCGGGGCTCACTTTCGCTACATCACGCGAACCGGGTGGGGGAACGCCATGTACCACCTGATGCTGTGCGACGAGTTCGGCGCCGAGGAGGCGTATCGCATTGGACTGGTGCAGGAGGTCGTGCCGGTCGGCCGGCAGGTCGAGCGCGCCATGGAGATCGCGCAGCTCATCGCCGCCAATGCTCCGCTCGGAATCCAGGTGACCAAGGAGGCCGGCCGAACGTTCACCGCGGCCGGTGAGCGCGCCGCCGTCGATGCGGTTCCGGCAATCCAGGAACGGGTGATGGGCACCGCCGACGCCGCTGAAGGCATCCGCTCCTTCGTTGAGCGACGCCCCGCTGTCTTTCAGGGCCGATAGGCTCTTCCGGCGAGGAACCCCAACGATGGCCGCTCTCGAGTTCTACTTCGACTTTCGCAGCCCCTACGCCTACCTGGCGCAGAGCCAGCTGCACGGGCTGGGCGTCGAAGTCCTCTATCGCCCGTTCGAGATTCTCGGGCTGATGGACCGGGTCGGCAACGTGCCGACCAGCATCTCCTGCAAGGCCAAGAACCGGTACCTGAGCGCGGACCTATCGCGATGGGTGGCGATCTATCAGGTTCCCCTACAACGCCACCCGCAAGCGGCCGAAATCGACCCGCGCCGGCTCCTGCGGGCGTCGCTGGCGGCGGACGAGCTCGGCTTGGCGCCGCAGGCGGTCGGCGCGATCTTCCATGCCTACTGGGGATCCGGGGCGCCGCTCACTTCATCGACCGACGTGGCGGCTGTTCTGAGCGCCGCCGGCGTCAGTGGCCCGGACGTCGCCTCGCGGATCGACGATCCTGCTCTTGACCGAGCGCTGGATGTGGCCACCGAGCGCGCGATCGAGCGCGGCGTCTTCGGGGCGCCCACCATGTTCGTGGGCGAGGACATGTTCTTCGGCAACGACCGTCTCGAGTTCGTCCGCGCCAGCCTGCGGCGTGCAGCATGAAGCCGCTGGCCATTGTCACCGGCGTTGGACCGGGCACGGGCGCCGCGATCGCGCGCCGCTTCGCCGCGGGCGGCTATCGGGTGGCGATGTTGGCCCGCAATGCGGATCGGCTCGCCGCGCTGGAGAAGGAGATACCGGATTCAATCGCCGTGCCGTGCGACGTCGCCGACGCCGCTGAGCTGGAAGGCGCGCTCGCGAACCTCGGCGACGCCAAGGTGGCTATCCACAACGCCGTAGGCGGCGCGTTCGGGACTTTCGCGCAGATCGAGGCGGAGGTTCTCCAGCGCAACTTTGAGATCAACACGATGGCGCTGTTCCATCTCGCGCGGCTGACGGC
>DATGKF010000006.1:0-7454 GCA_035294785.1 Caulobacteraceae bacterium | reverse complement strand
ACGGCCGATGCGCTCGTCGCCCAGGGCGTCGCCCAGTCAACCCTGCAGGTCGACTGGAAGGGCAAGACCGACCTCGCCGTCCCAACACCCGACGGCGTCAAGGAACCGCTCAACAGGCGATCCACCATCGACATCAACTTCGGGCCTTAGACGCCACAAACCCCGAAGCTCGCCTCTCAGCCCCCGCCGGACAATCCGGCGGGGGTTTTGCTTGCGCTCGCCCGATTGACGCCGCGCGGATGCTCGCTATGAGACGGGCTCTTGGCTGAGGACACCGGCAGCGGCGCCTTTATCCCAACGCCTGAGGTCTCCGATCAGGCGGCCGCGTTGCGTGCGGCCGGACGCCCGGCCGACGCCGAGCACGCGCTGGGCGTCGCGGCCTATCAAAGCGGAGCGTTTCAGGCGGCGGTCGCCCACGTCCGTCGCGCGATTGCGTTGGACCCTAACGCCGCGGCATTCCACGCCAACCTGAGCGAAATGCTGCGCCGCGTCGGCGATCCGGCCGGCGCGGAGGCCGCCGCCCGGCGGGCGCTGGCGCTCGCTCCGGGCATGCCAGGAGCGCTCACGAACCTGGGCGTGGCGCTGTACGAACGCGGCGATTACGCCGGCGCCGTCGAGGCGCACCGCGGGGCGATCGCGGCCGACCCCGCGTTCGCCGAAGCTCACTCGAACCTTGGGAACGCCCTCCACGCGCTCCGGCGCTATGCCGACGCGCAAGCCGCGCTGGAACGCGCCGTGGCGCTCAGGCCAACCTACGCCGACGCCTGGGCCAACCTCGGAACCACGCTGCATCACGCCGGCCGCTTCGACGCCGCCGCCGCCGCGCTTCGCCGCGCCATTGCGCTCGCGCCCGGACACGCCAACGCGCACACCGGGCTTGGCCTGCTCCTGCTGATGCGCGGGGATTTCGCCGAGGGCTGGGAGGAATACGCCTGGCGCGCGGGGTCGAGCGAGATGGCCGGCGCGACGGCCGCGCGCTCGCCCTGGAGCGGTGAACCGCTCGCGGGGCGCAGCATCCTCATCGCGGCCGAGCAGGGCTTGGGCGACACCCTGCAATTCGTTCGCTACATCCCGCTGCTGCAGGCCTTGGGCGCCAGCGTCAGCCTGCGCGCACCGGCGCCCCTGGTCCGCCTGCTGCAGCAAAGTCTCCCCGGCGTGCGCCTGGCCGCGAACGGCGAGGCCGCGCCGGAGGCGGACTTCGATGCGGCCCTGCTCGATCTGCCGCGCCGCTTCCGCACACGGCTGGAGACCATCCCGGCCGGCGGCGCCTACCTTGCCCCGCCCGCCGACGCCGCGGCCCGTTGGCGCGAGCGCCTCGCCAAACTGTCCGGCGTGCGCGTGGGACTGGCCTGGGCCGGCAACCGCGCACACGTGAACGACGCCGGGCGGTCGATCCGGTTTGCAACGCTCGCGCCGGTCCTGAAAACAGCCGGCGCCGCCTTCGTGAGCCTGCAGGCCGGTGAGCCTGCCGCCGAAGCGCGAGTGGCGCGCGCCCAGGTCGAGCCGCTATCGGACGAGCTCCTGGACTTCGCCGAGACGGCGGCGGCGCTCAGCGCGCTCGACCTGGTGATCACGGTGGACACCGCCGTCGCCCACCTGGCCGGCGCGCTTGCCAAGCCGGTGTGGCTGCTCACCCCAGCCGTCGCCGACTGGCGCTGGCTGACCGGTCGCGAGGACAGCCCTTGGTATCCGACCATGCGGCTTTTCCGCCAGCGCGACGGCGAGCCCTGGAACGCGGTCGCCAGGCGCGTCGGCCGCGCCCTGGCGAGGGCCGCGGCCGGCCATCTCGACGAACTCGCCCCCCACCAGGCGCTGAACGAGGCGCGCGCCGCCGCTGCCGCCGCCACGATCGCGCTCGAGCTTCGCCGCGCCGCGCCGACGCCAAGCCTGTCCGCCGCCGACCCCGCCGAAGCCGCACATGCGCTCGGCGTCGCCGCCCACCTCGCCGGGCGGTCCAGCGAGGCGATCGAGCATTTGGAGCGCGCCGTCGCCCTGGCGCCCGACCGCGCCGTCTATCACGCCAATCTGGGCGAGATGCTCCGCCTGGCCGGCCGCCCCGAGGCGGCGATCGCCGAAGGCCGCGCGGCGCTGGCGCTCGATCCGGGCAACGCGCCGGCGGCGAGCAACATGGGCATCGCCCTGTTCGACCTCGGCCGCTACGAGGAGGCGCTGGCCGCTTACGATCAGGCGATCGCGGCGCGCCCCGACTTCGATCAGGCGCACTCGAACCGCGGCAACGTGCTGCAGCGATTGAAGCGCTTCGATGAGGCCGAGCCCTCCTATCGCCGCGCACTGGCGCTGCAACCGGGCTTCGCCGACGCCTGGAACAACCTCGGCACCTGCCTGCGTGAGCTGGGCCGTCCCGAGGAGGCGGAGGCGGTCTACCGCAAGGCGCTGGAGCTCGCGCCGAACGGACCGGAAACGCTCGACAACCTGGCGCTGGCGTTGAAGGACCTGCGCCGTTTCGACGAGGCTGCAGACCTGCTGCGGCGGGCGATCGCGCTCGAGCCGGCCCGCGCCAAGTTCCACCTGCACCTCGGCGCCGTGCTGCTCGACCTCGACCAGACCGGCGAGGCTGGAGCCGCAACCGAGCGGGCGCTGGCGCTGGAGCCGGACAGCCACGAGGCGGTCAATCAGCTCGGGCGTGTCGCCTTCGACAGGGGCGAACTGGAGGCCGCGCTGGCCCTCCACGCGCGCGCGCTCGAGCTGAAACCGGACCTCGCCGAAGCCTACAACAACATGGGCAACGCCCTTCGGGACCTGGGACGCCTGGACGAGGCGCGGGCGGCGTTCCTTGCCTGCCTCGAGCTCGACCCCACGATGACAGGGGCCTACGTCAACCTCACCGACAGCACGCGGCTCGATGCACACGACCCGCACCTGGCGGCGATGGAGGCGCTGGCGGCGCGGGACGACCTTTCGAAGCCCGACCGGATGCACATCGGGTTTGCCCTCGGCAAGGCCTACGCGGACCTGAAGGACTACGACCGATCCTTCGACCACCTGCTGGCCGCCAACGCCGCCAAGCGGGCCACGATCGACTATGACGAGGGCTGGATCATGGCCCTGTTCGACCGCCTCGAGGCGCTGTTCACCCCGGCGTTCATCGAGGCGCGGTCAGGCGGCGGCGACCCCTCGCCAACGCCCGTCTTCATCATCGGCATGCCGCGCTCGGGGACCACGCTGGTCGAGCAGATCATCGCCAGCCATCCGCGCGCTCATGGCGCAGGCGAGTTGGCGACGTTCAACGAGGTGGTCAGCGAGGTGAGCAACGGCGTTCAATTCCCCGACTCGCTGGCCTCGATCGACGCGGAGAAGCTTCGACGGATCGGCGCTGCCTATCTGGCCCGGCTACGGGCGCTGGCGCCGGACAGCGAGCGGATCACCGACAAGATGCCGTCGAACTACTTCTTCGCCGGTCTCATCCATCTCGCGCTGCCGAACGCGACGATGATCCACTGCGTCCGCGACCCGGTCGATACCTGCGTCTCCTGTTTCTCCAAGCTGTTCGTGGCCGAGCAGAAGCACACCTTCGACCTGGGCGAACTCGGCCGTTACTACAGGCGCTACGAGCGGCTGATGGCCCATTGGCGCCGCGTGCTCCCGCCGGGCCGCGTCCTCGACGTCCGCTACGAAGAGGTAGTCGCCGATCTCGACGCCCAGGCGCGCCGGATCGTCGCCCATAGCGGTCTGGCCTGGGACGATCGCTGCCTCGCGTTCCACGCGACCGACCGGCCGGTTCGAACCGCCAGCGCCACGCAGGTGCGCCGTCCGCTCTACGCGAGTTCGGTCGGCCGGTGGCGGGCGTACGGGGAACACTTGGCGCCGCTGCTGGCGGCGCTCGGAGCAGGCTGAGAGCCCGGCCGGACCAGGGCGGGTGTGGTAACGAAAACACACCTGTCCGAGATCGCCGCATGTTTCGGAACGCACATGGGCGTTACACGCTGACGACGTAAGCGTCGGGCGGTCGACCACGCGTATCGAAAGGGCTGGAGGGCACTCGATGTTCCCATCAACAAAGGTGTGGTGCGCGCGCTCGCATGAGCTGCGCACGGTCTTGCTTGGCGCGAGTTCGGGCCTTGCGCTGGCGCTGGTCTCGCAGGCGGCGCAGGCGCAATGTGCGTTCAACAACACGCCCGGCGGGGTCGACAACGCCGGCGCGATCAATTGCATCAGCTACAACAACGGCGCCTCGAACACCGGCGACATCATCAACGAGTCGACGGGGTCGATCCACGCAACGACGCCCTACCCCCCGCTCTTCGCCGGCACCAGCAGCGGCATCAGCGTCGTCACCAACGGCACGACGCTGGTCGGCAACATCACCAACAACGGCTCGATCATCGCGCCCCAGTACGGGATCAACGTCGGCGCCGGGTCCCACGGCAGCCCACCGACGATCGTCGGCTTCAGCGCGACCGTCACCGGCTCGATCATCAACAACGGCGTGATCACCGGCAACGCTTCGGACATCACCGTGAGGGAGTCCTATGTCGGCGGCTCGGTGATCAACAACGGCAACCTCACCGGCCCGGGCGTCGGCATCGATATCGACGGAATCACGGGGCTGGGCCCGAACGGCGTCACGATCGCCGGCTCAGTCATCAGCAACGGCAACATCACGCCGAGCGCCCACGCCGCCGGCATCAATGTGAGCCACGCCTCGGTCGGTGGCGACGTTGTCAACAAAGGCCTCGTGTCGTCCTCGGGATTCCAGGCCCTCTCGGTCGTCAACGGCGGCAACGTCACCGGCAGCATCATCAACACCGGGACGCTCATCGACACGAACGGGTCGACGAACCTGGGAATATTTGTCCAGGGCGCGTCCGTGGGCGGCTCTGTCGTCAACAGCGGAAATATAACCGCTGGATTCGGGATCGGTCTAAGCGCGAACGCCGCGTTCCCTCATGGAATCATCGCCGGCAACATCAGCAACAGCGGCCTCATCGTCGCCAAGTCGCTGAGCGGCATCTTGGTCGAGAACTACACGGTCGGTGGATCCGTCATCAACACCGGCAACATCACCGCGGCCGGCAACGGCATCGTGGTGGTCAACACGAAAGCGCTGTTCGCCAAAGCCCCCGTCGGCGGTGTGATCAACACCGGCAACATCACCGCCACGGGCCTGGGCGCCTTCAGTTCGAACGGAGTCGCGGTCTTCGGCGGCAACATCACCGGCGGCGTCGCCAACACCGGCTGCATCTCGGCCCCGAAGGGCGCGGGCATCCTGATCGACAACGCCAACGCCTTCAGCTCGCTGACGCAGGCGTCCACCATCACCGGCAACGTCAGCAACAGCGGCCCGATCACCGCCAAGACCGGCATTCTCGTGCAAGGCGGCAGCACCGTGACCGGCGCGGTCGTCAACAGCGGGGCGATCAAAGGCAACATCGGCGTCCTCGTGACCGCCGACAGCACCCTGCGCGGCGGCATCGTCCAGACGGCCGGCTCGATCAACGGCAACGCCGCCGGCATCGTCTATTCCGCCGGCGCCGGCAACGCGTCGGTCACGGCGTCAGGCGGTACGATCACCAGCGGCAACGGTACGGCGATCGCACTCACGAGCGCCGTTGGAAACAACATCATCACCCTCTCAGGCTCGACGGTCGTCTCGGGCATCGGCAACGCCACCAACCCGGTGATCTCGGTTCAGAACACCCTCGCCAACACCACTTCGACCATCACGATCGGGGCCGGATCGACGGTGGAGGCGATCTCTGGCTCGCCCGGCGGGCTGGCCATCCTCGACGGCAACACGACCAGTCACTTCGGCTCCGTGACGGTGAACGACTCCGGCACGCTGATCGGCGACGTGAACTTTGGCGCGCTGAGCGGCAATGGCACGGTCGGCAACACCTCGACCGTCGCCGTCAACGTCCTTGCCGGAGGGCTCTGGAAGACCTCTGGGACCGACGTGTTCGGCGCCGGCAACGGCACGACGACCGACACGCTGAGCAACGCCGGGACGATCCAGACCACGGGCGTGACGACCTTCCAGTTCGGCAACGCCACGGGAGGGACAAACACGATCAGCAACGGCGGAACCCTGCAGGTCGGCGCCGACGGCAATCCGGCGACACTGACGATCGCAGGCGTGGCCACCCTGACCAATTCCGGCGCGATCGACCTGTCGAACGGCGCCGCTGGCGCGATCCAACTGAACGGGCCGCAGACGGCGTTCGTCAGCAACGGCGGCACGCTCAAGACGACCGCCGACCTGGCGGGGCCGCACGCGCCGGCCAACACGCTGAACGTCGCCTCGACCAGCGGGACCGGAGGGATCGTGGTGCTGGACGGCGGCGGCGTCGCCAGCCACGTAACGGTCGCCGACCCGATCGTGCTCGTCACGACGACGGGGGCCACGGCGAACCAGGCGACCTTCACCCTCGCGCCCGGCTCGACCGGATTCGCCACGTTTGGCCCCAACGCGCCGGGGCTGGTCAAGGGCGCTTGGCTCTACACGCTCCAGAACCTGCCGAACGAGACCGTGCTGGTCTCCTCGCCGGGCCCGTTGGCGTTCGAGGGACCGGAGCTCGGCACAGCCGCCCAGACCATCTGGTACGCCGCTTCGCCCTGGGAAGACCGTCAGGCCGATCTGCGCGATTCAAGCCTGCTCGCGCCGGGCTCGCTGGGCGGATTCACTCCCGGCGTCTGGATCAAGGCGGTGGGTGACTGGGCGCAACGCTCGAACAGCGTCGACCCGCCGGCGGGATTCACTTTCAACCTCGGTTACCACCAGGACACCTATGAGATCGACGCTGGCATCGACGCCGCGGGCCATTTCGGCTCGGGCGTCGGCCTTTTGGGCGTCGCCGTCGGCTGGGTGCAGTCCAATCTCGATTTCAGGTCCAGGTTCCTCGACAACGCCCGCTTCAACGGCTGGTCGGCGTCGGTCTACGCCACCTATCTGCAAGGGCCGCTGTTTATCGACGGCCAGATCAAGGGCGACTTCCTCCGCCTCAGCGTAACGCCGATGATGGGCTCGGTCGACGTGAACAGCTGGGGCGGCCAGCTCGAGGCCGGCTACCGGATTCCGCTTGGCGCAAGCACGCTCGAGCCGATCGGCACGCTGGCGTATGTCTCGACCCAGATCGGCAATGCCAACGTCCTTGGCACGACCTTCGCGTTCGGCAACGAGCAGAGCTTCAGAGGCGCACTCGGCCTGCGCTGGTCCGCGCCTCTGGCCCAGACCGACGCCTATCTGGTGAAGCTGGAGGTCGACGGGCGCGTCTGGGACGAGTTCGACGGACACAACCGCGTCACGCTGATCTCCGGCGGCGCGCCGATCGCCGTGCAAGACGACTTCTCGGGCGTCTTCGGCGAAGTGGGAGCCGGGCTGAACGTCTACAGCCACGACGGCCACTCGAGCGGGTTCCTGAACGCCTCCTACAAGTTCAAGAGCAACTACGACGAGGGCAAGGTCGCGATCGGCTACCGGTATCAGTGGGGCGCTC
>DATGKF010000005.1:0-18583 GCA_035294785.1 Caulobacteraceae bacterium | reverse complement strand
GAGCGGCGCGCGGGCGCCGACCTCCGTCTTCATCATGGTGCAGCCGAGCACCAGCGACCTGACCCGCTCCGGGTAGCGGATGGCGAACTCGCCGGCGATGCCGCCGCCCATGGAGACGCCATAGACGTGGGCGCGCTCGATCCCCGCGGCGTCGAGCACCGCGAGCGCGTCGGCGGCCATCTGCTGGACCGTGGTGGCGCGGACCGTGTCGCTCTCGCCCGTCCCGCGATTGTCGAAGGTGATCGCCTGGTGCTTCTCGGCCAGGGCGGGAAGCAACGGATGCCACATGCGGCTCGAATAGAGGTGCCCCATGATCAGCAGCACGGGCGTGCCGGCGCCTTGCGTCTCCCAATGAATCCGCGCGCCGGCGCTGTCGACGAAGGGCATGTGGACGGGTCTCCTATCCCGCACCCTTGCCCGCTCATCGGCGCGCTGGCTAGCGACGAGCATCCTCGCCCCCGCCCTTCGCGGGGGAGAGGGCAGGGTGAGGGGGCCGCGGCGGTTCATCGGGCAAGCCGGGGCCGGTTCGCGCGCGGAGAGGCCGCCCCCTCACCCTGCCCTCTCCCCGCAAGCGGGGAGAGGATTCGAGCGGCCCGCCCAAGGCAACCCGTCGCTAACCTAGGAGCTTGTATGGCCGCCAGAAGCCGCAACTTTCCGGGGAGGCGTCGCTGGCCAAGACCTACCGCGAGACGTGGGGGCAAGATCCGTTCGCGCTCGATCCCGCCAAGCCCGCCTGGCGGCAATGGGCGGTGGCGGCCGGCCAGTTGGGCTATCTGTTCGGCGGGCCGCTGCTCGGCCTGGCGACCATCGGCGACTTTCCGCCGCTGGTCTCGGACCAGGCGATCTACATCACGGGACTTGCGTCCGTCGCGTTGCTGTTCGCGGCGAGCTTTGTCGTGATCCGCAACGCCGCCTTGCCGCGCGGGCTCCCGCTCGGCGCAAACCTGATGTTCCGCGCCGGCTGGGCGCTCTGCACCACCTTCCTGCTCCTGGGGGTCGGCGGGATCGTCAACGGCTATGGCGCGCCGCTCGCGACGCGGGATGCGCCCGCGGTCGCCAAGCGCGAGACGCTGCAGCGCGATCCGGCGCGACGCACCTGCTACGTCGCGGTCCGCGCCTGGCCGGGCCAGCGCCGGACCGTCGACCTGTCGACCTCGCACGCCGTGTGCGAGGGTCTCGACGTGCCGATCGAGGCGATCGACACCCCGGAAGCGGTCGAGGCGGCCATGCCGGATGCAGCCGTTGTGCGCCTGACCGTCGGGGAAGGCCGCCTCGGCCTGCCGTGGCTGAAGAGCGTCGACCTCGCGGGCGGCCCGTCGGCGGCGGACTGACCGCGAGACGCACCCCGCGTCAGAGGCAATTGGGGACACAAACCGTTATCGGTCGAGCCGCGGGGCCAACGGCGGGTCGCTCGGAAACTGGTGAGCGTCCACGTTTACCCCTTGGAACCCTCGCCCCCGCTCTGCGCGGGGGAGAGGGCAGGGTGAGGGGGCCGCGGCGGTTCAGCGGGCCAGCCGGCGCCGGTTCGCGCGCCGAGAGGCCGCCCCCTCACCCTGCCCTCTCCCCGCAAGCGGGGAGAGGATTCGCCCGGGATCGGCGCGCCTTGACCGCCCGGCGGCGAGCGTCTCAGTTGGCGCGAGAGGCCGGCGCGCCAAGGCGGGGCCTTACAGGAAGCGGGGCGTGATGCTGAGTATCCTCGACGCCCTCACGTTCGCCGCGCTGGTCGGCTCGAGCCTGGCGTTCGCCTGGGAGCTGCGGAACCGCAGGATCGTCCCGCCGCTCCGCATCGAGCGCGCCAGCCACCCGCGCTGGTACTGGCTGCTCATCGTGGTCCACGCCGCGCTCCTGGGGCTCATGGGCCTCGCCCTCGTGTTCCTGCTCCTCCTCGGCCTCGTCAGCGACCTCTCGAACTGAGGCGCGACCATCGGCGGCGTACCGCCCTGGTTGCACGTGTCGGGGTGATGTGATGACGTCGACGTCGGGGGGCATTCTCATGAAGCGTCTGTTGTTCGCGCTGCTGGCTGGCGGCCTGGCGCTACAGGCATGGCCGGCGCGCGCCGATGACCCCTCCGCCGACTTCGCGGTCAATCTTGGGAAGCTGGATGCGGCGCGCAACTCCGGAGACTGCAACGCCGTGCTTCCAGTCGCGCGCCAGGTGATCGCCAGCCCGGCCTTCGCTGACGCAGGCCCGGACCTCAGGGGCGTCGTGCTTGTCCTCGCCGCGGGCTGCGCCGGCCAGGAACGCCTGTTGCGGGAGGCGCTCGACGATGCGCGCCTCGCCACGGCGATCCCCGGAGCAAGCGCGGAAGCGTGGCGGATTCGGCTTACGGCGGCGATGGCGAGCAATGCGCCGGATGAGTTCGTCGACGCTCTCGAACAAGCCGCCGTGGCGGCGCCGGAGGCGCTGACCGCACCGCCGCTCCTTGCCTACCGGCAGCTCGACCGAACCGAGCGCATCAAGGACCGTCAACTCGAGCAGCGCATGCTCGCCGCGCTCGACAAGGGGGGCTATCGGCCCGACCTGGTGGGCGAGTCCGCCGACGATCTTTGGCTGCGCTTTGCCCAACTGCTCGTGGACGCGGGCGACAACGAGCGCGCCGGCGCCGTGCTGGCGAAGGTCAGCGACATTCGCATGCTCATGCAGGTCAAGCTGGATGCCCGCTTCGCGACCGCGGTGGCGGCCCATCCAGACCACTTCGACCTGAAGGCCGCAGCCGAACGAAAACTCGCCGAAGATCAGGCGACAATGGCGGCGCACCCGGAGTTGCTCGGCGAGGTGGAAGCGACCCTTGGGGACTTCGACGCACTCAACCGCTACGACGAGGCGGTGGCGACGGCTGACGCCGCGCTCGATCGCGTGGCGAAGCAAACCGACAAGCCGGCCTTCATCGACGAGCCGGAGAAGCTGAGCTGGATCTACGGCGACAAGGCGGTCGTCCTGCTGGAAATGGGACGGGTCGACGACGCCATCGCCACCGAGCGCACAGCCGTGCGGCCGAACAACAGCGTCCCGCCGGACGTCAGTCACGTGATCAATCTGGCCCTCTTTCTCAATCTGGCCGGCCGGTCGGACGAGGCTTTGAAGGCGCTCGATGCGTCACTCGACAATAAGCTCAGCCCCTATGGCCTCGGCTGGCTGCACACCGAGCGGGCGTGCGCGGACCAGCAGCTTGGCCGCACGGCCGCGGTCGCGAGCGAACTCGCCTACCTTTCGGCGCATGCGGCCGACAACCCCGGCGCGAGGATCAAGGCCTTGCTCTGCGTCAACGACTTGGACGCCGCTGCGGCCGCGATGATCGTGGGGCTGCGCAATCCCGATCGACGCGGGCAGACGCTGATCAACCTCAGCACGTTCGCGCGCGTGGCGCAGAGGACCCCGATCTCCGCCGCCCTCCACGAGCGACTCGTCGCCCTCCAGGCCCGCCCGGACGTTCGAGCGGCCGTGGCGGCCGCGGGACACACAGAAGCCGTCCCGCTCAATAGCGGCAGGCTCATCGACGTCTTTTGAAGATGACCGATTTGGCGCCGACGGCGCGATGACGCATTTCGGGCTCGGTGAAGTCGTGATAGACCGGTTCCATATTGGAGCCATATCGGAACCACTGATGAACCTCTCCATCAAGAACGCGCCCGAAGAGGTGGTCGCGCGGCTCAAGGCGCGGGCGCGGCGGCATCATCGATCGCTGCAGGGCGAGCTCCTGGCGATCATCGAGGCGGCGGCGCGCGATGGAGAGGCGAACGCCGCCGGCGGCGTGCTCGCGGCCGTGCGCGGCCTCGGGCTGCGGACGCCGGCCGAAGCCGCCGCCATCGTGCGGGGCGATCGTGACCGCGACTAAGGTGGTCGACGCCTCGGCGGTCGCCGCCTTGCTGTTCGGCGAACCGGACGGCGAGGCCGTCGCCGAGCGCCTGGCCGACGCGCGACTGGCGGCGCCGCCGCTCATGGCGTTCGAGCTGGCCAACGTCTGCCGCGTGAAATGCCGCCGCCATCCGGGCCAGCGGCAGGCGCTGCGCGCCGGGTTCGCCCTGCGCCGCCAGCTGGGCGTCGAGGACGTCGCGGTCGATGCGGACGCGGTGGTCGCACTCGCGCTGGAAACCGGCCTGACCGCGTATGACGCGAGCTATCTCTGGCTGGCGAGACAGCTCGGCGCCGAACTCGTCACGCTGGACAAGGCGTTGCAAGCGGCCGCCGCCGGTCGCTGAGCGCGACCGCGCGCGCCCCCTCGGGCGTGGCGCTAAGCGTTTCCCTGAGCGCCCGTCCGGCCGTGGTTCAATGCCCTCAGTCCGCGGCGTACGATGTGAAGCGTTCCTGGTTGGCGAGCCTCGTCTCGCCGGCGACGAACTGTTGTTATTGTTGTTGTTTATTGTTGTTGTTGGGTCGCTCGAGGCGGTCCACGCCAGACCAGGATGCTTCGCATCGACGCCGCGGCGACCCCGCGGGCGGAGACGGCGCGTGCGCGCCCGCACGAACCTGTCAGCATGATGGCCAGGCCGGCTCCCGGGCGCGCGGCGACGGCGGTAGGCTCGGCCCCATGAAACCGAAAGTCTCCATCGTCAGCCTGCACGTCAGCGACATCGGGCGCGCGCTCGCCTTCTATCGGGACGGGTTGGGGTTTCCGACGCACAACTACGCGGACGGCGACACCTACGTCATGCTCGAGCTGGAGGGCAGCTGGCTCTCGCTCATGGCCAGCGAGGATCCGCTGATGGACTTGCCGGCCGGCGCTCAGCGGTTCTCCACCGTCGGGCTGTCGCACAACGTGCCGACCGAGGCCGCGGTGCGCGAGGTCTACGCCGAGGGCCTCGCCGCCGGTGGAACGCCGCTGAAAGCGCCGCAGCGCGCCGAGTGGGGCGGGTACGAGGCGTCCTTCGCCGACCCGGACGGCCACGTCTGGGACATCGCCATGAACCCGTTCACCGATCTCACCTGACTCTGGAGGCGTCGCACGGGCTTCAGCCCTTGCCGACCGCCGCGAGTGTGTATAAATACACACATGGATAGCCGGGACGTGCTTCGTGCGTTGGAGGCTGACGGCTGGGTCGAGGTCCGCCAGAAGGGCTCTCACAAGCAGTACCGCCACCCCGCGAAGGCCGGTCTCGTCACCGTCCCGCATCCGAAGAAGGACATCCCGCCTGGAACGCTGCGGTCCATCGAGCGCCAAGCGGGGCTGAAACTGAGGTAGGCGCCGATGCAGCACTATATCGCCTTGATCCATAAAGAGCCCGGGAGCGACTACGGGGTTTCGTTCCCGGATTTTCCCGGCTGCATCTCGGCCGGAGCCAACCTCGACGAAGCGCGCGCCATGGGCGCCGAAGCGCTGGCCCTGCATATCGAAGGCCTGCTCGAAGACGGACAGCCGCTGCCGGAGCCGTCCTCGCTCGAGGGCGTCATGGCCGAAGCGGAGAACCGCGACGGGGTCGCCATCCTCATCGCCGCCCCGGTCCAGCCCGCCAAGGCGATCCGGATCAACATCACGCTCCCCGAAGACGTGCTCGGCGAGATCGACCGCTTCGCCGAACGTCACGGCCTGACCCGATCGGGCTTCCTGGCGCGCGCGGCCCAGGCGGCGATGACGAAGGAACCGGCCTAGTCAGGGTTCGGCTCGCCCGTCGCTCGCGGGCGGCCCCGGCCTCAAGGCTGGTCGGGGACCGGCGTGAACAGCGGGTCTTCGATGCTCACCTGTTGGCGCGGCTCGCCCTTGCCCGAGAGGGCGGCGGCGAAGACCGGGAAGACGGCGTCGAGCGGCTTGGTGTCGGGCAGCACGTAGACGATGGCGCTGCCGCCAGCGAGCGCGGGCAGCACCACGCCGTCGTAGAAGGCCTTCGGCACGTTGATGCAGCCGTAGCTGATGCGGTGCTGGTTCGGATCGCCCGACTTGATGCGGGCCTGGCGATGCTCGCCTGCATTCACGCTCATCACCGGGTGCAGCGAGATGGCGTCGGCGAAGTCGACCCAGAGCATCGTGCCGTGCCCGGCCGAGGGGCCGAAGGAGGCCACGAACCGGCCGGCCGGCGTGGTGCGCTGGTCGTCGCTGATCTGCGAGAACTTGAGGTCGCCGATGCCGGGCGCCGAGTCGTCGCCGCGCGCGAGGCCGACCAGCACCGGCGCCGAGCCGAAGAACTCGCCGACCTCGTCGAAGACGAAAACCCGCGCGCCGCGCTTGTCGACGATCATGAACGGCCGGCCGCCGTTGTCGTCGGTGGCGGCGACCCAGTCGGCCAGCCGCGCGGCGACGCCCGAGGGCGGGCGCCCTTGCGGCTCGGCCGGCGCGAAGGCCGGCACGGCGTCAGCGGCCGGCGGGGCGTCGGGCGCGGCGCTCTGCTCGGCTGGCGCGGGCTTGTCCTGGGCGAACGCCATCGGCGCGGGGAGCGCGAGCGCGAGCCCGAGCGCCAGGGCGGTCAACGCCGCTCGCCGATCACCGAACCTGCTCACGCGGCTCCCCCGAATCGAATGGACATCGAACTCGGCGAAGCCTCCGCCAAAGGCGGAAGCTTCGCGTTAATCTTCGTCAGCCGCGCGGCCGCCGGGGCGGCGGAGGCGGCGCCTGTTGCAGGCCGTTCACCGTCGCCGTGAGCGAGTCGATGCGCTGGTTGGTCTGGGCCAGGCCCGCCTGCGCGCCTTGAGCGGCGCTGAGGGCCTGGTCGGCCTTCTGGTCGGCCGCCGACGCCTTGGCGTCCACGGCGTTGATATGCGCGTTCACTTCGTCGATCCGCTGGTCGACGTACTGCTGCGTGGCGCAGGCGCTGAGGCCCAGGCCGCCCATGACCGCCACCGCGGCCACAGACAGCCGCGCAGCGCTTCTCTTTATGTTTATCATCTCTGAAGTCGCCTCCGTTTGCCCCGCGGCGGAGAGCCATCCGGGGCCGATCCGGCGGGACAAAAGGCAGCGCTCTTCGTCCCGCCGCCCGATCGATAAACAACCAAACGCCCCGCTCGTTCCCATGGCGATGCGTTACCGGGTGCTCCGCGTACGCACCAACTCCCGCTCATCCCCGCGAACGCGGGGACCCAGGCTTTTTTGGACCGCCACGCTCGCCAAGATCGCCAAGTAGGTTGCGGAACACCCTGACAGCCGCGGACTCCTTGGCGAGCTTGGCGTCCTTAGCGGTCGAAATTCGGCGGCGCCGCGCCAGCTTCGCTTGGAGAGAAAACACCTGGGTCCCCGCCTTCGCGGGGATGAGCGGGTTTAGGGACTGTCGGACTCTAACCCGCGATCGGCGCCGCCAGGGTCTCCAGCGCCTCGGCGATGGTGCCGCGCCAGAGGGCGTAGTCGTGGCCGCCGGCGGGTTCGCTGTAGGTCAGGTCGTAGCCCTTCGCCTCCAGCACCGCCTTCATGCGCCGGTTGGGCTCGATCATGCGCTCCGGGTGCTCCATCAGGCCGATCTCCTGCCAGATGCGGAGCGGCAGTTTGGGCGCGGCCTCGTACTGGTCGACCAGCCAGCCCTCCTTGTACGTCTGCGAACCCAGGGCCCTGGTCATGTCGAATCCCGGCCCCCACCACAGCGACGGCGCCTGGGCGATGACGTTCCCGAACACGTGCGGCAGGCGGTAGCCCATCCACATGGCGGCGAGGCCGCCGTAGCTGACGCCGGTCACATACCCGTCCGCCGGATCGGCCGAGACGTTGTAGCGCTCGCGCACCCAAGGGATGAGCTCGGTCTCGAGGAAGCCGGCGAAGGGCTCGCTGCAGGGCAGCTCGTCGTTGCGCGAGGTGGCCGTGGGGTTGTCGACGAACACCGCGACCATGGGCCGGATGCGCCCCTCGGCGATGAGGTTCTCGATGATGCGGTGGATGGGCGTCAGCGTCAGCGAGCCGCCGCCGTCGAAGGCGACCAGCAGCGGATACGGCGCGGCGTCGGCGTCGTAGCCCGGCGGCGTGTAGACCCAGATGCGGCGCGCATTGCCCAGGATCTGGCTGGCGAACGCGTCGGTGCGGTCGACCTTGCCGTGCGGGACGTCCGCGCGGCGCGCCACGTACGGCTGGGCGGGCGCATCGGGCAGGCTGAGGATTGAGGCGACGTTGTCCGGCTGGCCCTCGCCGGCGCGGCTGGTGAACGACTCGCGGTGGTGCGGGTCGGGCGAGGGGACCGCCGTCAGCATCACGTCCATGAACGCCTTCAGCTCCGCGTCCGTGGCCCGCCAGATGTCGATCAGCGGCATGTCGGCCATGAAGCCGTAGGTCGCCCGAACGTCGTTCCGGTAGCGATAGGCGGCATGGCAGACGTTCGTGCCGGGGATCAGGTCCAACACGTTGTCCTTCGCCTCGCCGAAGCCGGGCGAGACCACCACATACTTCGCCCCCTCCGGCAGCGGGAAGACGTACGTCACCAGGCTGAAGCCCGGCCGCTCCGGATCGGCCTCGATCAACGGCGCCTTCTCCACCGCCACCCGCTCCCAGAACGCCGCAGCGCCGGCCGGATCGGCCTTGAGCGCCGCAATGGCGGGATGAAGATGGTCGGCGACACGCTCGGCGATGGACATGGATCAAGACCTCCTACGCTCAGCTAGCCACGAGATCTCGACCGGGGCCAGCGTCCGGCATCCCTTCTCCCTCTTGGGGGAGAAGGGCGATCTTCTGAGTCGCTCTGCCAATGGATATCCCGATCGAGCGCGTCGTCAGCCTTCCGTGACCGGCGGGCGGCTGAGGAGCAGGGCCAGCGCCCCAAGGCCGGCGGCGACCACCGAGCCGGCGAGGACGCCGATCTTGGCCGCGGCGGCCAGCGGGCTCCCCGGGAACGCCTGGTCGGCCAGCAGCAGCGACAGCGGGTCGCCGATCCCGCAGAGGCACGCCGCGCCGAGGAAAGCGAGCGGGCGGGCGTCCTCCGGCCGCACGGCGAGCTTCACCCGCTCGGCCAGCCAGACGGCGCCGACGATGCCGATCGGCTTGGCGATGGCGAGGCCGACGGCGACGCCCGCGAACACCCGCAGCGCCGGCGGCTGACCCAAGTTGGCGGCCAGCGTGACGCCGGCGGCGGTGAAGGCGAACAGCGGCAGCGCCGCATAGCTCGACCACGGCTCGATCGCCCGCTCGGTGCGCTCGGCCGGCGACAACAGCCGTTCCGCCGCCGCCGAGAGGTTGCGGCTGGCCCAGTCCCACACCGGTTCCTGGTCGAGCCGGCGGCCCTCGCCGGCCTTCTTCAGCTCGCGCTCGGCGTGCTCCAGCTCGGAGAGCGCGGTGGCCGCCTGCGCCAGCAGCGGCGTCGCTTGCGGCGCCGGGCGGGGCGGCAGGAAGGCCGCCAGCGCGATGCCGCTCAGCGCCCCACCGACGCCGGCCTGGTGCAGCGCCACCCAGAGCCCGATCGTCGCCAGCACGTAGGGCCAGGCCGCGTAGACGCGCCAGCGGTTGAACAGCCCCATCGCCCCCAGCGCGCCCACGGCGGCGAACAGCCACTCGGCGTGGACGCCGCGCGGATGGAAGGCGGCGAGGATGACCATGGTGATGAGGTCGTCTGCGATCCCGTAGGCGGCGACGAACAGCTTCAGGCCCGCCGGCGCGCGCGTCCCGAAGAGGGCGAGGATGCCGAGGGTGAACGCGATGCCGGTGTCGACCGGAACCGGCCAGCCGGCCGCTGTCGCTCCCGGATTCAGCCCGATATAGACGGCCGCCGGAACGAGGGCGCCGGCGGCCGCGGCGAGCGCCGGGGCGAGCGCGACCCGCCGGTCGGCGAACGACCCCGCCCGCGCCTCGCGGCGGATCTCCAGCCCGAGAATGAGGAAGAAGACGGCCAACAGCCCTTCCGAGCACCACTCGGCGACGCTGAGCGAAAGGCCGCCGCCCGCCGCCGGCCCGATCCCGAACCGGGCGCTCACCAGGCCGTGGTAGAGGCCGGCCAGCGGACTGTTGGCGAGGATGAGCGCCGCGGCCGCCGCGAGCAGCAGCGCGATCCCGGCCGACGCCGGCAGGTTGGCGAACGCCCTGGCCGTGCGGCGGACCCGCGCGCCGACCGGGCGCTCGATCGCCTCGAGCATGGAGGTGAACTCCCAGGCGCCGTCGTAGCGCTGGCCGTCCACGAAGAAGGTCGGCGTTCCGGTGACGCCGATGCTGCGGCCCTCGGCGAGGTCGTCGTCGATCCGGCGGCGGAGCTTGGGGTCCGCCAGGTCGCGCTCGAATCGCGCCATGTCGAGGCCGAGCGAGGCGGCGATCTCCATCAGCGCCCGCCGGTCGAGCGGCGGCTCGTGCTCGTAGAGCGCGTCGTACATCTCCCAGAAGCGGCCCTGCCGGCTGGCCGCCTCGGCGCCGATCGCCAGCAGCGTCGCGCCGGGATGCGCCCGCTCGTTCGGAAAGTGGCGGAAGACGTAGGCCAGCCGATCGCCCAGACCCTGGCGCAGCCGCGCGAACACCGGCCGCAGCCTGCGGCAGTAGGGGCAGAGGAAGTCGCCGTAGAGGACGACGGTGCTGTGCCGGCCGCGCCCGCCGCCGCGCATGTGGTCGCGCCGCGCGTCGAACGGGCGCGGCGCGCGGCCGCTCCTGGCCTCCCTCGCCATGCCCTTCCAAGCCTCCTCGCCAGCGCAACGCCGGCGCCGCCCGCAGCAAACAGGCCCGGGCCCGCGCCGGCAAGCGCCGCGTCTGGACTCCGGCCGGCCGGCGCGCCACGTCTGGGCCCGCCCCGCCGCTGCCCGAAGGGAGCCCGCCGATGCCTGGTCGCTACGGTCCACACAATCCGGACGAAACCTACGTTCCGCACGCCTATCCGGAACAGCTGTTCGACACCGGCGAGTTCCAGATGAACTACGCAGTCGTCGGCGACGCCAAGAGCCCCGCGCTGCTGCTCATCCCCGGCCAGACCGAGAGCTGGTGGGGCTACGAGGCGGCGATGGGGATCCTGAAGGACCGCTTCCAGGCGTTCGCGGTCGACCTGCGCGGCCAGGGCCGCTCTGGGCGCACCCCCGGCCGCTACACGCTGGACAACATGGGGAACGACCTGGTGCGCTTCGTCCAGGGCGTGATCGGCCGGCCGGTGATCGTCAGCGGGCTCTCATCGGGCGGGGTGCTGTCGGCCTGGCTCTCGGCCTATGCGCCGCCGGGCCTCGTCCGCGCCGCCGTCTACGAAGACCCGCCGCTGTTCGGCTCGGAGACCACGCCGGCCTACGGACATTCGATCAAGCAGTCCATCGGGCCGATGTTCGCCATGTGGTCGAAGTACCTGGGCGACCAGTGGGCGGTCGGGGACTGGGAAGGCATGGCCGCCAACGCCGCCAGCGAGCTGCCGCCGGCGATGGCGGGCTTTCGCCCGCCGGCCGCGCCGCCGCAGAACCTGAAAGAGTACGATCCCGAGTGGGGCCGCGCCTTCTGGAACGGGACCTGGGCGGCCAGTTGCGACCATGCGCGCATGCTGGCGGCGGTGAAGGTCCCGGTGCTCCTCACCCACCACATGCGCCATTTCAACGAGGAGACCGGCTTCCACATGGGCGCCATCTCCGATGCGCAGATCGCCCAGGTGCGCCGCCTGGTCGAAGCCGCTGGCCAGCGGTTCGACTACCACTCCTTCCCGCAGATGGGCCACGCCATGCACGCGATCGACCCGGCCCTTTACGCCAAGACGCTCGCCGACTGGACCCTGAAGCTGCCGGATCAGCCGCTTGCACCGCCCACGCCCAAGGACTAGCCTGATTGCACTTTGCAATCGGTATGAGAGATCCCCATGCACCCCGTCGTTTCCCAGGATGAATGGACCAAGGCCCGCATCGACCTGCTCGTGAAGGAGAAGGCCCACATGCGCGAGGGCGACAAGCTGGCCGCCGAGCGGCGGGCGCTGCCCTGGGTGAAAGTCGAGAAGAGCTACACGTTCGACACAGGCGACGGGCCGAGGACCCTGGCCGAGCTCTTCGACGGCAAGGCCCAGCTGATCGTGCACCACCTGATGTACGGGCCGGACTGGGAGGCGGCCTGCCCCGGCTGCTCGTTCCAGGCCGAGCATATTGACGGGCCGGCGCCGCACCTCGCTCAACACGACACGACCATCCTCGCCGTCTCCCGCGCCCCGCTCGCCAAGATCGACGCCTACAAGGCGCGGATGGGCTGGCGGTTCACCTGGGTCTCGTCGCTCGGGTCGGACTTCAACTTCGATTTCAACGTCTCGTTCGGCGCCGGCGAGGTCGCCTCCGGCCGCGTCGACTACAACTATGGTCCGATCAGCATCGACGGCGGCGACCCGGGCCAGGAGTTCCCGGGGATAAGCGTCTTCCGGCGCGGCCCCGACGGCGAGATTTTCCACACCTATTCGACCTACGCCCGCGGCCTCGACGCCCTCCTCACCACCAATCACTACCTCGACCTGACGCCTGAGGGCCGCAACAACGCCGCCTATCCCAAGTGGCCCAGGCGCCGCGACGAGTACGCGCCGGCCTAAGCGGGGCTGGAGCGAGGCGCGGATTTCGGGCAAACGCGGCGCTTCGCGCCGTTTGCCTCAAGGAAGACGCCCCCCGTGAGTTCATCGCCGTCCTACGACGACGTCGTCCTCGGCCGACGCAGCATCCGTGGCTACCAGCGAAAGCCGGTGCCGAAGGCGCTGATCCGCGAGGTCATCGAGATGGCCATGCGCGCGCCCTCCTCGCTCAACACCCAGCCGTGGAACTTCTACGTCGTCTCCGGCGCCCCGCTCGACCGCATCCGCGCGGGCAACACCGAGCGCAACCTCGCCGGCGTGCCGGACTCACGCGAGTTCCGCGGCCACGGCGCCTACGCCGGCGAACACCGCGAGCGGCAGATCGAGATCGCCAAGCAGCTGTTCGGCGCCATGGGCATCGCGCGCGAGGACAAAGAGGGGCGGCAGGGCTGGGTGCTGCGCGGCTTTCGCCAGTTCGACGCGCCGGTTTCGGTTGTGGTGACCTACGACCGCTCGATCCACGGCGGCGACATCGGCCCCTTCGACTGCGGCGCGGTGACCAACGCCCTGGTCAACGCCGCCTGGTCGCGGGGCTTAGGGTGCGTGGTCAACAGCCAGGGGATCATGCAGTCGCCGGTGGTGCGCGAGCACGCGGGAATCGCCGAGGATCAGGTGATCATGATCTGCGTCGCCATGGGCTGGCCCGACGACGCCTTCCCCGCCAACGCCGTCGTCTCACGGCGCAAACCCGTCGACGACGCCGTCGTCTTCGTCGGCTTCGAGGATTAGGCGCGGCGGCCCTAACAATACCGCTCACCCCCGCGACTGCGAAGCAGAGGCGAAGCCAAAGCGGGACCTGGTCATTTGACCGCCAAGAACGCCAAGCCCGCCAAGGAGTCCGAGGTCTGCATGGCGCACCCTTGGCGTCCTTGGCGAACTTGGCGGTCAAAAAGCGGAACCCCTTCCCCGCGAGGGGGAAGGGGCTTTAGCGCGTTAGCGGCAGGTCCAGACTTCCTGGTACTGGGTCTGGCCCCAGCCGTTGGTGTAGGGGTGGGCGACCCAGGCGCAGCGTTGGCCGTAGTCGGCCCCCTGGTAGCCGTAGTCGGCCTGCTGGTAGCGGCCGTAGTCGCCGCGCTGTTCGTAGGCCTGGTGGTTGTCGGCCGAGTTCGCCAGCGCCGCGCCGAGGATCAGCCCGAACACGCCGGCGGCGATGGCGACGCCCGCGCCGTTGTCGCGACCGTTGTCGCCGCGACGATAGTCGCCGCTGAAACCGTGCGAGCCGTGATACGGCGCTGCGGTGGCGGCGAGCGGGGCGGCGACCAGCGAGAGGCCGGCGACCGCGGTCATCAGAATCTTTTTCACGTCCTTCGTCTTTCGTGTCTGGCGGACCGTGTGAGCCCCCGATTGGGCCGCCCGCCCTGGCGCTGTCGAAAGAGCGTTCCTTCGCTCCTCCATCACGTCATGCCGCGGACAATGCGCCCGCCCCGCTGAACGGAACCGGAGCCGCGCGTTGTCGCCCGTTCATCAAGCGTGGCCGGGGCGGCGTAGGGCTAGCGCACGCCCGTCAGCCGCTGGAGCATTTCGTCTGCCAGGGCGGCGCGCCGCCGCCAGGGAAAGCGCCGTTGACGACCTGCTGCTTGCCCGCGCCGTCGATCGCCGAGAGGACGTGCGTGCGGCCGTCCCCGGCCCGCTGGATGACGACGTGCATCGCCGACCCGTCGTTGACGAAGACGCCGTCGAGCGCGATCTGGTCGCTGCCGATCAGGTGACCTGAGTCCCAGCGGTACTTGTTGTCGACGATGGTCGGCCCGCTGGCGATGACGTCGCTGAGCGTCCCGTCCGACGCCGCGGCGATGGTTTCGTAGCTGTTGTTTTCCGAGACGGCCTGGCTGCAGTCGACGGCCCAGACGCCGCTCAGGCCGAATTGGGCGGCCGCGGCCTGAAGGGTCATCGGCGGGCCGGCGGCGGCGGGCCCGGCGCTGGCGGCGGCGGACGCGGCCGATGAGGCGACCTGCGCCGGCCGGGTCTTCCCGCCCGTGTTGCGCATGAGCACCACGGCCAGCACGCCGACCAGCGCGAGAAGCACCAGGCCCCCCGCGACCATGGCCCACACCGGCAGGCCGCCGGCCGGTCGCGCGTAGGCTGGCGGCGGGGCGGAGCCCGGCGGCGGCGCCGCGCCCGGCAGCCTTTGCTGGGTTCCGTCCGACCAGACTTCGACGTCCTCGTCAGCCATCGTTTCGCCCTCCCCCGAGCGAGACGCGGACGCTAGCCCTCTATCGACGGCCACGCCACCGCCGCCGCTTCAGGCCCTTACCCGCTCATCCCCGCGAAAGCGGGGACCCAGGTGTTTTTTGCTTCTGGATCTGAACCGCCGAAACGTGGCCGGTCGAGCAACAACACCAAAAAGCCTGGGTCCCCGCTGCGGGGATGAGCGGAGGTGGAGATGCGCCGAGTCTTTGATATCGCTCGCCCGATCGAGGACAATCTCTATGCGCGGCGGGCGACCGGCCCTTCGGCCGCGGCGATCTGGCGCTCGATTTCGGCGGCCAGCTTCGGCCCGGGATCCTCCCAGCCGAGCGGCTTGATCACCTTGCCGTCGCCGTCACGATAGCGCGGACGCCCGTCCGGCCAGAGCTTGGCCATGTTGGCGGCCTGCACGATGTCCCAGAGCGGCCCCGGGCGGATGCCCATGTTCACCAGGCCGCCGACGGCGAAATAGATGACGTCGATGAAGGCGTCGGCCTGGTCGGCGATGGTCGTCGCCTCGCGCAGCTCCTGCACCTCCTCCTCGATCCAGGCCGCTCGGGCGAGCACCCGCTCGCGCTCGAGCGGCCCCGGGCCGTCGGGCGCGGGCGCGCCGAACGCGAGGTGGAAGGCGCGGACATCCTCGAAGGCGCGGTCGATGGCCATGGGCGCTTGCTCCCTCTCTTCGCCGTGCACGCTGCATAGCCCGAGTCGGGGCGGGGCCTTTTGGGCGCTTCGGACGGAATCGTCGGGGCGCCACGGAACCGACGGCCAAGCTGGCCGCTCCACCAGGGAAGATGGAGGCCGCAGCATGAGACCCGCATCAGCCGACGCCGTGACACCCCCGCCGCTGGACAAGCGAAAAGCCCAAGGCTGGGTCGATCCGGACGCGATCACCGAGCGGCATGTGTTCCTGGACAGCGAAGACGCCGCGCCAGCGAAAACGCCGGCGGACGACACCCGCTAAGGCGCGCTGCCGGGTCCGCTGCGACCGGGCGCCAGAAAGGTGACCAGGTCCCAGGCGTTGCGGATGCCGAGAATGAGCTGGACGAGCAGAAGGACGGCGACGGCGCTGACCGCCCATGCCGCCTCGCGCCAGAGCCCCACCGCGGCGACGAGCAGGCCGAGGTCGACGACGGGCGCCGCCACGCCATAGAACCAGATGTCGCTCCAGTGACGCGGCTCGCTGGCGCCGGTCACGCCGCGGCGAATCCCGACGCAGGTCACGACGCCGTTCGCCACGCCGGCCAGCGCCAGCAGGCCGAGCACGATCGCGCTCAGCGCCGGCGTGACGCCGGGCGCCACCGCGACGGCGCTGACGGTCAGCACGATGGCGAAGTGGAAGACGGTCGGCATCATGTAGAGGCGCGAGCCGCGCAGCGCGGCGGTGCGATCGACGTTCGAGGTGAGCGTGACGACCACGAACAGCAGGCCGATCAGGCCCGCCGCCGCCGAGCCGACCAGGAAATAGAAGTTCTCCCAGGCGTGGAACAACCGCGCGCCCCCGACCGACGGCCCCTGCGGCCGCTACCCGGGCAAGCTTAGGCCTGGAGGCGAACCGTGCGCGAGGGGCGATCGATGGCGACGGTCATGCCGGCGAGCGCGCGGGCGCCGATGTTGGCGACCGGCACGACCGTCGGGTAGGCGACCTCCGTCACCGGCAGCGGCGTTGCGCCCACCTTCACCGCCGCGTCGATGCCGACGGCGAAGAGGTCGTAGGCCTCGCTGACGGTGTGCGCGACGCCCAGCCTGCGCGGTTCGCCGTGCACCGCGAGGCGCGGCAGCGCGGTCGTCGGGACCATCAGCCCGGCGATCTGTTGGCCGGTGTCGAGATGGGCCTGCAGCGTCGTTCCGCCGATCGCGACCGGCAGCTGGATCAGCGGGCCGGGCGGATAGGCGATCACGGCCGCGCCGTCGGCGGCCGGCAGGCGCGCGGTGCTGACGCCCACCACCTTGCCCTTGAAGTCGAGCACGAGCGTGTGGGCGTCGAACAGGTTCATGCCGAGAATGCCGTCGAAAGGCGGCGCCTTCCCACCGATCGCCGGCATGCCCTCGACCTCGAGGTCGTGGAACGTCAGCCCGGCCATCGCCAGCGCATCCAGCTTGTAGCGGTCCATCGTCACCGGGTTGCGGCCGGAGGGATCGACCTGGATCGCCTTGCCCGAGACCTTCAGGCCAAGCGCCTGGGCGATGGGCGCGTTCAGGCTGAGATAGCCGGGCGAGCCGGTGTCGATGGCGAGCTTGAACGGGCCCTTCCCGTCGATCGTGGCCGCCACGACCGGCATGACGCCGGCGAACAGCATCGCCGTCTGCCCGGGCGCGCCCGAAACCTTCGGCGCCGGGAAGCTCGGGCGCACGTGATGGTCGCGGGTGGCGAAGGCGGTGAGCGGCGCAGCCAGCGCGGCGGCGGTTGCGAGGATCAGGGTGCGGCGGCGCATGGGCGGCTCCTATTCGGCGGGTTGCGGGGCGAGCGCGGCCAACCGCGCGCCGAAGTCGCAGCGCGCGAGGGCGGCCTCGAGGCGTTCGATGGCGGCGAGAGCATCGACGCCGGCCTCGGTGAAGAGGTCGCCGTAGGCGGCGGCCAGGGCGCGGTTGACCTCGGCCAGGCGGTCGGCCTGGCGGCGTCCCGCTGGCGTCAGCGACACCGGTCGGCGGCGCCCGTCCTCCGGGTCCTGCACGACGCTGACGAGGCCGAGCCCCTCGAGCTCACGCGTGAGCTTGACGATCAGCGGGTGGGTGAGCCTGAGGCCCGTGGCGATTTCGGTGACCGTGAGCGGGCCGGCGGCGGCGAGCAGCAGCAGCGTCGAGCCGGCCTTCGGCGGCGCGGTGACGCCGGCCTCCGGCAGCCAGGCGCCGCAGGCCTCGACCAGCAACTCCGACAGCCGCCGCAGCCGGTGGGCGAAGAGCGGCAGGCCCAGCGATTCCACGAAGTCGGCCATCCACGGCCCTCCTTCCGTCACCGATTACGTAACTTATAACGGAGTTTCACGCAAGCGGCCGCGGTTGCCGCCCGCTGGCCTTTGCGCGACGCTCGGCGCCTCGCGCCTGAGGAGACGCCCTCTTGTGCCGCTGACTGTTCGCCCGCTCTCCCCGGCGCTCTGGCCGGCGCTGGAAGAGGTGATGCCCGACGGCGCACGCGGCTGCTGGTGCATGTACTGGCGGATCGGCCGCCACTATCGCGGCCGCAGCGCGGCGGAGAACCGCGCCGGCCTGCGCGCCGTCGTCGAGGCCGGCCCGCCGCCGGGCCTGATCGCCTTCGACGGCGAAACGCCGGTCGGCTGGTGCCAGGTCGGCCCGCGCGCCGATCTGCCTGAGCTCGCCCGCGCCTGGCGCCTCGCGCCGGTCGACGACCTGCCGGTCTGGGCCCTCTCCTGCCTCTACACGCGCAAGGGATATCGCCGCGCCGGGGTCACGGCGGCGCTGATCGAGGCCGCGGTCGAGGCCGCGCGGCGCGCCGGCGCCCCCGCGCTGGAGGCCTATCCGTTCGACCGCGAACGCTCGCCCAGCGCCACCGGAACCGGCTTCGCCTCGACGTTCGCCCGCCTCGGTTTCGAGGTGGTGGCCCGCCGCATCCCCGCGCGCCCGATCATGCGCCGCATGCTGAACGGCGAGCGGGCGGTCTAAATATCGGAGCAGCCTGGGCTATTTCCCCAAAGGCAGCCCTGCTTACCGGCAGCAGCCGGCAACCCCTTACCGACGCGACGGAATGGATGGTGATTTTTCCGTTGCAACATCTGTTTCCGGCGCGTCACATATCGCCAAGCCTAAATCCCGCCGCCAGTGCGGGTGCGGCTTTCGCCTGGGGAGGCTAACTAGTCATGAAGCATGGATTGCTGTGCGGCGCGTCCTTCGTCGCCGTTACGATGGTCGCGGGCCTCTGGGCCACGCAGGCGCAGGCGCAAACCGGGGCCGCCGCGGCCGCGGCGCCGGCGCCGCAAGGCAACTCGGCCGACGTTCTGGTCGTGGCGAACAAGCGCGAGGCCTCGGTCGAGAAGGTGCCGGTGGCCGTCACCGC
>DATGKF010000004.1:0-8048 GCA_035294785.1 Caulobacteraceae bacterium | reverse complement strand
GCGTGCGGGTCGCGCTCGCGCGGAATGCGCTGGTCGGCCGGCGTGCGGTCGGCATAGCGGCTCAAGTCGCCGTAGAAGCCGTAGTTGCGCACCGATAGGCCCGCCCGCAGCGCCGCGTCCCAGATGTAGCCCCGCCCTTCGTCGGCGTCCGGGCCATCCGGCGCCGCCACGTCGCGGGCGCCGGGCAAAATGTCCGGGTCGGCCGGCGAGGCCGGGTTCGCCGCCACGCGCTCGGCCGAGGTGGCGTAGCCGACGTTGATCTGCCGGTTGTCGCCCTCCTGGTCGTACTGCAGCCCGCGGTCGCCGTAGTTCACCGGCGCCTCGCGCTCGGTGAAGTCGTTGGTGCGCGCCGCCGTCGTCCAGTTCCAGCCGGTGTTCGAGCTTTCGCCGGAGTCAAAGAAGGCGTCGAGGTCGACGAACTGGCGCGCCAGCGCATGCTGGTTCGGGGTCATGGCGCGCGGAAAGACCGTCAGGCGCGGGTCGCCGTTCCCGACCTCGAGATCGCCCAGCACCTGGTCGTAGGTGCGGTTCTCTTTGACGATGTAGATCACGTGACGGATGTGGCGGCGGAGGAACGCGAAGGTCGCCGCATCGCCCTCATCCTCGGCCAGGTAGCGGTTGTTGCGCGCGACCTGCCGCGTCAGCGCGCCGAGCGTCGCTGGCGCCGGCGCCGGCAGGGCGAGGAAGCCGGCGACTTCCTTTTGCCAGACGTACTCGTTCGTCGCCTTGCAGGCGTCGTCGTGGTGCGGGTCGATGCCGGCGTTGGCGCGGCAGTTGTGGGGAACGGGACCGGTGTTGCTCTTGCCGTTGACGGCGAAGATGCGGCGGCCGTCGCGGCTGAGGGCGACGGCCGTCGGGTACCAGCCGGTGGGGATCAGGCCGATCACCGCCGAGCGGCCGGGGGCGCGTGGCGAATCGTCGTCGCCATCTCCGTCGCCGTCGCCGGCGGGCGCGGCCCGGGCGCCGGCGGCCACATCGTCCAGCCGCACGACGGCGATGTCGTTCTCGGCGCCGTTCGAGACCAGCAGCGTACGCCCGTCGGCGGAGAGCGCGAGCCCGTTCGAACCGGCGCCGCCCAGATGGTTGGCCCTGGCCGGCGCAACGTCGGCCGGAGCGAGGGTGGCGACCTGCTCGACGATGCGGTCGCTGGCGGTGTCGACGACCGAGACGCCGTCACTGTCGTCGGCCGCGGCGTAGAGGCGGCCGCGGACCGGGTTCGCCGCCAGCGCCACCGGCTGGCCGCGCGTTCTGATGCGGCGCTCGACGGTCACGGCCCCGTCGTCGGCGACGGCGAGAGCGATGATCTCGCGATCGCGCTCGCTGGTGACGTAGGCCTTGTCGTCTGCGGTCCAGACGACGGCGCGCGGGAAGCTGCCGCCGGGCCGGCCGCCGCCCGGCCGCAGGTCGGTTTCGCGGATGCGGCCGCTGGCGAGGTCGATCAGGCTGACCGAGTCGTTCTGGACGTTGGCGACCAGGAGCCGGCTGCCGTCGGGGCTGAGCGCCAGCTCTCCGGCCTCCGGGCGCACCTTCAGCCCCAGCCCCGCGGCATGGCCGAGCGGGAACGTGCGCGCCGGCGCATAACCTGCGGCGCCCGCCGCATACTCGAGCACGTCGTCGTCGACCCCGCCGGACACGTAGAAGCGCGCGCCATCCGGCGCCCAGGCAAGGCCCAAAAAGCTGTTCGGAATCTGGATCACCTGCCGTTTGACCGGCGCGGGACCGCCGACGTCGTAGACGAAGACGTACTCCGTCGACTCAGCGGGAATCGGCTTGCCGTCGTCGCCGAACATCAGGTTGTAGCCGCTGGTCAGGATCAGCAGGGTGCGCCCGTCCGGCGAGAGCGCCAGCGCCGACGCCTGCCCTGCGGCGTGACCCGGAAAGTCCGGCAGGTCGGGAACGAGCCGCTGAAAAATGGCGCCGGGCGCCGCGGTGGGCGTGATCGCCTGCCCGGTCGGCGTCGCTTCAGCCGCCAGCGCCGCGCTGCTCGCCAGGCCGGCGGCCAGCGCCGTCAGGAAACCGAAGATCGCCCAGCGCACCAGCGCCCCCTCCACACCCAGCCGTTCAGGCAGCCTTAGCGGCGGTTTGCAACGCTTAGACGTCACCAGGCAAAGGCGCGCGGCGTCAGTTCGCCGGATGCACGCTGAAGCGGCTGAGCTCGTTGCGTGGCGGCAGCCAGTTCGGCTTGAGCTCGGCGGCCTTGCTGTAGTCGAAATAGGCCGTCTTGATGTCGCCGAGATATTCGTCCGCCAGCCCGCGATTGAAATAGGCCTTTTCCGGCTCTTCCGAGCCCAGCGCCAGCCCGCGGTCGATGTCCGCGATCCCATCGGCGTACGCGCCCTGGGCGATCTTCACCGCGCCCAGATTGACGTAGGACTCGCCGAGCTTGTCGTAGAGCTTGATGCTCGCCTCGAAGTCCCGGCGCGCGTCGCGGTAGTTGTTCACCGACATGAAGAGGACGCCGCGGTTCACGTAGGTGCCCGCCAGGTCGCGCGAGTCCATGATCTCGCCGTTGATGGCGCGGGTGCAGTCGGCGATGCCGGCGTAGATGTCGCCGCGTCCGTCGCGGGCGGCGTGGAAGCATTGCTCTGCGTAGCCGGAGCCGAACACGCTGACGGCGGCCTGCGCGGGACCCGACAGCGCCAGGCCAACCCCGCTCGCCGCGAGCGCGGCGGCCGCCAGCAATCTGATCTTGAGCATGGGCGACGCCCTCCTCAAACCTCATCTCAGAGGGTTTGAGCATACGCCGCGCGCCGACGTTAGGGAACGCAGTGGTCTAGCTTAGGCCGAGCGGGGGATAGGGACCGAACGCCAGCTGCTCGAACACGCCGATGCCGGTCTGGTCGGGGCGTCCCTCCTGACGCAGCACGAGGTCGGAGATCGCCTGGATGTGCAGGTTCTCGACCGAACTCGGGTTCAGCCCCGCCAGTGGGATGTCCTCACGCTCGACAGCGAGCTCGCCATGCAGGCGCCCGTGGCCCCACTTCGGGTGGGTGTAGCCGATGCCGCGCATGAGGAAGGTTTGCTTGGGCGTGAAGTCGATCCGAAGCTCCGGCGCGTTCGGCATCGGCACGATCAGCGTCGCCGCCTTGGCGTGCCGCGTGCCCTCGGCGATGGTCACCGCCATCTCGGCCTTCTCGACCTCGATCAGCTCGGCGACGGAGGCGCCGTCGGGGGCCACGACCGCGCGCGTGTTCCAGGGCACGCCGGAGGAGTCGGCAGTAAAGTGGAAGAAGACGCTTCGGTCTGGGAAATTCATCGGCGTCCACTGCCAGAAGAAGCCGGGCGCCGTCGTCGAGCCGGCCACGGGCTGGCCGTCTGGCACGCCGACGGGACGCACGCCCCATGAGCGGTCGCGCGTGCCGATGGCGTCGGCCTTCAGGGCTTCGCGCTTGCCGTCGATCTCGATCCAGCCCGAGTAGCGGCCGTTCTGGGTGAGGCGCGTGTAGTCCATGAAGGTGCGCGGGCCGTTGCGGCGGATGAAGCGCGGCTCCTCGATCGGGAAGGCGCGGCCCTCGAAGGTCAGCTCGCAGGCGAGACCGTCGGTCGGCGCAAGGATCACCTTCAGGGTCTTCAAAGGCTCGACGACCTCGATCCGGATCGGCCCGACCTCGAGATCGAAGCGCTCCATATTGAGGATGCGCGAGGCGTGAACGCAGTGTTCGACGTCGTTGCGGATCAGCGCCACGTGGGCGTCGGCGACGTTCAGGTGCGGATAGACCCCGAACGCCACCGCGAAGTAGGCCGAGCCGTCGGCGTTGTAGCCGTTGAAGAAATAGCGGTCGTAGAAGTTCCGGTCCGTGCCCGAGTAGGCGATCGGCTCGGGCGTCTGGTGGATGGGGAAATCGTCGGCCTTGCTAAGCATGGGCGGCCTCCAGCGGCTTGAACATTTCGCGGCGCGGCCCGAGGTAGCCGAACAAAAACGCCGCCACCTTGCGCATCTGGATCTCTTCCGAGCCTTCGGTGATGCGGTAGCGGCGGTGGTGACGGTAGATGTGCTCGAACGGCTTGTGACGCGAATAGCCGATGGCGCCGTGCACCTGCATCGCCCGATCGGCCGCCTCGCAGCAGAGCCGGTTCGCCCAGTAGTTGCACATGGAGACCTTGTCCGAGATCTGCCGCTCGATTTCCTTGTGCGGCATGCGATCCATCTCCCAGGCCGTCTTGCGGATGAGCAGGCGGAGCATCTCGGACTGCGTGTAGAGTTCGACCAGCGGCCACTGGATCGCCTGATTGTCGGCGAGCGGCTTGCCGAACGGCTTGCGATTGCGCGCGTACTTGACGCTCTCGTCGATGCAGAAGACGCCTGCGCCCAGCGACGAGGCCGCCTGGCGGATACGGTTCTGATGCACGAAGCTCTGGCCGAGGCCGAGGCCCCGCCCTTCGACGCCCCAGATCGCCTCGTCCGGCACCCAGACGTTGGTGAAGCTGACCCTGGGGTGGTCGGTCGGCATGTTGAAGGTCCAGAGGTACTCCTCGATCTTCACGCCAGGCGAGTCCGACGGCACCAGGAAGACCGTGATGCCGGTCGCGTCGCCGTCGTTCCCGGACGTGCGCGCGAACACCATGCAGTAGTTGGCGGCGTGCATGCCGGTGGTCCACATCTTCTCGCCGTTGATCAGCCAGCCGTCGACGCCGTCGCGGGTCTCGCGCACGCCGCGGGTCTCCATCCAGGTGGCGTCGGAGCCGTGGTTCGGCTCGGTGAGGCCGAAGCCGGTGCGGATCTGCCCCTTCAAAAGCCGCTCTGAATAGAGCTCGTACTGGGCGTTGGTGGCGAACTCCTTGAACATGATGATGAAGGGGTTGTTGCCGACGATCGAGTGTTCGGTCTGCAGGTCGTTGTGCAGGCCAAGGCCCTTGGCGGCCAGGTGTTCGCGGATGATCGCCATGGAGAGCTGCGTGCCCCCCTTGCCGCCCCACTCGACCGGCCAGGCGTAGCGAAGGTGGCCAGCGGCGTCGGCGCGCCGGCGCGCCTCGCCGAGCAGCTCCTCCCACTCCTTGCGCGGCAGGCCCTGGTTGTCCCAGTCGGTGCGGGCGTGTTCGCGCCGGTGGTCGAAGAAGCGGATGTTGTCATCCTGCTGCTCCAGCGGCTTGATCTCCGCCTCGATGAAAGCGTCGAGCTCATCAAGATAGTCGGCGACGTCCTTGGGGATGTCGAAGTCCATGTCAGTCCTCCTGGGGCGCCCGCCTGGCCAGCTCCGCGCGGTAGGACGCGTAGGTGGGCTGGTCGACGGCGAGCTTGGCCATGGTGGTGGCCCAGAGATGATCGATAAGAGCAGGCGATGACGTTTCGATCTCGCCCGCGGCGATGCGGCGGGAAAGCTCGGCGTTGAGGTCGAAGAGCGAGCCGTCCATGCCGAGCAGCGCCTTCAGGCGGTCACGCTCGGCGGCGTCCTCGGCGGGAGAGAGGTCGAGTTCGCGCTTCATCATCTCGAGCGCGTTGGCGGCGACGCGGGCCTGAAACGAGGTGGCGCCCGCGGTCTGCGCGGCGACGGTAGTCTTCAGGAACGCCGCGACCGCGCCGATGACTTCCGATGGCGTTGGGCGGTCCTGCATGGCCCCTCTAGCTCGCGATCAGCCTAAGGAGATCGATCTCGTTCTCGGAGCTTCTGCGGGCGATGACGCCGCGCTCGACCGAGGGATCGGCGCCGCGGAAGGCGGCGGTCATCGAGGCGCACATCACGCCCCAGCGCATGGAGCCGAACACCTCCCAGAAGAGCGCGTGGGCGCGATCGACGGGGACGCCGCCCGCCGCCTCGTAGCCGTCCCAGAGATCCTCCCGATCGCCGAAGCCGCCGACGGGCCTGTCGAGCGCGCCGAAGCGCCAGCAGGCCGTGCAGAGCCAGCCGAGATCCTCCATGGGATCGCCAACGTGGGCGATCTCCCAGTCCAGCACCGCGCGCACCCCGTCGTCGGGGCCGATCATCAGGTTGCCATTACGAAAGTCGCCGTGCACCAGCTTCATCACCGTCGGGTCGGGCGGGCAGTGCTCGTCGAGCCAGCGGAAGGTGAGGTCGAACACCGGCCTTGGCCAGCCGCTCGCCCGGTAGGTCTGCCGGTATTGCTCGACCAACTCGCGCGGGGTCGAGCGGCGAAGGCGCGGAAAGGCGTCGGGGTCGAGGGTGTGCAGCCGCGCCAGGATCTCGCCGCACTGGCGGGCGAGCTTCGGCCGGATCGCGGCGAAGGCGTCGCCGCGGGCGATGCGGCCGCCGAGCGTCTCGCCCTCGACGAAGCCCATGATGAACCCGTGGCCGAGGCCATCGCCCGGCTGCAGAACGTAGGGCACCGCGGGCACAGGCACGCCGACCTTGTCGGCGGCGAGGATGAGTTCGGCCTCCGTCTCGAGGCCGACCGCGGTGTCCGACACCCGCGTGCCGCCGGGCGCGCGGCGGAGAATGAGCGGCGTGCGCGTCTCGGCCGCGACCAGCTCGAAGCGCCAGACCTCCTGGGTGGCCCCCGCGGTCATGCGCCGGAGGTCGGCGATGCCGGTCGCGCCGGCGCCCATCTTGGACGCGATCGCGTTCAAGCCGCCTTCGAGTTCGCTCTCGACCGGGCCGGCCATGGGTCTCCCTTGGGCGGCCGATCGTTGCTCTTCGCCGGCGCCTCGCCTATCAAAACAGCCAGAAAATATAAGGCAAGGAGGAGACGCGGGGATGCCGTAGAGGAAGGCAAGCCTTTCTTTGCGGCCCCGCCCGAAGCGCCATGACGGCCGCCGACATCACCGTTCCGAAGGACATCGCCGAGACTCTGGTCGACGCGCCGTCCTACGCCGACAACCGCATCCACGACGCCTACGCGTGGCTGCGCGCCAACCGCCCGCTGGCCGTCGCCCGGCCGGAGGGTTACGACCCATTCTGGGTGGTTACCCGGCACGCCGACATCCTGGAGATCAGCCGCCAGAACGACCTCTTCCACTCCGGCGACAGGGCGACGACCATCGTCTCGGCCGAAGGCGACGCGCGCATCCGCCAGATGACCGGCGGCAGCCCGCACCTGGTGCGCAGCCTGGTGCAGATGGACGCCCCGGATCACCCGAAATACCGAGTCCTCACCCAAGCCTGGTTCCTGCCTCAGAACATCAGGAAGCTTGAGGATCGCATCCGCGAGATCGCCCGCGCCGCGGTCGACCGCATGCTGGCGACAGGCGGCGAGTGCGACTTCGTGCGCGAGATCGCGCTGCACTATCCGCTGCACGTGATCATGGAGATCCTCGGCGTGCCGGAGAGCGACGAGCCGCGCATGCTGAAGCTGACGCAGGAGCTGTTCGGCGCCGCCGACCCGGAGCTTGGCCGCCAGGAAGAGCAGGAGAGCCTGGACATCGCCGACCTGCCGGGCGTGCTCGCGGACTTCTTCGGCTATTTCGCCCGCCTGAGCGCAGAGCGGCGTGAGCACCCGCGCGATGACCTCGCAACCCTGATCGCCAACAGCCAGATCGACGGGCGGCCGATCTCCGAGTTCGAGGCGATGAGCTACTACGTGATCGTCGCCACCGCGGGCCACGACACCACCTCGTCGACCACCGCCGGGGCCATGCAGGCGCTGTGTGAAAACCCCGACCAGCTGGCGTGGCTGAAGGAGGACCTCGGTCGCGTGCCGGGCCTGATCGACGAGGCCATCCGCTGGGCGACGCCGGTCAAGACGTTCATGCGCTCGGCGACCGCCGACGCCGAGGTGGCCGGCCAGCCGATCGCCAAGGACGACTGGCTGATGCTCTGCTACGCTTCCGGCAATCGCGACGAGAGCGTCTTCGACGAGCCTTTCCGCTTCCGCGCCGACCGCAACCCCAACAAACAGCTCGCCTTTGGCTACGGCGCCCACCTCTGCCTCGGCCAGCACCTGGCCAAGATGGAGATGCGTATCCTCTACGAGGAGCTCTTGCCGAGGCTGGCTTCGGTCGAGCTGAACGGGACGCCGCGGATGAGCCAGGCGGTGTTCGTCAACGGCCTGAAATCGCTGCCCATCCGCTTCGAGACCGCCTGATGGCTGACCTCACCGAGGCCCGGATCGCGGACTACATCGCCGGGCGGCTGGAGGGCGCGAGCGAGGTGGAG
>DATGKF010000003.1:0-23815 GCA_035294785.1 Caulobacteraceae bacterium | reverse complement strand
GGCGGCCCGAGCCTGGTCTACGTGAAGCCCGTCAAGGCGCGCGAGGTCATGGGCGGGACGGAGTTGGAAGGCGTGCAAGGCATTCCGATCGATCCGGATCAGATCCTTTACGCGGTCCACCGCGCCGACGGCGCGCGCCTTGCGGTCCTCGGCGACCGCGACCAGGCCATCGCCGCGGCTCTGGCCAACGACCTGGCGCCGGTGGCGCTGCACTAAGACGGGGGCGTCCCCGGGTCGGTTGAAGCCCGGGCGCTGCCTGCTATCCTCCCGTGCGACGCGGGGAGACGATGCCCGACATTCGAGGATTGACGCTCGGCTTCGCCGGGCTCTGCCTGGCGGCCTGCACGACGGAGTTCGGCGAGCCGCCAACCCCTGATCATGTCGCGCCGCCGGAAGGGTGGGTCGCGCCCCCATCGGTTGAGCAGGTGCAGGCGGCCTACCCCAACCGCGCCAAGTCCGCGCACGTTGTTGGAACAGCCGAAATCACCTGCGTGGTGACGGCGGCCGGCGCGCTGGGCAATTGCGCCGCTACCCACGAGGAGCCGTCCGGTTGGGGCTTTGCAGAGGCGGCGCTTTCGCTCGCTCCCGCATTCAAAGTCGCCGCCGGGCCGGACGGCCGCTCCGACCAATTCAGCGCAACGATTCGCTTCGCGCCGAGCTACGACCGGGCGCACGAGACCGATCGCGACCAACCCGGCTGGGCCGTCAAGACATGGCCGAGCTGGTTCGTCTATCCGAGCCGTGACGAGTTCGCGTGGGTCTATCCCGATCGCGCGAACCGCATGGGCGTGTCGGGCCATGCGCGGCTCGCCTGCACCGTCCTGCCGACCGGCGAGGCCGTCGCCTGCTCGGTGATTTCCGAAGACCCAGCGGACCAGAACTTCGGCGCCGCGGCGATCAAGCTCGCACCGCACTTCCTGCTGCGGCCGACGACCTATGACGGAGAGCCCGTGGCCGCGCCGGCGATCGTGCCGGTCAAGTTCGCGCTGCCGCCCTACTAGCCGGGCTCAGGCCGCCGAAGGGTGGGCCGGCTGCGCCAGGATGGCGTGGATCGCGTCCGACGTGCGGGCGCGGCGCAACTGACCGCGAAGTTCCTTGTCGCGCAGCAGCCGGGCGACGCGGGCGAGCGCCCGCAGATGCTCGGCCCCGGCGTCCTTCGGCGCGAACAGCGCGAAGATCAGGTCGACCGGCGCATCGTCGACGGCGTCGAACGCGACCGGCGTTTCCAGCCGCACGAACACGCCGCGCATGCGGGTGAGCCCCTCGAGCCGCGCGTGCGGCAGGGCGACGCCGCCGCCGACGCCGGTCGAGCCGGCCCGCTCCCGCGCCAGGAGCGCGTCGTGAACGACGCCGGCGTCCAGGCCAAATCGGCGCGCCGCCGTCTCCGCCAGGAGCGATAGCGCCTGCTGCTTGGAGCGGGCGGCGAGCTTCGGCGTGATCGCGCGCCGATCCAGCAACTCTTCGATGCCCATAAAACGCCTGCCGTTGGCCCGCTTGAACTTCGGAAGTCTCGTCGTCCACTCGGACGCCGGATGCGAGGCCCCACCCGCTCCGGTCAGCCGACCGTCTTGCCGTTCACGCCGTGTCCGGTTCGCTCCGGATCGATCCAGCCGATGTTGCCGTCGGCGCGGCGATATACCACCGATAATCCGCCGTGCGCGGCGTTCCTGAACACAATTGTTTGAGATTCAGTCAGGTCCAGCTGCATGACCGCCATCGATACGGTCATGGTGCGCAAAGGCTCGAGCGTCTCGGCGATGACCATGGCCGCCGGGGGGGCGTGGGCCTCGTCCAGATCCCACTCTTCGACGTCCTCCTCCGGCGGGCGAAGCACGTAGAGCGCCGCGGTTTCGGCCTGCTTGGCGGTCGCCTGCACAGAGTGGCTCTTCAGCCGCCGTTTGTAGCGGCGGATGCGCGTTTCGATCTTGTCGACCGCCGCGCCGAACGCCGCGTGCGCGTCGCCCCCCAGGCCGTGGCTCTGCAAAGCCTGGCCAGAAGCGAGCGTCACCACGCAGTCGACGCGGAAGCCATGCCCGTCGCGGCTGACCACCACCTCGGCGTCGCCGCCGCGGTCGAAGTACTTGCCGATGGAAGCGAGAAGTTCGTCGGTGACCCTTGTCTTCAGGGCGTCGCCGACGGCGACATGTTTGCCGGAAACCTGTACCTGCATAAGGCGGAGTCGAGACCCGCGCGCGAGCGGAGTCAAGCTCGAGCGCGCCTTGCCGGCGCGGTGGGCCGCGGGCATAGCTGCCGGCCCATGAGCGCCGGCCCGCCGCTGAATCTGTTCGACTACGAGGCGCTGGCCGAAGCCCGCCTGCCCGCGGCGCTGTGGGACTTCTTCGTCGACGGGGCCGGCGACCGGATCACGCTGGCCGAGAACCGGCGCGCCTTCGACCGCATCGCCATCCGTCCGCGGACGCTGGTCGACGTCAGCCGCATCGACATGACGACGAGCGTGCTGGGCGCAGGCGTCGACGCGCCGATTCTGATCGCGCCCACCGGTCCGCACGGCGCGGCGCATCCGCACGGCGAGCTCGCCACCATCGAAGGCGCCGGCCGCGCCGGCGTGGGCATGGTCGCCGGCTCAGGCTCGAACCGCACGATCGAGGCGATCGCCGCCGCCGCGACCAGCCCCTTATGGATGCAGCTCTATCTCTTCCCCGAGCGGCCGCGCACGCAGGCGCTGGTTCGCCGCGCCGAGGCGGCCGGCTGCGGCGCCATCGTGCTGACGGTCGATGCCCCGCGCTTCGGTCGCAAGGAGCGCACGCTGCGCAGCGAGGACGACTTCGACTGGCCAGACCAGGCCAACCTGGACGGGCTGCCGTCGCCGACGATCACGCCCATCCGCGGCGCGCCGGCGACCTGGGCCGACGTCGAGTGGCTGACGTCGATCACGACGTTGCCGATCGTGCTGAAGGGCCTGCTCACCGGCGCGGATGCGGCCCTGGCCGTCGAGCATGGCGCCGCCGGCGTCGTCGTCTCCAACCATGGCGGCCGGCAGCTGGACGGCGCCGTGGCCAGCATCGACGCCCTTCCCGAGATCGTCGCGGCGGTGGCCGGCCGCTGCGAGGTCTACGTGGACGGCGGCGTTCGGCGCGGCACGGACATCTTGAAGGCGCTGGCGCTCGGCGCGCGGGCGGTGATGATCGGCCGCCCGGCGCTCTGGGGGCTCGCGGTCGGCGGCGCGGACGGCGTCTTCGACGTGCTCGAAATGCTCAAGGCCGAACTCGGCATGGCCATGGCGCTCAGCGGCCGTCCGACCCTGGCCGACATCGACCTGACCTTGCTTGCGCTGCGGCGCGGCTAGCCCGCATCGGCGAGCATGCGGCGGCGTTCGACCGAGGAGGGGATGCGCATCGCCTCGCGGTATTTCGCCACGGTGCGGCGGGCGATGTCGACGCCGGCCCCTTTCAGGATCTCGACGATGCGGTCGTCGGAGAGCACGCCGTCGGCGTCGACCTCCGCCTCGATCAGCTGGCGGATGCGGTGACGCACGCTCTCGGCCGAGTGGGCGGCGCCGCCGTCGCTGGACTGGATGGCGGCGGTGAAGAAGAACTTCATCTCGAACACCCCGCGCGGGGTGGCGAGGTACTTGTTGGACGTGACGCGGCTGACGGTGGACTCGTGCATGCCGATCGCCTCGGCGACGGTCTTCAGGTTCAGCGGCCTGAGGTGCTCGACGCCGAAAGCGAGGAAGCCGTCCTGCTGGCGGACGATCTCGCTGGCCACCTTCAGGATGGTCTTGGCGCGCTGATCGAGGCTGCGGACCAGCCAGTTGGCCGAGGCCAGGCAGTCGGCGACGAAGGTCTTGTCGGCGTCGCTGCGCGCCCCGCCCGAGACGCGGGCATGGTAGCGGTGGTCGACCAGGAGCCGGGGCAGAGCGTCGCTGTTCAGCTCGACATGCCAGAGGCCGCCCAGCCCCTCGCGCACGATCGCGTCCGGGGTGACCGGCGCGGCCGGCTCGCCGCCGAACGAGGCGCCGGGGCGCGGCGTCAGCGCGCGCAGTTCGGCCAGCATCTCGCGCAGGTCTTCCTCGTCGACGTCGCAGGCGCGGCGAAGCGCCGCCATGTCGCGCTTGGCGACCAGATCGAGGTTGGCGAGCAGCGCCTGCATGGCCGGGTCGCAGCGGTCGCGCTCGATCAGCTGCAGGCGCAGACACTCGGCCACGTCGCGGGCGAAGACGCCGGTGGGCTCGAACGTCTGCAGCCTGGCGAGCACAGCTTCGACCCGCTCCGGCGTTGCGCCCAGGCGCTCGGCCGCCTCCGCCACATCGAGCCTGAGGTAGCCGCCGTCATCGACGCCATCGATGAGCACCATGGCGATGAGCTGGTCCGGCGCTGAGAACCGCGCGCCGGCGAGCTGATCGACGAGATGTTCGGCCAGCGTCTTCGCTCGCTGGGCGCTGCTCTCCAGCGAATGCTCGTCGCCGTCGAAGCCGCCGCCGCGGCCGGCGCGCGTCCAGTCGACGGCGCCGCCGGCGGCCTGCGCCTCGCTCGCCTCGTTGCGCTCGCCTGGCGAGGCGTCGCTGTAGAGATCGTCGGGCGAGGCGTCGATGTCGGCCGCCGCGTCCGCGCTGGAGATGCGATCGAGCGCGGTCTCGCTGATGTCGGGCGCCGCCTCGGCCTCGCGCGGCGGCGCCTCCGCCTCCGCTTCGCGCTCGTCGCGCTGCAGCAGCGGATTGCGCTCGAGCTCGCCCTCCACGTACGCTTCCAGCTCCATGCTGGAGAGCTGCAACAGCTTGATCGCCTGTTGCAGTTGCGGGGTGATGACCAGGCCCTGGCCTTGCCGCAGTTCTAGGCGTGGACTGAGCGCCAAAAAGGGCTCCCGTGGCGTGAATCTTGCCTTGCGACCTTAGAGGCCGCTTTCCCACCGTCTGGTTAATGCGCCGCCCGTTTGGCGCGGCGTTTGCGCGCGCTCAGCTGAAGCGGTCGCCCAGGTAGACGCGGCGGACTTCCGGATCGGCCAGGATCTCGTCCGGCCGACCCTCGAACAGCACCCGTCCGGCGTGGATGATCGAGGCGCGATCGATGATGTCCAGGGTCTCGCGCACGTTGTGGTCGGTGATCAGGATGCCGATGCCGCGGCTCTTCAGATACGCGATCACCTCGCGGATGTCGGCCATCGCCAGCGGGTCGATGCCGGCGAACGGCTCATCGAGCAGCATGAAATCGGGCTCGCTGGCCAGCGCCCGGGCGATCTCGACCCGCCGCCGCTCGCCGCCGGAGAGCGACACCGCCGGCGCGGCGCGCAGGTGCTCGATGCGGAGCTCTTCCAGAAGGCCGTCCACCTCGGCGCGGGCGCGCTTGTCGTTCTGCTCGCGCATCTCGACGACGGCCATGATGTTCTCTTCGACGCTCATGCCACGGAAGATCGAGGCTTCCTGCGGCAGGTAGCCGACCCCCATGCGCGCACGCTGGTACATCGGCTGGGCCGTGATGTTCTCGCCGTCGAGCCAGATGTGTCCGTAGTCGACCGCGATCAGCCCGGTGATCATGTAGAAGCAGGTGGTCTTGCCGGCGCCGTTGGGGCCGAGGAGGCCGGCGATCTCGCCGCGCCGCAGCGTCAGGCTGACGTTCGAGACGACGGGGCGCCCGCGGAACGACTTGCCGATGCCTTCGGCGAACAGGCCGTCGCCGACGGCGGCGGCGGCTGGCTGGATGGTGGCGAGCTTCATGACCCTGATACGGCCGCCTTCGCCTATCGGTTCGCCGGCGCGGCGCCGAACACGCCGCCGCTGTTCGCCCCGGGATAGATCACCGAGCGCACGCGGCCACTGTGAGCACCCGATTCCATCGTGGCTTGCTGCGTCTGCGTGTTGATGACCAGCCGGCTGCCGACCACGACGTTCTTGCCCTGGGTGATGACCACGTCGCCGGTGATGGTGATGGTCTTGGCGTCAGCCTGATAGACCGCGTCGTCGCCCTTCACGATCTCGTTCGGCGTCACGTAATAGACCGAGCCGTGCGCCTCCAGCCGGTCGATGTCACCACACTTTGTGGAGACGCCTCCGGGGGCGGTCGCGCTCTTCGTGGTCCCGCCGACTTTGGCGTAGACGTTGAGCACCTGTGCGCGCAGGCGGCTCGTGCCCTGCAGCGCCTCAACGTGGCCGGAGTAGGTGGCCAGGCACTGCGCGTTCTTCACCTCAAGCTGTTCGCTGCTGACGTCGATCGGCCCGTTGGAGGCTCCGGTTAGCTGCGCGGCCGCCGGGCCCCCCGACGCGACGACGAGAAGAAGGCCGGTGAGCGCGGCTGCGGTTCGCATTCCTATTGGCCTTTCCCGCGCCTGACGGGCTTCGCCGCCCACGCCCTATCTAGTGTGCATTGAGGCGCGAGTGAACCTCGCCCTGAAACACGACCCGCTGGCCTTTGTCGTAGACGGCGTAGGAGTCGGCGGTGATGCCGCCGCTCGGGCCCTTGCTGATCACCGCAGCGCGGCCGGCGACGGCGCCCTTGACGGTGTCGACCGTCGCCTCGTTGGTCGAGAAGGAATCGCCGGTCTCGTCGGCCAGCCGCACGTGGCCGTTCAGCATCAGGATGCGGTTGTCCTCGCGGTAGACGCCCGAATCGGCCGTCAGCCGCGTCGGGCTGGCGCTGTCGGCGTCCATGACCAGGCTCGGGTGGTCGAGGGTGATGCGGGCGAAGTCGATGTTGTCGCGCTCCGCCCGCGCGGCGGCGAGCACGTAGGCGTGGCCCTTCTCGTCGCGGCCGAGGAAGCGGGCGTTGGTCATGTGGATCGATTGCGGCGCGGCGCCCGGGGGAGCAGCGCGGCTGAGCAGGTCGCCGAACACCAGCCAGCCGGTGAAGGCGGCGACGATGAGGAGAATGACGCCGGGCAACGCCCAGCGGACGACCGCGATCACGGCCGAACGCCGCCGCCAGCGGCGCATGTTGCGCGTGCGCCGCGCCGATCGGGAGGGCGGCGTTTCGCCGAGGGCGGTGGTGGTCACCGGCGCCGCCTCATTCGTGCGCAAAGATGTCGACGTCGTCCCAGCCGGCGACATCGAGCCGCGCCCGCCAGGGCAGGAAGTTGAAGCAGGCCTGGGCCAGGCCCATGCGCCCTTCCCGCTCCAGCATGGCGTTCAGGCGGAGCCGGAGGCCGTGCAGGTGGGCGACGTCGCTGGCGGCGTAGGCGAGCTGTTCGGGGCTGAGTTCGCGCGCGCCCCAGTCCGAACTCTGCTGCGCCTTCGACATGTCGGCGCCCATCAGTTCGCGCACGACGTCCTTCAGCCCGTGCCGGTCGGTGTAGGTGCGGGCGAGCTTGGAGGCGATCTTGGTGCAGTAGACCGGTCCGGTGACCACGCCCAGATGCAGGTAGAACATGGCGATGTCGAAGCGGCCGAAGTGGAAGATCTTCAGCGTGTTCGGATCGGCCAGCAGCGCCTTCAGGTTCGGCGCGTCGTAGGCCGGGCGGTTCAGCCGCACCACGTGGCCGACGCCATCGCCGCCGGAGAGCTGCACCACGCAGAGCGGGTCGCGCCCGAGCTTCAGTCCCATCGTCTCGGAATCGACGGCCACCTCGCGCCCGAGGTCCAGCCCGTCGGGCAGGTCGCCTTCGTGCAGACGGATGGTTTCAGGGGTCTTGGCGTTCATCGCCGCGAGTGTAAGGCCTGATCAGCCTGGTGCCCAGGAAAGGACTCGAACCTTCACGGCCGTTAAGCCACTGGCACCTGAAGCCAGCGCGTCTACCAATTCCGCCACCTGGGCCTCTTTTTTGAAGAGGCCGGGAGCGATAGGGGCGAACGCGAGCGCAGTCAATCTTGCACGCGCCGACGCGTTTTTTCGGCGCACGCGGAGGCGGGCGGTGAAGTCGAGAGGCTCGGTCTCGGTGGCGCCCGCGACGTCGGCGCGGCCCCTCATCCGACCCGCTGACGCGAGCCACCTTCTCCCGCGAGGGGAGAAGGAGCGCGGTTGCTGCGCCTCTCTTGCTAGTGGGCTTCGTCCCAGTTTTGGGCGGCGTGGGCGTCGACGACGAGGGGGACGCTGAGGCTTACCGCCGGTTCCGGGGCGCGGGCCATGACCTGGCGGGCGATGGCGCAGGTCGCTTCGGCCTCGGCTTCCGGGGCCTCGAAGATCAGCTCGTCGTGCACCTGCAGGAGCATGCGCGCGGTGAGGCCCGCTTCCTTCAGCGCCGCGGGCATGCGGATCATGGCGCGGCGGATGACGTCGGCGGCGGTGCCCTGGATGGGCGCGTTGATCGCGGCGCGCTCGGCGAACTGGCGGTGGGCGACGTTGCCGGCGCGGATGTCGGGGATGTGCACCTTGCGTCCGAACAGGGTCTTCACGAACCCGAACTCGCGGATCTCGGCGCGCCGCTCGTCCATGTAGGCGCGGATGCCGGGGAAGCGCTCGAAGTAGGTCTGGATGTAGGCGCCCGCCTCGTCGCGCGGGATCGAGAGCTGGTTGGCGAGGCCGAAGGCGGAAATGCCGTAGATGATGCCGAAGTTGATCGCCTTGGCGCGCCGCCGGGTTTCGGCCGGCATGCCCTCGACCGGCACGCCGAACATCTCCGACGCGGTCATGGCGTGGATGTCCTGGCCGGCCTGGAACGCCTGCTTGAGCTGGGGGATGTCGCCGATGTGGGCGACCAGGCGAAGCTCGATCTGGCTGTAGTCGGCGCTGATGAGCACATGGCCGGGCGCGGCGATGAAGGCCTTGCGGATCTTGCGCCCCTCCTCGGTGCGAACCGGGATGTTCTGCAGGTTGGGGTCGTTGGAGGCGAGGCGGCCGGTGGAGCTGGCGGCCAGCGCGAAGGAAGTGTGCACCCGCCCGGTGCGCGGCGAGACCGCCGCGACGAGGTTGTCGGTGTAGGTGCCCTTGAGCTTGGAGAGCTGGCGCCAGTCGAGCAGCACGCGCGGCAGGGGCTGCCCCTGCTCGGCCAGCTCCTCGAGGATGCGCACGTCGGTGCCCCAGGCGCCGGTGGCGGTCTTCTTCGAGCCCGGCAGGCCCATCTCGCCGAAGAGGACGTCGCCGATCTGCTTCGGCGAGCCGAGGTTGAACGCGTGGCCGGCCAGCGCATGCGCCTCGGCCTCGAACTCGCCCATGCGGACGGCGAAGTCGTTGGAGAGGCGGCGGAGCTGGTCGGAGTCGATGCGGACGCCCTCGGCCTCCATGGCCTCCAGCACGCCGGGCATCGGGCGCTCCAGTGTCTCGTAGACCGTGAGCACGCCCTCGCGGGAGAGCCGCGGGCGGAGCAGACGCCGGAGCCGCAGAACGATCTCCGCCCGCTCGGCGGCGTGGCTGGTTGCATGCTCAAGCGGCGCGTTGGCGAAGCTGGTCTGCGCCTTACCGGCGCCGATGACGCTTTTCAGCGCGATCGGCTCGTGCGCCAGCCAGGTGCGGGCGAGGTCCTCGAGGCCGTGGGCGTGCACGCCGGCATCGAGCACGTAGGAGATGAGCAGCACATCCTCGATAGGCGCGAGCTCGATCCCATGCCGGCGAAGGGCGCCAATGGCGGTCTTGATGTTGTGCCCGACCTTGAGCACCGTCGGGTCCTCGAGCAGGGGCTTCAGCGCCGCGAGCGCCGCCTCGAGCGGGATCTGTTCGGCCGCCGTGGTCGTCTCGAGCGCCAGCCCCTCGGCCACGCCGTGGGCGAGGGGGACGTAGGCCGCCTCGCCGGGCCCGATCGCCAACGCGAGTCCGCAGAGGGTCGAGTCGACCACGATCGGGCCGTCGGTTGGGACGTCGATCGCCACCACGCCCGCCGCCCGCGCGCGCTCGATCCAGCTCTGAAGCGTCGCAAGGTCGCGGATACAGGCGTAGGCGCTGGTGTCGACCGGCGGCAACGCGCTTGGCGCGGCCGGTGCGCGCGGCTGCGTATCCGGCGGCAGCTCGCCCCGCGCCTCGGCGACGCGACGGGCGAGCGCGCGGAACTCCATGACGTCGAAGAAGTCGGCCAGCGTTTTCCAGTCCGGCTCGACGATGACGAGGTCGTCGACCGGCTCCGGCAGCGGCGTCGCGCAGTCGAGGGTGACCAGCTGGCGCGATAGGCGGATCTGGTCGGCGAAATCGATCAGCGTCTGGCGCCGCTTGTCCTGCTTGATCTCGCCGGCGCGGGCCAGCAGCGTGTCGAGGTCGCCGTACTCGTTGATCAGGGCCGATGCGGTCTTGATGCCGATGCCCGGGGCGCCGGGGACGTTGTCGACGGAGTCGCCGCAGAGCGCCTGCACGTCGACCACCTTGTCGGGGGTGACGCCGAACTTCTCGAACACCTCGTCGGGCCCGATGCGCACGTTTTTCATCGGGTCGAACATCGAGACCGGGCCGCCCACCAGCTGCATCAGGTCCTTGTCCGAGGAGACGATCACCACCTCGCCGCCGGCGTCGCGCACGTGGCAGGCGTAGGCGGCGATGATGTCGTCGGCCTCGTAGCCGCCGATCTCCAGACAGGGGACGCCGAAGGCGCGGGTCGCATCGCGCACCAGCGGGAACTGCGGGACGAGGTCCTCCGGCGCCGGCGGGCGGTGGGCCTTGTACTCGGCGTAGAGCTCGTTGCGGAACGTGTGCTCGGACTTGTCGAACACCACCGCCAGGTGGGTCGGCGCGTCGGGCGCGGCCTTCATGTCGGCCATCAGCTTCCACAGCATGTTGCAGAAGCCGGCGACGGCCCCGGTGGGCAGCCCGTCGGACTTGCGCGTGAGCGGCGGCAGGGCGTGGTAGGCGCGGAAGATGTAGCCGGAGCCGTCGACGATATAGAGCCGGGTCGCGGCGGCGTCCTGGCCCGGCTCGCGTTCGGCGGCGGGAGCGGTTGGGGCGTCGGCGAGAGTGTCGGTCATGGACTCAAGATAGGCGTTTCCGGACCGGCGGTCATCTTGCCAGGGCGCGCCGAGGGACCGCAAAGTGGCAGGAACAACGCTTGGCGAGAGGGGCCAGGATGGCGCGCCTCGATCACATGTCGATCCCGGTCGGCGACTGGAAGCGAAGCCGCGACTGGTGGCGCGACGTCCTGGGCTTCAAGGTCGAGTTCGAGATTCCCGATCGCGACGCCGTCGCCATGGTCGACGAGGCCGACCTGACCGTCTTTCTGGAACAGGGCGAGGTGATCACCAACGCGGCGCTGGGCTTCACGATCCAGGTCGACGACGTCGAGGCCAGGCATGCCGAGCTGGCCGCGCGCGGGGTCGCGTTCGTGCACCCGCCGATGAAGGTGTTCTGGGGCTATGGCGCCGAGCTGAAGGACCCCGACGGCTACCGGCTCTACCTCTGGGACGAGGTCTCGATGCGCGAGAAGGGCGGCGGCTGATGGGATCGTTCGCCAGCATCTACGCCATCGCCGCGGCGCGGAAGGGCGGCGACGAGGCGCTCGAGGGCCTGGTCGCCGAGCATGCGCCGAGAACGCCGGCCGAGATCGCCGCCACGCCCGACGACCGCATCCTGGCCAAGATGACCGAGCGCGTCTTTCAGGCGGGCTTCAACTGGCGCGTGGTCGCCAACATGTGGAAGGGCTTCGAAGAGGCGTTCCACGGCTTCGACCCTGTCTGGTGCGGGGCGATGAGCGAGGAGGAGTTCGACGCGCTCCTGAAGGACAGGCGCATCGTCCGCAACGCGCAGAAAATCTTGTCCGTGCAGGCGAACGGCCGTTTCCTGGTCGAGCTGGCGCGGGAGCATGGGAGCGCGGCCAAAGCCTTCGCCGACTGGCCGGACGAGGATTATGTCGGCCTGCTGGAGCTCTTGAAGGCCCGCGCTTCGCGGCTCGGCGGCGAGGCGGGCATGCGGTTCGTGCGCGACCTCGGCAAGCCCTCCTTCATCACCAGCCGCGACGTGGCCGCCGCCCTGATCCGCGCGGGCGTGCTCACCAAGCCGCCCAGCGGCAAGCGCGATCTCCGCGCCATCCAGGACGCCTTCAACGCCTGGGCGAAGGAGTCCGGCCGCGACCTGACCTCGATCAGCCGGGTGTTGGCGATGAGCGTGTAGCTCCAAAGCCGTCATCCCCCGCTGGAGCGGCGCGAGCCGCGGAATGCGGGAGACCCATGAACACTGATCAAGCGCGGTGATCATGGGTCGCCCGAACAAGTCGGGCGATGACGTTTGAGGTTGGGCTAATGCCCGCCGGGGCCTTCGTAGACGCCGGGGGCGAGGCGTTCGTCTTCGTGGCCTTCGGAGCCGGCGGCGAGGATGAAGCGGCGGTCGCAGTAGGGGCACTCGACGAAGGTCGCCTCGCCCATCTCCAGATAGACCCGCGGGTGGCCGAGCGCGCCGCCGACGCCGTCGCAGGCGATGCGCCTGGAGTTGACCTTCAGCTCCTCGGGCGCCGGGCCGGGCGGGGTGAGCTCCGGGCGCGCCGGCGCCGGCTCGGGACGGGCTTGGACTTTCGGCGTGCGCGCCATGCCGGCTCCATCGCGCCCAAAGCGGCGCCGGGGTTAGGTATGCGGGCGCGGTGCGCCGCGTCAATCGATCGGCTGGACAGGCTTGGCCGGCTGGACGAAGAGACGGTCTGCGGACGGCCCGGAGAGAGTGAGCGAGCCCAACATGCGCGTGCCCGACGAGAAGCTGGCCGAGGTCTGGGACCGGGGGTTCACGATCGTCGAGGGGTTCCTCGACAAGAAGACGCTGGCCGATGCGCGCCGCGCGCTCTGGAAGGTCTATCCGAAGCCGGAGGACTACTTCGCCGACCCGAAAAAGTACGAGGCGCTGGCCAGCACGCAGTTCTCCGGCATCAAGATCTTTCCCTACGCGCAGCGGGCGCTGAACCGCATCCCGGTCTATCCGGACCTGACCGACGCGGCGGAGCGCCTTCTGGGCTCCGACGACATCGAGATCTACAAGATCGAGCTGTGGGCGAAATACGCCGGCGCGATCGACTACGACCAGGCGCTCCACCGCGACTTCGGCAACCACACGCTGGTGGTCCCGCGCCTGGACGGCGCCCACACCCAGATGACCACGTTCATCCTGCTCTCCGACGTGACCGAGGAAGACGGGCCGACGAAGCTCGTGCCGAACCAGTTCACGCGCGATCTGCCGCTGGCGCCGCAACGCCGCCTGAAGCCCGGCGCGCTTGCCGAGCACGAGGTCGCCGTCACCGGACCGGCTGGCACGCTGATGATCTACAAGACCGACACCTTCCACCGCGGCTCCGACTTCACAGCGCCGGGGCGGGCGCGTTTCGCGATGCTCGTCGACATGACCCAGCGCGGCTGGCGCTGGAACGGCAAGATGAGCTGGCCGCACCACGCGGGCAGGAAGGAGATGGTCAAGGCCCTGGTGGACATGACGCCGCGCCAGCGCGATCTGTTCGGCTGGCCTCCGCCCGGCTCGGACTACTGGAACGAACAAACGCTGCGCGACGTCGCCGCGCGCTACCCCGGCATGGACATGGCCCCCTACCGGAGCCCCGCCGCAGCTAAGCGCCGGGCGTCAGCGTGATCACCCGCTTGGCCGCCGTTTCGACCGCGGCGCGGGTGAAGAGCAGCGGCACGTAGCGGCCCTCGGCCCACAGCGGGAAGAGGTCGCCGTAGTGGGGGCTGGCCGGATCGCCCGACTGGCCGGGGGAATTGATCACGCGGCTTTCGTCCCAGTCGCCCACGTCCAGCACCATACGGAAGGACGCGCCGTTGGTGACGGCGAAGTCGGTCATCCTGTAGGTCGCCGCCGCCGGCGTGAAGGCCGAGCCGGGGAGCGCGACAGGCCCGTGACTCATCCGCGCGCGCAGATCGGGGTCGGCGAGGTGGGCGGCGGGTGGCGTGAAGTGGGCGTGGTGCAGATCGCCCCAGCGCCAGGCGGCCATGTCGGGGCCGAGCCGGGCGGCGATGTCGTCGAGGGCGGCCGCGAGGCTCTCGAGCAGGATCTCGTCCCGCGCGCCGCCGACGCCCTCCGCTTCCAGATAGCCGACGACCGCCCGGGGCGTCCCGTAGGCGACGATGGCGGCGGCGGCCGGGGTCATCACCCGCGCGGCCGTAGCGGGCGCCAGGTGCTTGTTGAGCCACACCTCGGCGATGGCGGCGGCGGCGCTGCCCGTGGTCTCATGCCCGTCCCAGGCGGAGAGGAGGGCCAGGGCCTGGGCGACGCGCGGATCCGGCGATGAGAGTCCGCGCAGGAGGGCCACGCCACGCAGGGCCGCGTGGCAGAAGACGTCCATTTGCAGCGCCATCGAGTCGGCGATGGTCCCCTTGGACTGGGCGCCGAGCACCGCGTTGATGCGCTGGATGCGGCCGGGGTCCGACCACTCGAAGCCGATGTTGCGCGCCTCGGTCGGATAGCCAGCCGGCAGGTTCATTTCGTTGGCCGAGGCGACCCAGCCGCGCTCCGGGTTCTCGATGCAGGGGCGCTCGTCGGGGGTCAGGAAGCCGGACCATTCGTAGCGGCCGTCGCCCGGCGCCGGGGTCAGCCCGTCCCAGTTGGGCCGCTTGGGGATCTTGCCGGCCGGGCGCCAGGCGATGTTCCCGTCCACGTCGGCGTAGACGAAGTTCATCGGGGCCCCACCCCACCCGTCGAGCGCCGCCTTGAACGTGGGCCAGTCGCCGGCGGTCTGGTAGCGGGCCGCGCCGAAGTAGGCCGCCGTCCCCGGCTCCCACCAGGTGCTGCGCAGCGCGAACGCGCGGTTGCGCGCCGCATCGTGCGTCACCACCGGCCCATGGCGGGTGAATTCGAGCTCGACGTCGCGCGCCGGCCCGCCCTTGACGGCGATCGTTTCGCGCACGACGCGCATGTCTTCCCAGCCGTCGGCGTAGCGGTACTGACGCGGGTTGTCCGTGTTCAGAACATAGACGTGGAAGTCGGCCGTATCGGCCATGAAGGTGGTGATGCCGAAGGCGACGCGGGCGTTGTGGCCGATGGTGATGCCCGGCAGGTGCAGTTCGCCCGCGCCGGCCAGCGACAGGCCCGGCGCCTCGAGGTGGACGATGTAGCGGATCGACGGCGCGACCAGCACCCGGTGCGGGTCGCCGGCCAGGATCGGCCGGCCGCTGGCCGTGCGCGACGGCGCGATCGCCCAGTTGTTCGACTCATGCGTGGCGGCGGGCGCCGGCGGCGCGGCCGGCCCGAACGCCACCTCCTTCGTGGCCAGCGTGTAGACGGCGTAGAGGTCGGCGGGGATGTCGGCGAGATCGAGGCCTTCGGGCAGGCGCGGCTCGTGCGGCGGCTCGACCTGGCGGCGCACGCGGTCGGCGTCGAGCCCGCCGGCGGCGGCGACGCGGGCGCGCAACGCCTCGGACTCGGCGTTGTTGCTGATCCCGTGGCTGCGGATGCGGACGAGATCGTCGACCGCCCAGTCGGACGGCGTGCTCGCCGTCAGGCCGAACTCGACCGGTGTGGGCGCATCGCCCGCACGCACCAGGGCCACCCAGGCGTTGACGCCGGCGACGAAGGCTTCGGACCAGGCTTTCGCGTCCGGACCATAGGCCGCCCACTCGGCGTCCATGTCGCCGCGATAGAGAAAGAGGCGCGCCGCCCGGTCCTGCTCGACATAAGCGGCGCCGAAGGACTCCGAGAGCAGGCCGAGCCCGCGTTTGCGCCAGAGGTCCATCTGCCAGAGCCGCTCGCGGGCGGCGTTGAAGCCCTGAGCGAAGAAGAGGTCGCCGGCGCTCTGCGCATAGATGTGCGGGATGCCCCATTCGTCGAGGATGATCTCGACCGGCGCGGCGAGGCCGGGCGCGGCAAGGCTCTGGCGTTCGGGCGTCGGCATGGGCGGCCTCGCGGGTCCGCTGCAGGTAGGCCGCCGCCGCCCGCCGCGTCAATCGGGCGGCGAATTCAACGGGCGCTGCGCTCGAGCAGTTCGATCAATTCGCCGGCCTTCTTGCGCTGTTCAGCGACGTCGCCGCGGACGATGGCGTCTTCGATGCAATGATCGAGGTGCGTCTTGAGCATCTCGCTCTCGACCCGCACCAGCGCCGCGCGGATCGCGCGGATCTGGGTCAACACGTCGATGCAGTAGCGGCCGTCCTCGACCATGCGCGCGACGCCGCGCACCTGGCCTTCGACGCGGTTGAGGCGATTGAGCAGCTTGGCGGTGTCAGGCGCACGCATCGGCCGGCCCTCCCTGTCCTTGCTCTATACCCTGATGGGGTATATCGGACAATACCCCCACTGGGTACCTGTTCCTGGAGCCGAGATGCACAACGCCGAGGCCGGCGCGCTTCACACCTGCCCGATGCATCCGGAGATTCGGAAGGCGGGCCCTGGCGCCTGTCCGATCTGCGGCATGGCGCTGGAGCCGGTGGCGATCACTGCCGACACCGGTCCCGACCCCGAGCTGACCGACATGAGCCGCCGGTTCTGGTTCGCCCTCGTGCTGGCGCTGCCGGTGCTCGCGCTGGACATGGGCGGCGCGCTCGTCCCGCTGGGGCCGCGGGCGAACGCCTGGCTGCAGTTCGCGCTGGCTTCGGCGGTGGTGTTCGGCGCCGGCTGGCCGCTCGTGGCGCGCGGCGCCCTCTCTTTCATCTCGCGCCGTCTCAATATGTTCAGCCTCATCGCGCTCGGGGTTGGCGTCGCCTGGGCCGACAGCGTGGCGGCCCTTCTCGCGCCTGGCCTCTTCCCGACGGCGTTCCGCGAGGCGGGCGGAACCGCGCCGGTCTATTTCGAGGCGGCGGCGAGCATCACCGTCCTCGTCCTGCTCGGGCAGGTGCTGGAGCTGCGCGCCCGGGCGGCGACCAGCGGCGCGCTCCGCGGCCTGCTCGACCTGACGCCGAAGACGGCGCGGCGCCTCGCCGAGGGCGGCGCCGACGAGACGGTGACGCTGTGCCACGTCCATGTGGGCGACCGCCTTCGGGTGCGACCGGGCGAGGCGGTCCCCGTGGACGGAACGATCCTCGACGGCGCGAGCGAGATCGACGAGGCGCTGGTCACGGGCGAGTCGATGCCGGTCGCCCGCCGCCCGGGCGATGCCGTGATCGGTGGGACGCTGAACGCCTCCGGCAGCTTCGTGATGCGGGCGGAGAAGGTCGGCGCCGACACGGTGGTCGCGCGCATCGTCCAGCTGGTCGCCGAAGCGCAGCGCAGCCGCGCGCCGATCCAGCGCGTCGCCGACCAGGTCTCCGCCTGGTTTGTCCCGGCGGTGCTCGCCGCAGCCGGCCTCGCGGCGGGCGTCTGGGCGCTGGTCGGCCCGGCGCCGAGGCCGGCCCATGCCCTGGTCGCCGCCGTCTCGGTTCTGATCATCGCCTGCCCCTGCGCGCTGGGGCTGGCGACGCCGATGGCGATCATGGTCGGCGTGGGGCGCGGCGCGCGCGCCGGCGTGCTGATCCGCAACGCCGAGGCGCTGGAGCGGTTCGAGGCGGTCGACACGCTGGTGGTCGACAAGACCGGCACGCTGACCGAAGGCCGCCCAGCGGTCGCCGCCATCCATCCGGCGCCCGGCGTTGGCGAGGACGAGCTGATGCGCCTCGCGGCCAGCCTCGAGCGGGGCAGCGAGCACCCCCTGGCCGCCGCCCTGCTCCGGGCCGCCGAGGCGCGCGGACTGACGCTGGCGGAGCCGGAGGCCTTCGCCGCCGTGGCGGGCCGCGGCGTCTCCGGGACGGTCGAGGGCCGCCCCATCGCGGTCGGCGCCCGGGCCTTGATCGAGGCCGGCGGCATCGACACCCATCCGCTCGCCGCCGAGGCTGAGGCGATGCGGCGGGACGGCGCCACCGCCGTGTTCGTCGCCATGGACGGGCGGCTGGCCGGGGTCATCGGCATCGCCGATCCGATCCGCCCGTCGAGCCACGACGCGGTGCGCGACCTCCGCGCCGCCGGCGTGCGCCTGGTGATGCTGAGCGGCGACAACCGCACGACCGCCGTCGCGGTGGCGGCCAAGCTGGGCATCGGCCAAGTCGAGGCCGAGGTCCCGCCGGAGGGCAAGGCGCGGGTGGTCGAGCGCCTGCGCCGCGACGGCCGCGTGGTGGCGATGGCCGGCGACGGCGTCAACGACGCTCCGGCGCTGGCCGCCGCCGACGTCGGGGTCGCCATGGGCGCGGGCGCCGACGTGGCGATCGAGAGCGCCGGCGTGACGCTGCTCGGCGGCGACCTCGCGGGCCTGGTGCGCGCGCGGCGGCTGTCGCGCGCGGTGATGCGCAACGTCCGCCAGAACCTGGCGTTCGCCTTCGCCTACAACCTCGCCGGCGTGCCGATCGCCGCCGGCGTGCTCTATCCGGCGCTGAAGCTGACGCTGACGCCGGAGATCGCCGCGGCGGCCATGGCGCTCTCATCGGTCAGCGTGATCGCCAATGCGCTACGCCTCAGGGCATTGAAGCTCTGAGCGGAGCCGTCTTCGCTCGGAGCCGTTGCCACGTTTCAGAGAAAGGCGGCTCAAATGGACGGGACGCGGGTTTGGCGGGTCATAAGAACCTTCGAAGCCAGGGCGCTCATCGCCGCGCTGCTCGTCGCCGGGGGCCTGTGGGCCCTGCTCTCGCTCGGCGGCGAAGTCAGCGAAGGCGAGACGGACGCCTTCGATCGCAAGATCATGCTGGCGTTGCGGACGGCCGGCCACCCCCACGAGGCAGTCGGCCCGGCCTGGCTGGGCGAGGCGTTGCGCGATGTGACCGCGCTTGGCGGGACGACGTTCGCGGTTCTCGCGACCGCGCTCGCTGCGACGGGGCTGGCGTTCCACGGACTGCGCCGGCGCGCGGTCTTGCTGATCTGCGTCGTCGCCGGGGCGCAGGCATGCGACGAGCTCCTGAAGGCGCTGTACCGGCGCGACCGGCCGGACTTCGCCTTGGCAGGGGCCTACACCTACGCCCAGAGCTTCCCGAGCGGCCACTCGACCGCGTCCGCGGCCCTGTGGCTGACGCTGGCGATGATCGCCTCCAGCTTCGAGGCCCAGCTGGGGCGCAAGCTTTTCTGGTTCGCGGCGGCGCTGCTCGTCATCGCGGGGGTCGGCGCGAGCCGGGTCTACCTCGGCGTTCACTGGCCCACGGACGTGCTCGCCGGGTGGATGCTGGGGGCGTGCTGCGCGCTGCTCGGCTGGCTGGCGTGGCGACGCCTGCGAGGCGGCGAGCCGGCCGGCCCGCCGCTGACGTGAGAAAAGGGGCTTGCGCCCGGCGACCGATCGGGGCGCCTAGTGAGCCCCGACCCGCCTGGAGACCCCAATGAACGCCCCGACCACGATCGACAACGAAGTGCTCTATGCCGTCGACGGCCACGTCGCGACGATCACGCTGAACCGGCCGGAGCGGATGAACACCATCAGCCGCGCCATGCTCGGCCAGTTGACCGAGCATCTGCTGGCCGCCGACGCCGACCCCGAGGTGCGGGTGGTGATCCTGACTGGCACGGGGCGCGCCTTCTGCGCCGGGCTCGACCTCACCGAGGCGACCGGCCAGACGAAGGACGGTATCTCCAACAACACCGGCCTTGCGGTGACGCTGGACCTGAAGTCGACCCCGCCGACGGTGCTGTTCAACATGGACACGCCGGTGATCTGCGCGCTGAACGGCTCGGCGGCCGGCTATGGCATGGACACGGCGCTGGGCTGCGACATCCGCATCATGGCCAGGAGCGCCAAGCTGGCGGCCGCCTTTACCAAGCGCGGCGTGGTGCCGGAGTCGGGGGGCACCTGGTTCTTGCCGCGCCTGATCGGCTGGTCGAAGGCCGCCGAGCTGATCTTCACCGGCCGCACGCTCTCCGCCGAGCAGACGGTGGCGATGGGCCTCGCCTCCGAAGTCGTGGACGACGACCAGATCATGGTCCGCGCCCGCGAGATCGCCGCCGAGATCGCGGCGTGCGCGCCGCTGGCCGTGCAGGCGTCGAAGCGGATGATGCGCATGGGGCTGAACGAGACCTTCAACGACCACGTCCACCACGTCTTCCTGCAACTGCTGCCGCTGTTCCGCAGCCAGGACGCCGCCGAGGGCATGCGCGCCTTCATGGAAAAGCGGCCCGCCGAGTTCAAAGGCCGCTAGGCGCGCGCCGTTTGCGCGAGGCGGGGGTTTCGGCTAGGTGTCGCGCCCTTCGCTGACCAGGCGCCCGTAGCTCAGCTGGATAGAGCGTTGCCCTCCGAAGGCAGAGGTCACAGGTTCGAATCCTGTCGGGCGCGCCACGTCTCCGTTTGGTCCTCCGCGCGAGTCTCGCGCCCGGCCGCGGGCTACGGCGCTGGGCAGGCTCGGCCGGCGGCCATGGCGACGTCGATGGCGCGGGCGAGGTCGTCCTCGAGGAAGGGCTTGGCCAGGCGCGGCAGGCCCGGATCGTCGCCCTGCGGAAGTTCGGCATACCCGCTCGCCAGCAGCACCGGCAGATGCGGCGAGTCGCCGTGGATCGCCTCGGCGAGCTGCACGCCGTTCACGTCCGGCATGGCATAGTCCGTGATCACCAGATCGACCGTCTGCTCGCCGAGGAGCGTGAGCGCCTCGCCGGCCGACATCGCGCCGATGGCGCGGTGGCCCATGTCCTCGAGCATGGCGACGGTGTTCATCAGCACGAGCGCGTCGTCGTCGACGGCGAGCACGGTGATCGCGCCGGTCCCGGGGCGGGCAGGGTGCGCCGGCGCGGCCGATGCGCCGCGCCGCGCCGCAGCGGGCGTGACGACCGGCAACAGCAGCGCCACCTCGGTCCCTTCGCCTGGCGCGCTCTTGATCTCCATCCGGCCGCCAGACTCCAGCGCCAACCCGTGCACCATCGGCAGGCCGAGCCCTGTTCCCTTGCCGACTCCCTTGGTTGTGAAGAAGGGCTCGGCCGCGCGCGCCAGCGTCGCGGCGTCCATGCCCTCGCCCGGGTCGACCACCGAGAGGCGGACCAGCGCGCCTTCGGGCCGGCCGCGAATGAGGATCGCGCCCCCGTCGGGCATCGCGTCGCGCGCGTTGACGACCAGATTCAAGAGCGCGGCTTCCAGCTGCGCTGCGTCCGTCTCGACGCTCGGTAGGCTGTCTGGCAGGTCGGTGTGGATTTTGACCAGCGGCCCGACCGACCGTCGCATGAAGTCGAGGATATCGTCGATCAGCGCGGGGAGCTGCACCGCCTCGGTCTTCAGCTCCTTTCGACGGGCGAAGAGGAGCATGCGCTGGGTCAGCGTGGCGCCCCGCTGGGCGCCCTGCATGGCGTTTTCGAGCAGCGCGCGGGCGCGCCCGTCCCCGGCCGGCAACCGTTTGCGCAGAAGCTCGAGGCTGCCGACGATCGCCATCAGAAGGTTGTTGAAATCGTGGGCGACGCCGCCGGTGAGCTGGCCGATGGCGTCGAGCTTCTGCGATTGAAAGAGCGCCTCGCGCGCCTCGTCCAGGGCGAGCTGCGCCGCGCGCCGCTCGGTCAGGTCGCGGGTGATCTTGGCGAAGCCGACCAGTTCGCCGGCCTCATCGCGGATCGGATCGATGACCACGTGCGCCCAGAACCGCTCGCCGTCCTTGCGCACCCGCCAACCCTCGCTCTCGAAGCGGCCCTCGGTGGCGGCGAGGTGGAGCGCCGTGGCCGGCAGATCGATGGCGCGATCTTCCGCCGTGTAGAAGCGCGAGAAGTGCTGGCCGATGATCTCGCCGCTCGTATAGCCCTTGAAGCGCTCGGCGCCGCGATTCCAGCTCGCCACGCGGCCGTCGCGATCGAGCCGGAAGACGGCGTAGTCGGCGATCGCGTCGACCAGCAGCCGATACGATCCTTCGTCCGTTTGAGCGCCCGGCTGGCCAGCGTCCATGACGCTCCTTCGGTCCCCAACAAGCGTTGCAACGAACGGGCGGCGCGCGGGTTCCACGCGGTTCGCCCCACCGCAACCGGCGGCGGGCGCGATCGTTCCCGCCGCCCCCGTGCTAGGCTGCGGTTCCGAGGCAGCCGGAGAGGACGGCCATGGCGCGGCGGTTTGTCGATCTATCCATCGCCATCGAGGTGGGCGTGCCCTCCGATCCGCCGGGGATGGAGCCGCAGATCACCTACATCGCGCACAAGGATTCCGTGGCGCAGATGGCGTTCTCCTTCCCCGGCCTGACGGCGGCCGATCTGCCGGACGGCGAGGGCTGGGCGGTGGAGCGGGTGCAGCTTTCCACTCACAACGGCACCCACATGGACGCGCCCTGGCACTTCCATTCGACCACCGACCACGGCGCGCGTCCGGCGCCGGCGATCGACGAGACGCCGCTGGACCAGTGCCTGAGGCCCGGCGTGAAACTCGACTTCCGCGCCCTGCCCGACGGCTATGTGGCCACCGCCGCCGACGTCGAGGGCGAACTCGCGCGCATCGGCCACGACCTGCAGCCCTACGACATCGTGGTGGTGAACACCCGCGCCGGCGAGGTGTTCGGCCGGCCCGAATACATCCACTCCGGCTGCGGCATGGGGCGGGAGGCGACGCTCTATCTGACCGAACGCGGCGTGCGCGTGGTGGGCACCGACGCCTGGTCGTGGGACGCGCCGTTCAGTCACACGGCGAAGAGGTGGGCGGCCACGCGCGATCCTTCGATCATCTGGGAGGGGCACAAGGCCGGGCGCGAGATCCCCTACTGGCAGATGGAGAAGCTGGCGAATCTGGCGTCGCTGCCGCCGTTCGGCTTCGAAATCGCCTGCTTTCCGGTGAAGATCAAAGGCGCCTCGGCCGGTTGGTCGCGGGTGGTGGCGATCTTCGAGGAAGGGTAGACTTCCGACACGGCAATAAGGATGCGGGGGATGAGGACGATCCTGCTCGTCTGCGTCGCGGCGCTGGGCGCCGCGGGTTGCAACGGCTTCGGCTGCGGCGGCGTCGCCAACGGACACTACGACGCCGGCGAGTGCGGCATGCACACCACCTTCCTTGCGGTCCGCAGCCACGGCGCGCGGCCGTTTGCCTCGACCCGGCCGCCGCCGTCGGCGTCAACGAAGTCTTAACCAAATCGGCGGGCGAAAAGCGGCGTGTTGTTTACCTTGATCGCGCCCGCCCGTTTCCCTTGCTGACGCGCCCGAAGCCGGCAAATTCTGCCGGGCGCCGCGGCGATTCCTGCCGGGCGGCGGCGCCCAGCGACCGGTTTTTGCCCAGCGCGGCCGACGCGCCGCGCGCGGATAGGCTCGGCATTTCATACCGCTAGACGCGCGCCGCGCGAGTCTTCCGGCGTGGCGCAAGCCTTGCGTGCTCAAGGGTTTGGGCAAAAGGCCCCCGGCCGTCAAAACGACGCCGGACACCTGAAAAAGGACCCTGTACCCATGCTAAGCGTTAACACCAACGCGGGCGCGCTCGTCGCGCTCCAGAACCTGCAGGCGACCTCAACGGCGCTTGCCCAAGCCCAGAATGAAGTCTCCACCGGCCTTGCGATTTCCTCTCCGCAGGACAACGGGGCCATCTGGGCCATCGCCCAGAACGAACGGGGGACCTCCGGTTCGCTCAACGCGGTGATGTCGTCGCTGCAGCGCGCCGGGTCGACCATCCAGGTCGCCACCTCGGCCGGCACGAGCGTCTCGAACCTGCTGAACCAGCTGAAGACGCTGGCGCTGACGGCTTCGGACACCTCGCTCGACCCGACCAGCCTCGCGGCGACCAACACCCAGTTCCGGTCGATCCTCACCCAGATCACCCAGATCGTGTCGAACTCCGACTTCAACGGCGTCAACATGATCAAGTCGGGCGGCACGACCATCTTCGCGCTCGCCACCGCGTCTGGCGGGCAGATCACGGTGAAGGCTCAGGACTTGTCGCTGGGCAGCGCCAACCTCGGCGCGGTCTCGGCCAACTCGTCCATCGGCACGACCGCCCTTGCGACAGCGATGGTGGCTTCGGTCAACACCGCCATCACCAAGGTCAACTCGGCCCTGGGCCAGCTCGGCACCGGCGCGACGGCGCTGCAGAACCAACTGACCTTCGTTCAGGATCTGCAGGACACGCTCGACACCGGCATCGGCAACCTGGTCAACGCCAACCTCGGTAAGGAAAGCGCTCAGCTGACCGCCCTGCAGACCAAGCAGCAGCTTGGCATCCAGGCGCTCTCGATCGCCAACCAGTCGAGCGCCGCGCTGCTCAGCCTCTTCCGGTA
>DATGKF010000002.1:0-31906 GCA_035294785.1 Caulobacteraceae bacterium | reverse complement strand
GGTGCGCAACCTGCAGATCCGCTCGCCGCTGAAGGCCGATGCGCTCGCCGATCTCGCCGGCCGCATGGACGTCGTGTTCGTCGACGCGCCCTGCACCGGCGCCGGGACCTGGCGGCGGCATCCGGACGCGAAATGGCGCTTACGCCCCGGCCAGCTCGAGCGCCGCATCGAAGAGCAGGATGCCGTGCTGGCGGCGGCGGCGGCCTACGTGCGCCCCGGCGGGCGGTTGATCTACGTCACCTGTTCGCTGTTCGCCGAGGAGAACGAGGATCGCGTCGCGGCCTTCCTTGGCGCCCAGCCGGCGTTCGCACCGGCGAGCGCGCCGGCCGCTATCGACGCTTCGGGTCTGGCGACGCCCGAGGGGCTGCAGGCGCTGGCGCCGCGCGAGCAGGCGCCGGGCTTTCTGCGGCTCAGCCCGCTGTCGGCGGGCGCCGACGGCTTCTTCGTCGCGGTGCTGGAGCGCGCGTCGTGACGCGGCCCCGAATCCCGGCTAAGGCGCGCCCATGAGCGAACGGCACGAGCGGGTCCTGATCGTCGACTTCGGCAGCCAGGTCACGCAGCTCATCGCCCGTCGCGTGCGCGAGAGCGGCGTCTACAGCGAAATCCACCCGTTCGACGTCGTCGATGGCGCGTTTCTGGACGCCTTCGACCCCAACGCGATCATCCTCTCCGGCGGCCCGGCCAGCGCCGGCGAGGTGGAGAGCCCGGCGGCCGATCCGGCCGTCTTCGCCCGCGGCGTGCCGGTGCTCGGCATCTGCTACGGCGAGATGACCATGTGCGCGGCGCTGGGCGGCGCGGTCGAGGGCGGCCACACGCGCGAGTTCGGCCGCGCCGACATCGAGATCGAGCGCGAATCCTCGCTGCTGGCCGGGCTCGGCGACGTGGGCGACCGGGAGCCGGTCTGGATGAGCCACGGCGACAAGATCACCGCCATCCCGCTCGGCTTCGAGGTCGTGGCCACGTCGGCCGGCTCGCCGTTCGCGGCGATCGCCGACGAGGGCCGGCGGCTCTATGGCGTGCAGTTTCACCCGGAAGTGGCGCACACCCCGCGCGGCGCGCTCATCCTGCGCAACTTCACCCACCGCATCGCCGGCCTCGCCGGCGACTGGACCATGGCCGCCTTCCGCAGCGAAGCGGTGGCGCGCATACGCGCGCAGGTGGGCGAGGGGCGGGTGATCTGCGGCCTTTCCGGCGGCGTCGACTCCTCGGTGGCGGCGGTGCTGATCCACGAAGCGATCGGCGAGCAGCTGACCTGCGTCTTCGTCGACCACGGCCTCTTGCGCCTGAACGAGGCGAAGGAGGTGGTGAGTCTTTTCCGCGATCACTACAATATTCCGCTGATACACGTTGATGCGGCTGACGAATTTCTCGGAGCGCTGGCTGGCGTCGACGACCCGGAAGCCAAACGCAAGATCATCGGACGGCTGTTCGTCGAGACGTTCGACCGCGAGGCGGCGAAGATCGAGGGCGCGGCCTTCCTGGCCCAGGGCACGCTTTACCCCGACGTGATCGAGAGCGTCTCGGCTCGCGGCGGTCCGTCGGCGGTGATCAAGAGCCACCACAATGTGGGCGGGCTGCCGGAACGGATGAAGCTCAAGCTGGTCGAGCCGCTGCGCGAACTCTTCAAGGACGAGGTGCGGGCGCTGGGCGTCGAGCTTGGTCTGCCCGCCGCCTTCGTCGGCCGCCATCCGTTTCCCGGGCCGGGCCTCGCCATTCGCATCCCCGGCGCGGTCACGCCCGAACGGGTGGCGACGCTGCAGCAGGCCGACGCCATTTTCCTCGACGAGATCCGCAAGGCCGGCCTCTACGACGCCATCTGGCAGGCGTTCGCGGTGCTGACGCCGGTGCGCACCGTGGGCGTGATGGGCGATGCGCGCACCTACGAGGAGGTCTGTGCGCTCCGCGCCGTCACCTCCTCCGACGGCATGACCGCCGACTTCTTCGAGTTTCCCTGGGCCGTGCTGGCCCAGGCCGCGACCCGCATCATCAACGAAGTCCGCGGCATCAACCGCGTGGTCTACGACGTGACGTCCAAACCCCCCGGCACGATCGAGTGGGAATAGGGACGCTCACGCCCTATCGCCGCTCCAAGAATCCCCGCCCTTCGAAGATCGCAGGCATCGCCTTTTCAATCCGCGCGGTCCGCGTCGCGGACTGCTTCGCGCCGGCGAAGTGGAACAGGTATCCTCTTTGCCGACCCGGCGTCAGCGCCTCGAACGCGCGCTTGAACCGCGGATCGTTGCGGAACGCCGCCTTCAACTCGTCGGGCGCGGGGAGCGCCGCGGGCTTGGCCTCGACCTTCAGTCCGGCCCTGGCGGCCGCCACGGCCTCGCGCACGTAGGCCTTGATGGTGGACGCCTTCGCCGCAATCTCCTCGGCGCTGGTGAACTTCATCACACGCGCGGCCTGAACCTGGCCGAGCTGCACCAGCAACTTCTTCGGGTCCTTCAGCAGCGCACCCTGAAAGAAGCCCAAGGCGCAATAGTCCTTGAACCCCTGAATGATGACGACGTTCTTGCCGTCCACCGTGTAGCAGGGCTTTCCCCACTTGCGCTCCGTTCGCATGTCGAAGCCGGACACGATCCTTTCGAGCGCCGCGATCTCGGCCCGCCACCGCTCTCGATAGGCCATCTCCATGGCGCACCTCCGTTGATGTGAGCCGCCGTGAAGCGGATTAAGTCGAAATCGGCCAATCGATGTCGATAGTCGCTGAATCCGAGCAGATCGGGTATCCGCCCGCGCCACTCAGGTTTCAGCGCATCGTCATGTCGGCCACGGGGCGCGCCGACCGTCTTCGAGCCAGACGCGCTGAGCAAGGAGATCCAAGATGCGCAAGATCATCGTCGCAGCATTCGTGAGCCTGGACGGCGTCATGCAGGCGCCCGGCGGCCCGAGCGAGGATCCGACCGGCGGCTTTGCCTTCGGCGGCTGGACCGCGCCCTACTTCGACGCCGCGCTGGGCGGGGCGATGGGCGAAATCTTCGGCCGGCCGTTCGATCTGCTGCTGGGGCGCAAGACCTACGACATCTTCGCCGCCCATTGGCCCTACGTTGAAAACGACCCGATGGCCGATCTCCTGAATCAGGCGACGAAGCACGTTGCATCTCGCTCACGCCCCAAGCTGGCCTGGCGGAACAGCCAGCTCCTGGACGAGGATGTCGTGGCATCGCTGAAGGCTTTGAAGGCCGGCGATGGGCCGGACCTCCTAACCCAGGGCTCGAGCGATTTCCTGCAGACGCTATGGCGGGAGGGCCTGATCGATGAGTTCGCCGTGCTGATTTTCCCGGTGCTGCTGGGCAAGGGAAAGCGGCTGTTCGGCGATGGCGCGGCGCCGTCGGACCTGAAGCTGGTCAAGGCGCAGACCTTCCCCACCGGCGTGATCGTCGCGAACTACGAGCTCGACGGCGCGGTCCGGACCGGAGACTTCCAGCTGGCCGAACCCACCGAAGCCGAGCGCGAACGCCGTCGTAGCCTCACCTGAGGCCGCGAAACGCCTCGCCCTCGACGCCGACGTTGGGTGGCGGCCGCTAGGCTTTGTCTGTGTTACCAAGAATTCATTCGCCGAACCGCATCCGGCGATAGCTCTCGCGGCCTCTTTGCTTCAGAAACGGGCAGACTCGTTCGCCCTCGCCGAGCTGGAGGACCTCAAATGCCGGTCGAAGACATCAGCCAACTCATCCCGATCTTCGGGATATTCATGGTCGTCGCATTGGTCATCGGACCGATGTGGATCCGAAGTTACTTCAACGCCCGGGAGCGGGCGCAACTGCACGAGACGATGCGCACGGCCTACGAAAAGGGCCAGCCGGTGCCGCCGGAGCTGATCGAGAGGCTCACCGCGCCGCCTGCGCCACGCTCGCGTCTCGACGCCTACGACGCCCAGTCGGACCTGCGCCGCGGTCTGGTGCTGATCGGCGTCGGCCTTGGAGTCGTCTGCCTCGGGGCCGGCCTCTGGTACGGCATCAGCGGCCCCTCCGAGGTTGGCGGCAACATCGTGGGTGGGATCGTCGCCGGCGCGGGCGCCATCCCCGGGTTCATCGGCGTCGCCTACCTGATCCTCTGGCTCGCCCGGCGGGCCGGCGGGCGGGACTGAGAGAGCCTCACTCCAGTTTTGAGCGCCAGGGGCAATGGCGGATTCGAGCACAAGAGAGAGCGCCGCAGCGCACGACCTCGAGCTGGCGGCGCTTGCCGCGAGCGGGGGCCGGAGCGCGTTCGGCGAGCTGATCCGCCGGCACAATTCGGCGGTCAGGGCGCTCTTGCGCCGGATGGGCGCGGACGGGGCAACGGCCGACGACGTGGCCCAGGACGCCTTCCTGGCCGCCTTCGAACAGATCACCGACTTCCGCGGCGAGGGCACCTTTCAGGCCTGGGTGAAGCGCATCGCGGCGCGGCTCTACGTCAAACGCTGGCGGCGCGACGCCCGCGGCCAAGCTTTGGCGGAGGCGGACGAGCGCACGCTGCCTCCCGTCGCCGCGGGCCCGGACGACCGCATCGATCTGGACGAAGCGCTCCGTCGCCTGTCGCAGGCTGAGCGGTTGTGCATCAGCCTTTGCTATGGCGCGGGGCTCTCGCACGCGGAGGCGGCCGAGGCCTTGAATGCGCCACTCGGAACGGTCAAATCGCATGTCAAACGTGGTCTGGATAAGCTCAGAACGCGCCTGGCGCCGGAGCTTCCGGCCGGAGACGCTGAAGAGCATGGCTGAGCGGAACTTCGAGTTCGAGCTGACGCGCCTGTTCGGCGAGGCGCCGGCCATGCCCGATTCCGAGGTCTTCACCTACGAGGTCGGCGAGCGGCTACGCCGCGGCTGGGGCTGGAGGCGGTTGGTGATCGGCGGCATGGGCCTGGTCGGCGGGGTCATCGCCGGCCTGCAGCTCCTGGGCGGCGGCGTGCTCGAGCGGCTGGACATGGTCTCGACCCAGGGCGGGCGCGTCGTGACCGGCGCGATCCTCGATGCGGCCGCCTACAACATCGCCGCGCTGCCGATGACGTCCGACGTGATATGGCTCGCCGCCGCGCTCGCCGCCGCAGCGATTGTCTTCGCCATCACGCGCGTCGTGCGCGAGTTCTAGCAGCCAGCCGCCGGAGGTCCGTCCATGTCTGCCCAGCGCGAGGAGACCATCCGCCGCATCGCCGCCCCCGACATCACGGCGCGCAAGGGCAAGGAGCCGGTCGTCTGCCTGACCGCCTACACCGCGCCCGTCGCCGAGATCCTCGACGACCACTGCGACCTGCTGCTGGTGGGCGACTCTGTCGGCATGGTGCTGCACGGGCTGCCCAACACGGTCGGCGTCACGCTGGACATGATGATCCTGCACGGCCAGGCGGTCATGCGCGGCTCGAAGCGGGCGATGGTGGTCGTCGACATGCCGTTCGGGAGCTACGAGGGCGACAAGCACGAGGCCTACGCCAACGCCGTGCGGGTGATGAAGGAGACCGGCGCCCAGGGCGTGAAGGTCGAGTCCGGGCCCGACGTCCCCGACACGATCGCCTATCTCGTCCGCCGCGGCATCCCGGTGATGGGCCATGTCGGGCTTCGCCCGCAGTCGGTGCTGGTGGAGGGCGCGTTCAGGGCCAAGGGCCGCACGAACAGCGAACGCGTCGGAGTGATGGACGAGGCCAAGGCCACCGCCGCGGCCGGCGCGTTTAGCGTCGTGGTGGAAGGGGTGGCGGAGAGCCTGGCGCGCGACATCACCGAAGCACTGGAGATACCGACGATCGGAATCGGCGGATCGGCCTCCTGCGACGGGCAGATCCTGGTGACCGACGACATGCTCGGCCTGTTCGACTGGACGCCGAAGTTCGTCCGCCGCTACGCCGATCTGCGCGCCGAAATCGGCGAGGCGGCGCGCCGCTATGCCGAGGATGTGCGCGCCCGCCGCTTTCCGGGCGCGGCCGAGACCTACTTCAGCCGGGCGGCGGAATGAGCCGCGGAAACGGCTGCGTTGCGGCGGCGCCGTCCACGCTATAGGTTCGCCGCCTCGCAAGTCGCTGGGCGTCAAGAGGCGCGGAGCCCCCATACGTGGTCGATATTTTCGAAGAGGTCGACGAGCATCTTCGCTCCGATCGCCTGGGCGTCATCGCGCGGCGCTGGCTGCCGTGGATCATCGGCGTCCTGCTGTTGGCGCTGGTCGTGGCGTTGGGCTGGTGGGGCGTCTCCGCACTTCAGCAGAAGACCATCGACAGCGCGTCCGAGGCCTATTCGAACGGCCTCGACACGCTCACGAAGGGCGACCCTGATCAGGCCTACGCCAAGTTCGGCGAAGCGGCCTCGAAGGGCGCGGCGGCCTACAAGGCCCTCGCGCTCATGCAGCAAGCCGGCATCCGCATGCAGCAGAACCGGGTGAACGAAGCGGTCGCCCTGTTCGACCAGGCGGCGGCGGCCACGTCGGACCCCATTCTCTCTGATGCAGCGCGCCTCAAATCCGCCTTCGCCCTGCTCGACACGGCGCCGTATGCAGAGCTTGAGGCCCGCTTGAAACCGCTCGCCGATGCCAACCGACCCTTCCACGCACTGGCGCGCGAGGCGATGGGGGTGGCGCTCTTGCGCGTCGGGCGATCGAAGGAGGCGTTGAGCGACTTCACCGCCCTGACGCTGATGACCGACGCTCCGCAGGACGTCCGCCAGCGGGCCGGCGCGGCCATTGTCCTGATCAAGAGCGGCGACGCCGGCCAGGTGCCGCAGATCGTGCAGGCCGCCGAGGCCCTGCCGCCCAATCCGCCGGCGGACTCCTCGGCGCCCGCATCCGCCCAACCGCCCGCGCCCGAGGGAGCCGCCCAATGACCCCCCGACGCACGCTACGCCTCATGGCCGTGCTGATGATCGCGCTCGCCGCCGCGGGCTGCATCCACCTGCGTAACCCGTTCCCGTCGCGCTCGACGGCGCCGAAGTACACCGGCTCCGGCGAACGCATTAACGTGCTCGGCCCGCAGGACGCGCTCGCCGTCTCTGACGCGCTGCGCGGTCAGGACTTCTTCCTCCCCGACGCCCAGCCGCAGGCCGACTGGCCGCTTCCGGGCGGGACGCCCGAGCAGTCGGTCGAACATCCCGCCGCCGCCGCCGCCTTCCAGGTCGCCTGGCGGCGCAAGTTCGGGCAAGCGTCGAACCGCGCCTTCCACGTCACCGCCTCGCCGGTCATCGCCAACGGCCGCATCTATGTGATGGACGGCGACGCCCAGGTGTCGGCTTACGACCTCGCCGATGGCCGCCAGATCTGGCGGCGCGACCTGTCCGAGCGCAGCCGCCGGCAGCGCGAAGGCTATGGCGGCGGCATCGCCTACGCGGACGGCAAGGTGTTCGTGACCTCAGGCTACCGCTTCGCCGCGGCCCTCGATGCGAACTCCGGCCGGCTCTTGTGGCGCACGCCGACCGACGCGCCGGTGCACGCCGCCCCAACCGTCGCCGGCGGGCGCGTGTTCGCCGTGTCCGCCGACGACAACCTGCTGACTTTCGATGAGACGACCGGCCAGCCAGGCTGGCAGCATCAGGCGCTCACCGAGTCGGCGCGGATCCTGGCGGCCAGCAGCCCGGCGGTGTCCGGCGACGTCGTCGTGGCCGCATTCGCCTCGGGCGAACTCGTCGCCATGCAGACCGCCAACGGCGACGTGCTATGGACCGCCGAGCTCTCAAAGTCGAACCGCAACAACGCCTTGTCCGAGATTCGTGACATCGCTGGGCGTCCCGTGATCTATCACGGCGACGTCTACGCGGTGAGCCACTCCGGGGTGATGGCCGCCGTCGAGCTGCACAGCGGCACCACGCGCTGGACCAGCCCGGTGACCGGAATCTCGACGCCCTGGGCGGCGGGCGATGTCGTCTACGTCACCGACACGCTCGGCCGGGTCGTCTGCATCGCGCGCGACTCCGGCCAGATCTATTGGATCACCGACCTCAATCTCGGCCGTCGGAACAAGGATCGTGCGGTCTGGTCCGGCCCGGTGCTGGCCGGCCCGCGGCTGGTGATCGTCTCGAGCAAGGGCGAGGCGGTCGGCCTCAACCCGAAGACCGGCGCGGTCGACCGCAGGCTGAAGATTGGCTCAGACGCGCTCATGAACCCGATCGCCGCCGACGGCGACCTCTACGTTGCGACCGAGGCGGCGGAGCTCGTCGCCATCCGCTAGGCGCAAGAAGCCATGCCGCTCAAGCTCGCCATCGTCGGGCGGCCGAACGTCGGCAAATCGACCCTGTTCAACCGGTTGGCCGGCAAGAAGCTGGCAATCGTCGACGACCGGCCGGGGGTAACGCGCGACCGGCGCATCGGGACCGGCCGGCTGGGCGACATCGACCTCGAGATCATCGACACCGCCGGCTTCGAGAACATCGACGACGAGAGCCTGGCTGCGCGCATGCAGGCGCAGACGGCGCTGGCGATCGACGACTGCGACGTGGTGGCGATGATGATCGACGCCCGCGCGGGCGTCACCCCGCTCGACCGCGCTTTCGTCGAGATGCTCAGGCGAAAGCACAAGCCGGTCATCCTGCTCGCCAACAAGGCCGAGGGCCGCGCGGGCGACGCCGGGCTGGCCGAGGCTTTCGCGCTGGGCCTGGGCGAGCCGATCGCGATTTCCGCCGAGCACGGCGATGGCCTCTCCGACCTCTATGATGCGCTGATCGCCGTCGCGCCGGAAGCCGGGAGCGACGAGGACGCCGAAGACGCCGGCCACCCGATCGCCATCGCCGTGATCGGCCGTCCGAACGCCGGCAAGTCGACGCTGGTCAATCGGCTGATTGGCGAGGATCGGATGCTGACCGGGCCTGAGGCCGGGATCACGCGCGACTCGATTCGCGTCGACTGGACCTGGGAGGGGCGGCGCTTCCGGCTGGTCGACACCGCCGGCATCCGTCGCAAGGCGCGCGTGCAGGAGAAGCTGGAGCATCTCTCGGTCCAGGACGCGCTGCGCGCCATCGCGCTGGCCGAGGTGGTGCTCCTGGTCATGGACGCAACCCACCCGTTCGAGATCCAGGACCTGCAGCTAGCCGACCTCGTCGAGCGGGAAGGGCGCTCGCTCGTCTTCGTGCTCGCCAAATGGGACCTGATGAGCGGCGCCCCCGGCGGCGTCCGCGCCTTGGCCGAGGAGGCTGAGCGGGCCCTGCCGCAACTGCGCGGAGCGCCGCTGGTCGCGCTTTCGGCCGAGACCGGCGCTGGGGTCGAGCGGCTGGTGCCGACGGTCATCAAGCTGCACGCCGACTGGTCGACCAAGATCAAGACGCGCGATCTGAACGACTGGCTCGCGATCGCGCTCGAGCGGCATCCGCCGCCGATGGTGGGCGGGCGCCGGGTGAAGATCAAATACATGGCGCAGACCAAGGCCAGGCCGCCGACGTTCGTCGCCATGGCGACCGGCGCCACCGATCTGCCCGAGCCCTACCGGCGCTATCTCGTCAACAGCCTGCGCGAGAGTTTCGATTTGCCCGGCGTGCCGGTGCGGCTGACCGTGAAGCGCAACAAGAACCCGTACGTCGACGGCGATGCGCCGCGGGCGCGGCAGGCTAGGACGCCGGTGCGGCGCGGGCGGCCTTCCAGTCGGAGAACTTGACCGTCTCGCGCGGCAGGCCGTGCGCCGCCTGCGCCAGCTCCACGATCATCGGCCCGATCTGCGACGGGGGCGGCAAGGTCTCCGGGTCCTCGCCGGGAAAGGCCTCGGCGCGCATGCGGGTGCGCATGACGTTCGGATCGAGCAACACGGCGCGCACCGGCGTCGACTCGATCTCGTCCGCCCAGCAGCGCACCAGCGCCTCGAGGCCGGCTTTGGTCGCGGCATAGGGCCCCCAGAACGCCCGCGGTCGAACGGCGACGCCAGAGGTCAACACGATGGCGCGCCCGGCGTCGGAGCGCCGAAGCAAGGGTTCGAGCGAACGGATGAGACGATAGACGGCGGTCAGGTTCACCGCCGCGACCTGGTCCCAGTGCGGTGGATCGACGTGGGCGACGGGGGTCAGGCCGCCCAGCACAGCGGCGGCGTGCACGAGGATGTCGAGACGGCCGTGGCGCTCGAAGATCGCCAGCCCCAGCTGATCGATCCCGTCGCCGTTGGCGAGGTCGAGGGGGACGAGCGTCGCCGAACGACCGGTCGCGGCGCGCACCTCGTCGTCCAGCTCTTCCAGCGCCCCTTGCGTGCGCGCGACCGCGATCAGGTGCGCTCCAGCCTCGGCCAGCGCCAAGGCCGCAGCGTGGCCGATCCCGCGCGAGGCGCCGGTGACGAGGGCGATCCGGCCCTCGAGGGGCGGCGTCACGCGTCGACCAGGAAGGAGAGCTGCCTTTCCGCCAGTTCGTTGCGGCTCTCGAACCGCTCGCGGTCCAGAAGCCGCGTCGGATAGTCGCCGGTAAAGTAGTGGTCGGTGAACTGGGGCCGGTCCGGGTCGCGCGGCCCGGCGCCCATCGCCCAGTAGAGGCCGTCGACCGAGAGGAACGCCAGGCTGTCGACCTCGAGCAGGCGCGTCATCTCCTCGAGCGAACGGGTCGCAGCGAGAAGCTTTTCGCGCTCGGGCATATCGATGCCGTAGAAATCCGGAAACCGGAGCGGGGGCGAGGCGCTGCGGAAGTGAACCTCGCGCGCGCCGGCGGCGCGGACCATGCGCACCAGCTTGAGCGAGGTCGTGCCGCGGACGATCGAGTCCTCGACCAGGATCACCCGCTTGCCCTCGAGCACGGAGCGGTTGGGGTTGTACTTCCGCCCGACGGCGAGCTCGCGGATCCCCTGCGTGGGTTGAATGAAGGTGCGGCCGACGTGGTGGTTGCGAATGATGCCCATTTCGTAGGGCAGGCCGCTGGCTTGAGAGTACCCGATGGCCGCCGGCACTGCGGAGTCGGGGACAGGCACGACCACGTCGGCGGCGACGGCGCTGTCCTCGGCCAGGCGCTGGCCCATGCGCTTGCGCACCTCGTAGACCGACCGGCCGTTCACGATGGAGTCGGGCATCGCGAAGTAGACGTATTCGAACACGCAGGGCCGGGCCTGGGCGGCAGGGAAGGGGCGGTGGCTCTCGATCCCGTTTTCGGAGATGACCACGATCTCGCCGTGCTCGACGTCGCGCACGAAGCGGGCGCCCGTCATATCGAGGGCGCGCGTCTCCGACGCCAGCACTGGGTGACCGTCGAGGTCGCCCAGCACCAGCGGGCGGATGCCAAGGGGATCGCGTACGCCGATCAGCTTCTTGTTGGTCATCGCGATCAGCGCATAGCCGCCTTCGATCTGCCGCAGCGCGTCGATGAAGCGGTCGATCATCTTGCCTTTGCGGGACTGGGCGATGAGGTGAAGGATCACCTCGGAGTCCGACGTCGACTGGAAGATCGCGCCCTCGGAGACGAGCCGGTCGCGCAGGGCGAGGAAATTGGTCAGGTTGCCGTTGTGGGCCAGCGCCACGCCGCCGGACTCCAGGTCGGCGAACATCGGCTGGATGTTGCGCAGCACGCTGCCGCCGGTCGTGGAGTAGCGCGTATGGCCGATGGCGCAGGCGCCCGGAAGTCGTTCCACGACTTCGTTGTCGCCGAAGGCGTCTGAGATATGCCCGACGTGCTTTTCGTGGTGGAACAGCCGGCCGTCGAAGCTAGCGATGCCGCACGCCTCTTCGCCGCGGTGCTGCAGGGCCAGGAGGCCTAACGCGACAACCGCCGCCGCGTCGGGCACGCCGAACGCGCCGAAGACGCCGCACTCAAGCCGCATCACGTCGTCGTCGCGATCGCGAGGCGAAGGTCGTTTTCGGGTCACGTTCGAATCTGCCCCTGGGCGAGTCATGGTTCGGGCGCGCCCTTATAACCGCTTTGCGACGATTGTCCGCTATCGGACGCATTGCCGCCGTCGCGGACGGCGTTGGCGATGGCCGGCGTGAGCTTGCCGGCGAAGGCCGAGCCACGCGGCGCCAGCGCGCGCAGACCATCGGCGCATGCTTTCGCCAGCGGATAGAGCTTGGCGTCGGCGATCCACGCGGGCGTCCCGGTCGGCGGCGGGGCGAGGTTGAAGACAAGGTAGAACAGGCCAAGCGCGACCAGCCCGCGGACGAGCCCGAAGCCGCCGCCGGCGATCCTGTCGATGAGGCCTAACGCCTTGATGTTGTGCACGCCGCGCATCAGCCCGCCGGCGGCCACCCGCAGCGCGATATAAGCGGCCAGAAAGACCACGAGCAACGCGGCCGCGGTCGCCGCCCAGGCCGGGTGCACCGAGGCGCGGGCGATCGGGCCGGTGAAGCGAAGCGCGAAGATGGCGATCGCGACCGCAGCCACGAACGCCACGACGGTCGCCACCTCGCGCAGCGCACCGCGCAGGAGCCCGACCAGGATGGAGACGCCCAGAATCAAAAGCGCGATGAGGTCGAACAGGGTCAATCCCAGGCGTCCTCGCCGATCCGGCGCACCGCGTCGGCCAACCGGGCGACGCCGGTCATGCGAACGCCGGCGCCTTCCGCCGCCCCCGCCGGCGCCAGGGCGCGACGGAAACCCAGTTTCGCGGCTTCCTTCAGGCGCGTCTCCGCCCGGCTCACCATGCGAACTTCACCAGAGAGGCTGACCTCGCCGAACACGACACAATCCTGCGGCAGCGCGACATCGAGGGCCGAAGAGACCAGCGCCGCCGCCGCGGCCAGGTCCGCCGCCGGTTCGGCGATGCGCAGGCCGCCGGCCACGTTTAAGTAGACATCGCGTCCCGCAAATCCAACCCCGCAGCGCGCCTCGAGCACCGCGAGCAGCATGGCGAGCCGCCCCTGGTCCCAGCCGACCACGGCGCGGCGCGGCGTTCCGTACGCCGACGGCGCGACGAGCGCCTGAAACTCGACGAGCACCGGCCTCGAGCCCTCGACCCCGGCGAACACCGCCGCGCCCGCCGCCCGCTCGCCGCCTTCGTTGAGGAAGAGCGCCGAAGGGTTGCGCACTTCGCGCAGGCCGGCGTCGCCCATCTCGAACACGCCGATCTCGTCGACCGCGCCGAAGCGGTTCTTGCCGGCGCGCAGGATGCGGAAGGGGTAGCCGCGCTCGCCCTCCAGGCTGAGGACCGCGTCGACCATGTGCTCGACCACCTTCGGCCCGGCGATCTGACCGTCCTTGGTCACGTGGCCGACCAGCAGCATGGCGACGCCGCGCGACTTGGCCAGCCGCACCAGCTCGCCGACCGCCGCGCGCACCTGGGTCACCGAGCCTGGCCCGGCTTCGTGCATGTCGCTCCAGAGCGTCTGGATCGAGTCGATGACGACGAGGTCGAAGGGCTCGCGCTTCAGGCCCTCGGTGATGTCGCGCACCGCCGTCTCGGCGGCGAGCTTCACCTCGGCGTTGACGAAGCCCATGCGCGCGGCGCGGGCGCGAATCTGCTCGACCGCCTCCTCGCCGGAGATGTAGGCGCAGGCCGCGCCGCGCCGCGCCGCCTCGGCAGCGACCTGCAGCAGCAGCGTCGACTTTCCGACGCCGGGATCGCCGCCGATCAGGACGGCCGAGCCGCGCGCCACGCCGCCGCCGCACACGCGGTCGAATTCATCGAGGCCGGTGACCACCCGCGGCGGCGCGGGCGACTGGCTCTCGAGCGTCTCGAAGACGAGGCCGCGGCGGCGGGCGCCGCGCGCCGGGGCCAGCGCGCCCGGCGGCCGGCTCTGGAGCTCCTCGACCAGCGTGTTCCAGGCCGCACAGGCCGGGCACTGGCCGGCCCACTTCGAGTGCGCCCCGCCGCAGGACTGGCAGACGTAGACCGCGCCGTCGCGCGCCATGCGAACTCCTCGCTTTCCGACGGTCAAATCTGGGCCGAGTCGGCCGTCGGCGCTTCACGGACCCTTGAGCGGTTCGGACGTTACAGTGGCCGATAACGTGGATATGGTCGCGCCAGGGGAGAATCCGGGGAGACTATCGCCATGTCCACAGCCGACCCAACGCCGGGCCCAATCCCGTCGCCGACCTCGCTCATCGCCCGCGCTCAGGCCATCCTCTTCAAGCCGACGGCCGTCTGGGACGAGATCGACGCCGAGCCCGCCACCGTGCGCGGGCTCTTCACAGGGTACGCAGCGATCCTCGCCGCCATCCCCGCGCTCAGCAGCTTCCTTGGCTCGGTGGCGTTCAGCGCCCTCTTCGGCGCCTACGGCCTCGTCCGCGGCCTGATCAGCGGCCTGGTGACGGCGGTCCTGATGTACGCCCTGTCGCTCGTTTCGGTCTTCATCCTCTCGCTTCTCATCGACGCTCTGACCCCCAGCTTCGACGGGACTCGTGACGCAACCAAAGCGACCAAGGTCGCGGTTTACACGGCCACGGCCACCTGGGTCGGCGGCGTGCTGCTCTTCCTCCCGGTGCTCGGCGCGCTGCTCTATTGGGCCGGGTTCGTCTACACCTGCGTGCTGCTTTACTTCGCCTCGACCAAGCTCATGCGTCCGCCCGCCGACAAGGCCGCGGGCCTGGGCGCCGTCACCATCGTGATCGCGGTCGTGCTCAACGGCATCCTCTGGTGGGTGCGCGCCATTGTCGGCGCGATCCTTCTCGTCTCGCTGGCGTTTGCGATGCCGGTGGCCACGGGGACCATCCACGTCGGAAACGCCTCCGTGAACCTCGCCCAGCTGAACCAGGCGGCTCAGGCGGCGCAGGCCGCGAGCCAGGCGATGCAGGCGCAGGCCAATGGCCAGCCGCCGCCCGCGGGCTCGGTCAAGGCGGTGCCGGCCGACCAGCTCAAGTCGCTTCTGCCGGACAACATCTCCGGTCTGCCGCGCACCGATCTGAGCTCGACGTCGGGCTCGGTGGCCGGCTTGTCGGGCTCGAACGCCGAGGCGACCTACTCGGCCGGTCCCAAGCGGATCACGCTGGGCATCACCGACATCGCCGGCATGGGCGCCATGGCGAGCCTCGCCTCGGCGTTTTCGGTCGAGTCCGATCACGAGACCCAGACCGGCTACGACCGGGTGAGCCGCGTCAACGGGAACATGACCGAGGAAGAGTTCGATCGCCAATCGAACTCCGGCAAATATTCGGTGCTGGTCGCCAGCCGCTTCGTGGTCGAGGCGCAAGGCTCCGGCATCGCCATCGACGACCTGAAGGGCGCGGTGAACGCCGTCGGGATCGGCCGGCTGCAGGGCATGGTCCACAGCTAGCCGCGATCGAGGGCGTCCACTTCCGCTCGGGGCGCGCCGCGCGCTAGGGTGGCGCCCCGGAGGGGCTATGGGCGGCGTTTTCGTGTCCTATTCGCGCGGTGACCGCGCGATCGCTGACCGCATCGTGCGCGGCTTGCGGGCGCTCGGTCTCGACGTCTGGTGGGACGAGGACATGCCGGGCGTGAACTGGCAGCGCGAACTCGAGCGCCAGATCAACGACCTCGCCGCCGTCGTGGTGATCTGGACGCCGCTGTCGAAGGGCAGCGAAAACGTCGGCGACGAAGCCAGGCTGGGGCAGAAGGTCAACAAGCTCGTCAACGTGCTCGTGGGCGTCCCCGAGCCGCCGTTCCCGTTCGACCGCACCAACGGGCTGCCGCTCGACGGATGGGACGGACGCGATCCGCACAGCGGGTGGACGCGGGTCGTGCAGACGCTCGAGGAGCATCTGGTGCGAGCCGGCGTTGGCAAGCGCGGCGAGCTCGTGGGTCGACTTCGCGCGCACGAAGAGGTGGTCCGCGCCGACAAGCGTGGGCTTGCCGACGCCGAAGACGCATTCGCCGCGGCCAAGGGCGCCGCCGCGCGCGCGTCGGCCGCCATGGCCGATGCCCAGGCCGCGTTCGCCGCCGCCGACGAGCAGTTCCGCCGCGTTGTCGAGATGAGCGCCGGCGCGCCGATCCTCAAAGCCGCGCAGGCGCAGCTCGACGAGTCGCGCACCGCCGCCGACGCCGCCCGCCGCACCGCGCGCGATGCGGATGGGGCCCTCTCCGACGCCTCGCGCGCCATGACCCGGGCGCGCGCCAAGCTCGAGGAGACCTACGGCGGCCCGCCTCTCGCCGCGCCGGAAGCTGATCTGGGCCCGCCTCCGCCGCCGCCGGCGCCGGCGGTCGTCGAGCCGCTTCCAACGCCCGCCCCGGAGCCCGCGGCGCCCGCCCCGGATCCGGCCCCGGCGCCGCAGCCGGCGGCGCCGCGAGGCGGGACGGCTGTCGCCGATCGCCCTTCAACGGCGGCGCCGGCGGGGCGGGCTTCGCTCTACCACCCCTTTCCCGGCATTCTTTTCAGCCCGCGCGCCGAGTGGGATCGCATCGCCGCCGACCCGCCGCGCGCGCCGGCGCTCTTCTTCGGCTACGCCTGCCTCTTCGCGCTGATCGCACCTGCCGCGCGGCTCGCGGCCGCCGCGATCGATAGCTATTCGTTCGATGACGCCGTGCGCGCCTGCGTCGTCGGCTACCCGCTCGCCGTCGTCGGCGTGCTGGTCCTCGCCCTGGTCGTCCACCTCCTGGCGCGGCCTTTCGGCGGCCGGGCCAGCTTTCGAAGGTCGCTGGCGCTGGTCGTCTATTCATCGACGCCTGGCTGGCTCGCCGGAGTGTTCCAGGTCTTTCACGCGCGCGTCGGCCCAACACCCACGATCACGCAGATCGTGCTCCATCCGTCTGTCGTTCTGTATCTGAGCGGAAGACCGGATACCCTACTGGCGTTCGACGGGCCCGCACTGGCCGTCCTCTACGGCGTCTTCCTCTTCTGCCTGGGTCTTCCGAGGTTGATGCAATCCCCGGCGCCCAAATGGATTGGCTATGCGGCGACGGTCGGCGTCCTGGCGGGAGGGGCCGAATGGCTGGTCGGGAGCGCGCTCAGGGCGTTCGACGTTTTCCCATGACGCCAGAGGCGCCAGATCAGCGCACCTCGTATCGGTCTTCGCGGGCGAGGTCGGAGAATTTCGTCAAATCGTCGTTGTAGTGCAGGCGCACGATGCCGATAGGGCCGTGGCGCTGCTTGCCGATGATCACCTCGGCGAGGTTGCGCGCCTTGTCCATCTCCTGCTGCCAGTCGAAGTGCTTGTCGGTCCCGACGTTCGGCTCGCGGCGGCTGACGTAGTAGCTCTCCCGGTAGACGAACATCACCACGTCGGCGTCCTGCTCGATCGATCCGGATTCGCGCAGGTCCGACAGCTGCGGCCGCTTCTCGTCGCGATTTTCGACCTGCCGCGAGAGCTGGGCGCAGGCGATCACCGGCACCGAGAGCTCCTTGGCCAGCGTCTTCAGCCCCTGGGTGATCTGCGTCACCTCCTGCACGCGGTTTTCGACCCGGTTGGACTCGCCGCTCGTCATCAGCTGCAGGTAGTCGACCACGACGAGGTCCAGGCCGACCTGACGCTGGAGCCGCCGCGCGCGCGCCGCAAGGCGGCCGATCGAGAGGCCGCCGGTGTCGTCGATGTAGAGCGGGGCGGACTGGATGTCGGCGGCCGCGTCGCGCACCCGGCCGAACTCCGAGGCGTTGATCTCGCCCTTGCGCAGCCGGTCGGACGGCACGCCGGAGACCTCGGCCAGCAGACGCATGGCCAGCTGCTCGGCCGACATTTCGAGCGAGAAGAAAGCCGCGACGCCGCCGTTCACGGTCTTTCGCCCGCCGTCCGGTTGCGGCTCCCAGGCGTACGTCTTGGCCACGTGATAGGCGATGTTGAGCGCGAGCGAGGATTTCCCCATCGACGGGCGGCCGGCGATGATCAGCAGGTCCGACTTGTGCAGCCCGCCGAGCTTCTGGTCGAGGTCGGCGAGGCCGGTGGAAAGGCCGGCCAGCCCGCCGTCGCGGCTGAAGGCCTCGGCCGCCATCTCGACGGCCCCGCTGAGCGCCTCGGCGAAGGGCATCAGGCCGCCGGAGACGCCGCCGGTTTCGGCGAGGTTGTAGAGTTGCTGCTCGGCCGCCTCGATCTGGTCGCGCGCCGCCAGCTCGGCGTCACCGCGGGTCGCCGTCGTTGCGATGTCGCCGCCGATGCGGATCAGCTCGCGCCGGATCGCCAGGTCGTAGATCGCGCGGCCGTAGTCGGGTGCGTTCGCGGCCGGCGGGGCGCGGTCGACCAGGTCGGCCAAATAGCGGACGCCGCCCAGCTCCTCGAACGCCGGGTCGTTCTTGAACCGGTCGACCAGCATGATCGGCTCGGCCAGCTGGCCCTTGCGCACGTGCTCCTCGATCGCCGCGTAAAGACGCGCGTGGAAGGGCTCGTAGAAGTGCTGCGCTCGGAGTGCGTCGGTGACCCGCTCGAAGGCGGCGTTGTCGAAGAGGAGCGCGCCCAGAAGCGCCTGCTCGGCTTCCAGGTTGTGCGGCGTTTGCGCCGGTGCGTCGTCGGCGCCGGGCGGACGCAGGTCGAGGAGGGGAGCAAGCGCCATGGCCGGGCGACCATAGCCCACACGCAGCGGGCCGGCACGACGCTGCGGCGCCGCACTTCACAGATTTATGCAAGCCTGTGGACGGCTACTCGGCTTCGGTGTCGATCCGCCGGCCGGCGCCGCCCTCGAGCATATCGGCGGCGGCTTCCGCGTCGATGCGGGCCTCTTCCTCGAACTGGGCGGCGATCACGTCTTCACCGCGGGCCTGGCGCTCGGCTTCGTCGGCGCTGCGGGCGATGTTGATGCTCACCGTCACCGTGACCTCGGGGTGCAGGCGCACCTTCACCTGGTGCACGCCGAGCGTCTTCAGCGGCTTGTCGAGAACCACCATCGAGCGGTCGATCTTCCCGCCCTCTGCGTTCACGGCGTCAGAGACGTCGCGCCCGGAAACCGAGCCGTAAAGGTGGCCGCTTTCGCCCGCCTGGCGGATGAGCACGTAGGACGAGCCCTCGAGCTTCTCGCCCGACTTCGCCGCGCCGGAGCGAGCCTGGGCGTTGCGCGCCTCGATATCGGCGCGCTGGCCTTCGAACGTCTTCAGATTGTCGGCGGTGGCGCGGAGCGCTTTCGACTGTGGCAGGAGGAAGTTGCGCGCGAAGCCGTCGCGCACGTTGACCACGTCGCCCAGCGCGCCCAGGCGCTCGACGCGCTCCAAGAGGATGACCTTCATTTGCGAGCCGCTCCTACTTCACGACGTGCGGCAGGAGCGCCAGGAAGCGCGCCCGCTTGATCGCGCGCGCAAGTTCGCGCTGCTTCTTGTTGGAGACGGCGGTGATGCGCGAGGGCACGATCTTGCCGCGCTCGGAGATGTAGCGCTGCAGGAGTTTGACGTCCTTGTAGTCGATCTTCGGCGCGTTGGCGCCCGAGAACGGGCAGACCTTGCGGCGGCGGAAGAAAGGGCGGCGCTGGCCGGAGGCGGCGGCCGGAGCTTCGGCGACGGTTGCGTCGGTCATGCTCTGTCGCCTCCCACTGGAGCGTCTTCGTAGTCGCGGCGTGGCGGCCCGTCGCGCTCGCCACGCTCGCGGTCGCGGCGCGCCAGAACCGGCGAAAGCTCGAGATCCAGCGCCTCGACCCGCACGGTCAGATAGCGCAGCACGTCCTCGTTGATGGACAGCTGCCGCTCCATCTCCTTCACCGCCGGCGCCGGAGCGTCGATGGCGAGCAGGGAGTAGTGGCCCTTGCGGTTCTTCTTGATGCGGTATTGGAGGTTGCGGAGGCCCCAGTACTCGATCTTGGCGATGTGTCCGCCCTGACCTTCGATGAGGGCTTTCAGCTCCTCGTTCAACGTCTCGGCCTGCTGCGGCGAGATGTCCTGCCGCGCGATGACCACGTGCTCGTAAAAAGCCATGCGTTCCTTCTTCCGTTGGCGCGGATGGCGGCGCCCGCGCACCGGCGGAAGCCCGGCGCTCGAACGATGGATCCCGGATCGCAGACGTAGGCGTCAGCGGGGACCGCCTTCCAGAAGGGCGCGCTGATAGGCGGAAACGGCCGCAAACGCAAGGCCGCCTTGGGCCGCCGCGCTCAGTCGCCGCTCGCCGCTTCGGCCTCTGCCAACGCCGCCTTGGCCGCCCGCGTGAGCTTGCCGCGCACCTGCTCGTAGGCGTGGTCGATCAGCCGCGCGATCTCGTCGTCCGGCAAAGCCTCGTCCTGGCGGATGGTGATCCAGTGGCGCTTGTCGGTGTGGTAGCCGGGCGCGATGGCGGCATACTCGCCGCGCACGATTTCGCTGAGCACCGGGTCGCACTTCAGCGTCATCGAGACGGGCTCGGAGTCGGCAACGATCGCGAACATCTTGCCGCCGATCTTGTAGACGACGTGCTCAGGCCCGAACGGCCGCTCGGCGACCGCGCTGGGTTTCGCCGCCGCCAACGCCTTCACGTCCGCCAGTCCCAGCATTCGGCGATCCTCCGTTCTCGCCAGGCCTATTGGCGCCGGCCGCCTGAACCTGTCAGCATGCCCGCCCATGAAGACGCTTGAAGGCAGGGTCGCGGTCGTCACCGGCGCGGCGAGCGGAATCGGGCTCGGCATGACCGAGGCGTTCGCCAGCCGCGGCATGAAGGTGGTGATGGCCGACGTCGAGGAGGACGTGCTGGCGCGCGAGGCGGATCGGCTCACCCGCGCCAACTTCGAGGTCTTCCCGCAGGCCGTCGACGTCGCGTCGTTCGAGAGCGTGAGCCGGCTGGCCGACGCCGCCGAGCGGCGCTTCGAGCGCGTGCACGTGCTGTGCAACAACGCCGGCGTTTCCGGTGGGGGCGGCGGCCCGCGGCCGATCTGGGCGCAGGGCCAGGCCGACTGGGACTGGGTGATGGGCGTCAATTTCTGGGGCGTCGTCAACGGCCTCCGCGCCTTCGTGCCGCGCATGCTGGCCCACGGCGAGGAGGGGCATGTGGTCAACACTTCCTCCATTCTCGGACTGACCACTGGGGCCGGCTCGATCTACGGCGTGTCCAAGCATGCGGTGACGCGGCTGACCGAGGGCCTCTACCGCGACCTGCAGGCAGCCGAAGCGGCGATCGGGGCGACCGTGCTTTGCCCTGGCATGATCGCCACCAACATCATCACCTCGGCGCGCAACCGCCCGGACGGGCTGAAGCCCGACGGCCCGCAGACCGAGGCCCAGCGGCAGGCGATCGCCGCCATGGACGAGCGCTTTCGGACGCAGGGCATGGCGCCACGCGAGGTGGGCGAAAAGGTCGTGCAAGCCATCCTCGACGACCAATTCTACCTGCTGACCCACCCCGACAACATGGCCGGCGTGGAGCGCCGCTTTTCCGATATCGCCGCCCTGCGCCCGCCGTCGCCGGCGCCGCCATTGACCTGACGCCTAGCCGTTTTCAAACCAGAGAGTGTTCGCCATGCAGCTGCGCTATTCCTCCGAGGAAATCCTCGCCGACCACGCGTTTGTCCGTCCCAACATGTTCGGCAAGCGCCAGCTGCACGGCGGGTACGACGCGACCGGCGCCTATCGCTCGCCGCGCACGGCCGGCCGCTGGCCGGCCATCGAGGCCTGGCGCGACAGCTTCGTGAACAAGGGCGGCGAACTGATCGACGCGACGACCCGCATCCTGCGCGCGCCGCACTTCCCGAACCTGGCGCAGATGAAGCTCCTCTTGGCCAACGGCGTGACGCTGCCCTTGTGGAACAACCTCACCACCACCGGGATCATCGAGGGCCGGGGGCGGATGCTGGCGACCATCCAGGCGCCGGACTTCCAGCCGCTGGTCGAGGAGGACCTCTCCGACACCGCCACCGCCCACCTCAACAAGGGCCTCTTCGTCGCGCATGGGCTGGATGAGGGCGGCGATGGTTCAGGCAAGATCGGGGCGCACGACCAGATGTGGTACGTCGCCCGCGACCTCGTGCTCGGCGAAGGCGCCCACCCAATCCCCGAGATTCCCGAGCGCGGCGGGCGTCCAGGCGGCGAAGGGCGCGAGATGCCGCAGATCCCCGCGCCGCACGAGGCGCTGCTCAAGCAGCTGATGAACGTGCTCTTGATCGAGATCCGCGCCGAACGGGGCTTCGAGTTCAACGTGAACCTGATGCGCGACCCTGAGGCCTTTCCCGACCGGCGCGAGAAGGCCGAGCAGGCGGCGGCGATCATCGACCAGATCCGCCAGGACGAGGCGAGCCACGTCGCTTATCTGCAGCTCGTCATCTCCGAACTCAGGCCCCTGCACTTCAAGACGCCGGATGGATCCGTCGAGGGCAAGACCTTCATCGACCCGGTGTGGGCCAAGGTCGTCGAGTGGGGCGCGGAAAAGGTCCCGCAGACGCAGCGCGAGGCGACCCGGGCGCAGATCGCCGCCTGCATCGCCGCCAAGCCGAACGCGGGCGCGTTGCTCGCGTCGTTCGACGCTCTCGGCGACCAGTGAGCGAGGGCCGCGCGCGATGAAGTTCGGCCTCTTCTACGAGCTGCAGCTGCCCAAACCCGCCGACCGCGAGCAGTGGAACCCGGAAGACGAGCGGCGCATCTATCACGAGATGCTCGACCAGGTGGCTTTGGCCGACAGCCTGGGGTTCGACTACGTGTTCGAGGTCGAGCACCATTTCCTGGAGGAATACTCGCACTCGAGCGCGCCGGAGCTGATGATGGCGGCGCTATCCCAGCGCACCAAACGCATCCGCCTCGGCCACGGGATCGTGCTGACGCCGCCTGGCTACAACCATCCGGCGCGCGTCGCCGAGCGTATCGCGGCCCTCGACATCATCTCCAACGGCCGGGTCGAGTTCGGCTCCGGCGAGAGCGCCTCCGAGATGGAGCTCGGCGGCTTCCGCGTCGAGCGGCGGATGAAGAAGGCCATGTGGGAGGAGGCCACCCGCGAAATCACCAACATGATGACACAGACCCCCTACGAGGGCTTCGAGGGCGAGTTCTTCACGATGCCGGCGCGCAACGTGGTGCCGAAACCGCTGCAGAAACCGCACCCGCCGCTGTGGGTCGCGGCCTCGCGGCGCGAGACGACCATGGTTGCGGCGCGGCTTGGCATGGGCTCGCTGGGCTTCGGCTTCGAGACGCCGGAGGAGCTGGGAGAGCGCGCGCTGGAATACTACCGGCTCGTGCGGGAAGAGCTGATGCCGATCGGCCACGCGATCAATCCGGCGTTGGCGGTGCTCAATACCTTCATGATGGCCGACACAGACGAGGAGGCCATGCGGCGCAGCGCCAACGGGCCGGCTTTCTTCTCCTACTCGCTGGGGTACTATTACAACCCGGCGGTTGGCGGAAACCATAAGCCCGGCGGTTCAAATGTTTACCGGGATTTCCTCGCACGGTCTGGCGAAACTGCCAGCGTGCAAGCCCAGCGGGGCGGATTTCTCTCGCCGGCGGAGATCGCCTCCGGCGAGCCGGCGGACGAGGTCCAGAAGGCGCTCTATCGCGCCGCCCGCTCCGGCAACGCCATCGGCACGACCGAGACCCTGCGCAGGACGCTGGCGAAGTACGAGGACCAGCATCTGGACGTGATGATCTTCGTCGCCCAGTGCGGCGATCGGAAACACGAGCACATTATGGAGTCGATCGAGCGGTTCGGCAAAGAGCTGCTGCCGGAGTTCAAGGAGCGGCACGAACGGGTTCACAAGCCCTGGCGCGCCGAACAGCTCAAGGGCGTCGACGCCGTCATCAACTCGTCGGTGTAGGCCGGTCATGCCGAAGCCGTCGGACATCCAGAACCCTGAACTGCGCCAGACGCTGGAAAGCGCCTTCGCCGCCATGCGGGCGGGCAAGGGGGCCGACGCGGTGCGCGCCTGCGCGCAAGGCTACCTGCGTTTTCTGGAGCTCAATCCGGACGTGAAGGAGCAGACCATCGCGATCCGCGACCGCCAGATGCCGCGCATCATGCGCTGGCCGGCGCTGGGCGCGAACATGACGCCGGAGTCGGTGCGCGCCGGCAAGCCGGAGATCGAATTCACCCGCGACCGCTTCTCGGTTTCCGAGGCGATGACCTACTACCAGTTCGTCCTCGACGAGATCCTGGCGGCCGAGGCGCGAGCTTGAAGCTCGGTTTCAAGTGATATATAACGTGCATATCAGATATCACTGTGGCTCATGCGCACCCTGATCGATCTCCCTGACGCCGACATCAAGGCTTTGGACGCGCTCGCGGAGCGGCGGCGCGTCTCGCGCGCCAAACTCGTAAGGGAGGCGGTCGGCGCGCTTCTGGCCGAGGACGCTGAAAATAGCGTCGTCGAGGCGTTCGGGCTGTGGCGCGACGAGCCCGTGAGCGCGCTGGAACATCAACGCCGCCTTCGCTCGGAATGGTGAAGGCGCTTCTCGACACCAACATTGTCATCGACTTTCTCAACGGGGTCGAAGACGCCCGCGACGAGTTCGCGCGGTACGATGACCTGGCCATCAGCGTGATCACATGGATGGAGGTGCTCGCCGGCGCGGCCGAGGAAACAGCAGCGATGACCCGCCGCTTTCTCTCGCGATTTACGCTCATCCGGCTTGACGAGGATGTCGCCGAGCGCGCGGTGGAGCTTCGGCGGTCAAACCGAATCAAGCTGCCCGACGCCATCGTCTGGGCGAGTGCTCTGCGCGATGCGCGTCTGCTCATCACCCGCGACGTGCGCGCTTTTCCGGCGGACGACCCCGGCGTCCGCGTTCCCTATCGACTCTAAGCTACTGTGGGTGCGACGAGCGCCAGGCCTTCAGCGCGTCCATGGTCTGTTGCACGTGCTGCGATGGGTCGAGGTTCGAGTAGACGAACAGCACCTTGTGATCGGGCGTGATCACAAACGACGTGCGGTTGGTGTGGCCGGGGAACTCGGCGAACACCGTGTCGTAGCTCTTGGCGATAGCCAAGTTCGGATCGGCGGCGACGGCGAACTTCGAGCGGCATTCGCTGGTCGAGAATTCCACCAGCCGGTCGGTGTTGCCGGCGGTGACGCCGATGATGGTCGCCCCCATCCGCCTGTACGCGTCGCTGGCGTCGGCGAAGTCGTGCGCCTCGATCGTGCAGCCGGTCGTGAACGCCGCCGGGAAGAAATAGAGCACGACCGGCCCTTTGCGCAGCGCCTTGTCGAGGTTGAAGTCGAAGGACTTGCCAGCCATCGAGGCGGTCGTGTCGAAGCTTGGCGCATGGGCGCCGGCGGGCAGGGCGGCCAGCGCCGGACTGGCGGCAAGCGCCGCGGCGGCCGCAAGGGCGGAAACGGTTGTCTTCATCATCGAACGATCAACTCCTCGGCAGGCGGCAAGAGACGGTGTGTCTCCTATTGCCACGACTCTTGGACCTGCAACACCGTTATGCAACGCACTCGGCTTGCCGGCCCGCGTCCTTTCCCCTAACCCTCCGGCCTCGAATTCCCAAGGCTGGGTAAGGAGCGGGCATGGCTCTGGCGTTCGTGTTTCCTGGGCAGGGCAGCCAGGCCGTCGGCATGGGCGTCGAACTGGCCGATGCCTTCGCTGCGTCGCGCGAAGTGTTCCAGGAGGTCGACGATGCGCTGGATCAAGCGCTCTCGCGCCTGATGCGCGATGGCCCAATCGAAGACCTGACCCTGACCGAGAACGCCCAGCCGGCGCTGATGGCCGTTTCGATGGCGGTGATGCGGGCGCTGGAGCGCGAGCATGGCGTGGCGATCGCCAAGGCGGCCTTCGTCGCCGGTCACTCGCTGGGCGAGTACTCCGCGCTGGCGGCGACCGGGGCGCTCACCCTTGGCGACGCCGCCCGGCTGCTCAAGCGTCGCGGCCAGGCGATGCAGCGCGCCGTCCCCGTCAGCGCCGGCGCCATGGCCTCGCTGATCGGGCCGAAGACCGACGTCGCGCTCGCCGAAGCGGCGGCCGCCGAGGGCGCGAAGGTCGGGGTCTGCGTGGTCGCCAACGACAACAACGCCGGCAACGTCGTGATCTCTGGCGAAAAGGCGGCGGTGGACGCCGCGATCGAGGCGGCGAAGGCACTCGGCGCCCGGGCGATCCCGCTCAATGTCTCGGCGCCGTTCCATTGCCCGCTGATGCAGCCGGCCGCCGACGAGATGGCCGAGGCGCTGGCCGGCGCCGCCATCGCCCAGCCGCTCGCGCCCCTGGTCGCCAATATCACGGCCCGGCCGACGGTCGAGCCGGAGACCATTCGCCGCCTGCTGGTCGAGCAGGTCACCGGCCGCGTGCGCTGGCGTGAGAGTGTCGAGTGGCTGGCGGGCGAGGGCGGCGTCACCCGCTTCGCCGAAGCCGGCGCCGGCAAGGTGCTGACCGGCATGGCCAAGCGCATCGCGCCGGACGCGGACGCGGTGGCGCTGAACACGCCGGCCGATCTCGACGCCTTCGCCAGCTCGCTCTGAAGGGAGCCCGCATGTTCGATCTTTCCGGCAAGACCGCGCTCGTCACCGGCGCCTCGGGCGGGATCGGCGGGCCGATCGCGACCGCCTTGCACGCCCAGGGGGCGAACATCGTCCTCTCCGGCACGCGTCAGGGCGCGTTGGACGAACTCGCGGCCGCGCTCGGCGAGCGCGCGCAGACGCTGGCCTGCGACCTCGCCGACGATGCAGCCGTCGATGGCCTCGTCGCCGCAGCCGAGGCGCTCGGCGCACCGGTCGACATCCTGGTCGCCAACGCCGGCGTCACGCGCGACAATCTCTTGCTGCGCATGAAGGACGAGGAGTGGAACACGGTCCTGCGCGTCAACCTCGACGCCTACTTCCGCCTCACGCGCGCTGCGCTGCGCGGCATGCTCCGCCGCCGGTGGGGCCGGGTGATCGGGATCACGTCCGTGGTCGGCGTGATGGGCAACGCCGGGCAGGCCAACTACGCCGCGTCGAAGGCCGGTATGATCGGGTTCACCAAGTCGGCGGCGCAGGAGATTGCGCCCCGCGGCGTCACCGTGAACTGCATTGCGCCGGGCATGATCGCGAGCCCGATGACCGACGCCCTGACCGAGGCGCAGCGCGAGACGATCCTCACTCGCATCCCCGCGGGCCATCTCGGCGCCGCCGAGGATGTCGCATGGGCTTGCGTCTATCTGGCGTCGGAGGAGGCGCGTTACGTCACCGGCCAGACGCTGCACGTCAACGGCGGCATGGCGATGATCTGAGCGCCCGCGCGCCGCTGGCCTGTCCAAAAGGAACGTGCTAGGCGGACAATCGAGCGAGCCGGTTCTTCGTCGGCGCCGGGCTTGTAGAACTGTATTTTCTTCGGATATTGGCGGCCAAGCGCCGCCAGGCGTCCGGCGATTGAGACAAGGGGTGTTAAAAGCGAATGTCCGATACACTCGAACGCGTCCGCAAGATCGTGATCGAGCACCTGGATGTCGATCCTGAGAAGGTCACAGACAAGGCCTCCTTTATCGACGACCTTGGCGCCGACAGCCTCGACAACGTCGAGTTGGTGATGGCGTTCGAGGAAGAGTTCGACATCGAGATCCCCGACGACGCCGCGGAGCACATCCAGACGGTCGGCGACGCGGTGAAGTTCATCGACGAGCGTCTGACCGCCTGACGGCAAAGCCTGGCCGGTCTTCCTCCAAGCCGTCGCGCCGCGTGCAAGATCGCGACCGACGGCTTAATGCTATCCCTGGCAGAGTCGAGGAGTTCGCATGCGCCGCGTCGTCATCACCGGTCTTGGCATGGTCACCCCACTGGGCTGGGGTGTCGCAGCCACGTGGCCGGCGCTGATCGCCGGCAAGTCGGGCGCCGGCCGGATCACCACCTTCGACACGACCGACTACGCCTGCCAGATCGCCTGCGAGGTGCCGCGCGTCGACGGGCGCGGCCATGGCTCGGCCGACATGATCGGCGCCTTCGATCCCGACAAGGTTATGCCTCCCAAGGATCAGCGGCGGATCGACGACTTCATCCTCTATTCGGTCGCCGCCGCCGAGGAGGCGCTGACCGACGCCAACTGGAAACCAGAGACCGAGGCGGACAAGCAGCGCACGGGGGTCATCATCGGCTCCGGCATCGGCGGCCTGAACGCCATCGCTGAAACCGCCATCGAGCTGCACCAGCGCGGTCCGCGGCGTGTCAGTCCCTTCTTCATTCCCTCGGCGCTGATCAATCTCGCGTCCGGGCAGGTCTCCATCCGCTACGGCCTGAAGGGTCCCAACCACTCGGTGGTGACGGCTTGCGCCACCGGCGCCCACGCTGTCGGCGACGCCTCGCGCCTGATCCAGTTCGGCGACGCCGAGGTGATGGTGGCAGGCGGCTCCGAGGCGTCGGTCTGCCCGCTGGGCATCGCCGGCTTCATCGCCTGCCGCGCCATGTCCACCAACTTCAACGACGCGCCCGAAAAGGCCTCGCGCCCATACGACAAGGCCCGCGACGGGTTCGTGATGGGCGAGGGCGCGGCGATCCTGGTGCTGGAAGAATACGAGCACGCGAAAGCGCGTGGGGCGAAGATCTACGCCGAAGTCGCGGGCTATGGGCTCGCCGGCGACGCCTTCCACATCACAGCGCCGGCGCAGGACGGCGACGGCGGCTTCCGCGCCATGGGCGCCGCGATCGGCCATGCCGGCATCGATCCCGCCGACATCGATTATATCAACGCGCACGGCACCTCGACGCCGCTCGGCGACGAGATTGAACTGGGCGCCGTCGAGCGCATGCTGGGTCAGGCGGCCGGCAAGGTCTCCATGTCGGCGACCAAGTCCTCGATCGGGCATCTGCTCGGCGCCGCGGGCGCGGTCGAGGCGGCGTTCACCGCGCTCGCCATCCATCACCAGATCGCGCCGCCGACGATCAATCTCGACAATCCGTCGATCGAGACGCCGATCGACCTCGTGCCCCACAAGGCCAAGCCGATGGCGATCGACGTCGCGCTCTCGAACAGCTTCGGGTTCGGCGGCACCAACGCCTCTCTGGTGCTCAAGAAAGTCGCGTGAGCGACAAGCGCCCAACGCGCCGACGACCGTCCGACCGCGGGCTCCCGTTGACCCGCCGGCTCGCCATCACCGGCGGCAGCGCCGTGGCGACGCTCGGCGTCGTGCTGCTGCTGGTCGTGCTGGTCGCCGTCTGGCTTTTCGCCGGCCCCGGCCCCGCGCGCCAATCGACCGACGTCGTCCTCCGGCAAGGCGCTGGCCTCCCGGAGATCGCCGCCACGCTGAAGCGCGAGGGCGCGATTGGCTCTTCCACCGTCTTTCTGGCCGCCGCATCGCTGACCGGCGCCGCGCGTCACCTGAAAGCCGGGGAATACGCTTTCGAGCCGCACGCCTCGATGGCGAGCGTGATGGGCATGATCCGGCGCGGCGAAGTCGTGCACCACATGGTGACCATCCCGGAGGGGCTGACCTCGGAGGCCGTCGTCGACGTGCTCGCCAACAATGCGGTCCTGACCGGGTCGGCGCCGATACCGCCCGAGGGCGCGATCCTGCCCGAAACCTACGAAGTCAGACGCGGCGAGGACCGGGCGGCGGTGCTGCAACGGATGATGGACGCGCGGGACCAGCTGCTGGCGGCGCTGTGGTCGCAGCGCAGGCCCGACCTGCCGCTGTCGACGCCGGAGGAGGCGGTCATCCTCGCCTCGATCGTGGAGAAGGAGACCGGCCTCACGGACGAGCGTCCGCGCGTGGCGGCTGTGTTCATCAACCGCCTGCAGAAGGGCATGAAGCTCGAGAGCGACCCCACCGTCGTCTACGGGCTCACCCGCGGTGTTCCGCTCGGCCACGGCATGCGCGAGTCGGAGCTGCAGTCGCACACGCCCTACAACACCTATGTGATCACCGGTCTGCCGCCGACGCCGATCTGCAACCCCGGCCGCGCTTCGCTGGCCGCGGTCCTCGATGCGCCGCGCACCGACGAGCTCTACTTCGTCGCCAATGGCACGGGCGGGCATTCGTTCGCGACGACGCTGGAGCAACACCTGGCCAACGTCGCCCGCTGGCGAGCGATGGAACACGAGCCGCCGGCGCCCGCCGCACCGTCCGGAGCGCATCCCTGACATGCCGCTCTCGGGGATGACCGGCTTCGGCCGCGCCGACGGCGCTTCCGGCGGCTGGACGTGGGCGGTGGAAGCGCGCTCGGTGAACGGGCGCGGGCTCGAGGTGCGCTTCCGCGGACCGTCGGGCTTCGACGCGCTCGAGCGCACTGCGCGCGAGGCGGCCCAGGCGCGCTTCCAGCGCGGCCAGCTGAACGTGACGGTGCAGGCGCGCCTCGCGGCGGAGGCCGGCGCGGTCAAGGTGAACCGGGCCCAGCTCGATCGCTACCTCGCGCTCAGCCGCGCCTACGTCGAAGCGGGGCAGACGCCGCAGCCGACGTTCGAGGGTCTGATGGCCCTGCCGGGCGTCATCGAACAGGGCTCGGACGACGCCGGCGAGGACCTGGCGCTGGTGGAAAAGGCGCTGGCGGCCGCCATCGCCGAGGCGTTGGATGGGTTGAAGGCCGCCCGCCTCGCCGAGGGCGCGGCGCTGGCCGGCGTATTCGGCGCGATCGTGGACGACATCGAGGCGCTCACCGCGGCCGCTGGCCGCCAAGCCGAGGCGCAGCCGCTGATCCTGAAGGAGCGCTTCGCCAGGCGGATGGCCGAACTGGTCGATCGCCCGGGCGAGTTCGACGAGCGCGTCGTGCAGGAAGCGGCGGTCATGGCTGGCCGGGCCGACGTTCGCGAAGAGCTCGACCGGCTGGGCGCGCATGTCGCCGCGGCGCGTGCGCTGCTGGCCGAAGGCGCGGGCGTCGGCCGCCGGTTCGACTTCCTGACCCAGGAGTTCATGCGCGAGGCCAACACGCTGTGTTCGAAGTCGGCCACGACCGCGCTTACGGCCGTCGGGCTCGAACTCAAGGCGGCGATCGATCAGCTGCGCGAGCAGGTGCAGAATGTCGAGTGAGGCGTCGCGCCGTGGGTTGATGCTGATCGTCTCCAGCCCGTCCGGCGCCGGCAAGACGTCGCTCTCTCGCCGCTTGATTGCTGAGAACGGGGGGCTCGTGCTCTCGGTGTCCGCCACGACCCGCGAGCCGCGGCCGGGCGAGCAGGACGGGCGCGAATACCGGTTCCTGACGCCAAAGGCCTTCGACGCGATGGTCGCGGCCGGCGATTTCATCGAGTGGGCGGAGGTGCACGAGCATCGGTACGGCACCCCGCGTTCGCCCGTGCTCGAAACGATCGCGGCTGGCCGCGACGTGCTCTTCGACATCGACTGGCAGGGCGCGGCGGCCATTGCGCGGGCTCAGCCGGAGGAGGTAGTGCGGGTATTCGTTCTCCCGCCCTCGATGGGCGATCTCGCTAGCCGGCTGCACGCCCGCGCGCAGGATGCCGAGGACGTGATCCATCGCCGGCTCGAGCGGGCCTACGGCGAGATCAGCCACTGGGGCGAGTACGACTACGTCATCGTCAACGACGACTTCGACCGCGCCTATGCCGAACTCAACAGCATCCTCAAGGCCGAGCGGCTGAAGCGGGCGCGCAATCCGTGGCTGAACAGCTTCGTCGGCCGCCTGCTCGACGAGAAGCTCTAGCGCGCGAGGGTCGCGGCCAGGGCGAGAAACCCCTCGACCGTCGTTGCTTCCGCGCGCTGGTTGGCGTCGATTCCGACGCTCGCGCAGAGCGCCTCGCCGCCCAGCGCCTTCAGGCTCGAGCGCAGCATCTTGCGGCGTTGGCCGAACGCGGCGGCCGTGACGCGTTCGAGAGCGGCCAGGAGCGCCTCGCTCGGGCGCTCGGCGCGCGGCGTGAAGCGGACGACGGCGGAGTCCACCTTCGGCGGCGGGGTGAAGGCGCGGGCGGGCAGCGTCAGCACGACCTCGGTCGCGCAGATCGCCTGGCTGATCACGGAAAGCCGCCCGTAGGCTGGCTCGCCCGCGCGCGCGACGATGCGCTCGGCGACTTCCTTCTGGAACATCAGCGTCATCGAAACCGGGCGGAGCGGGCCGGTCAGCCACTTGATCAGCAGCGGGGCCCCGACGTTGTAGGGCAGGTTGGCGACGATCCGCGCCGGCGCGCCGGGCGGAACGAGCGCCGCCTCGTCGACCACGAGCGCGTCGCCCTCGACGACAGTCAGGCGCCCGGACGCGGCCGACGAGAGCTCGGCCAGCATCGGCAGGAAGCGCCGGTCGCGCTCGATGGCGATCACCGTTGCGCCGGCGGCGAGCAGCGCGCGAGTCAGGCCGCCCGGCCCCGGTCCCACCTCGATGACGACGCCCTCGTCGAGCGGCCCGGCCAGCCTGGCGATCTTGGCGGTCAGGTTGAGATCGAGCAGGAAGTGCTGGCCGAAGCTCTTCTTGGCGATCAGACCATGGGCCGCCAGCCCCTCGCGGAGCGGCGGGAGGGCGTCCAGCGTCACGCGGGGG
>DATGKF010000001.1:0-14769 GCA_035294785.1 Caulobacteraceae bacterium | reverse complement strand
ACCCTTGGCCAGCAACCAGGCGGTGGCGATCTGGGCATTGTTCCGGCCGTGTTTCTTTGCCGTTTCTTCGACCCGCCGCAGGATTTCCACATCGGTGTCGCCGAACTGCATGTCCAGCACATTGTCGCTCTTGGCGCGGGTGCTCAGTTTTTCCAGTGCCGTGGCATGGCTGCGGCCCAAAAAGCCGCGCGCCAAAGGGCTCCAAGGGATCACGCCGATGCCGGCGTCGCGGCACAAAGGCAGCATCTCGCGCTCTTCCTCGCGGTAGACCAGGTTGTACTGCGGCTGCATCGAGACGAACGGCGTCCAGCCGTTGGCGCGCGAGGTCGCCAGCATCTTCATGAACTGCCACGCGTACATCGAGCTCGCGCCGATGTAGCGGGCCTTGCCGGCGCGCACGACGTCGTTCAGCGCCTCCAGCGTCTCCTCGATCGGCGTCTCATAGTCGAAGCGGTGGATCTGGTAGAGGTCGACATAGTCCACCCCCAGCCGCTTCAGGCTCTGGTCGATCCCGTCCAGGATGTGCTTGCGCGAGAGGCCATGGTTGTTGGGGTCGGCGCCCATCGCGCCGTTGACCTTGGTGGCCAGCACCACCTCGTGGCGCTTGGCGTATTCTTTCAGCGCCTTGCCGGTGACCCGCTCGCTCTCGCCCTGGCTGTAGACGTCGGCGGTGTCGAAGAAGTTGATCCCCGCCTCGATGGCCGACTTGAAGAAGGGCATGGCGTCGCCCTCGTCCAGCACCCATGAGCGCCACTTCGACGAGCCGAAGCTCATGCAGCCGAGGCACAGCCGCGAGACCTTGAGGCCGGTCTTTCCGAGATTGACGTAGTCCATGGTCTCTCCTCCCGCTGACCCCTTCTGCCGGGGTCCGGTGCGTGTGCGCGTGGCGTCCTTCGCTGTGCGCGGCAGGATAGACCACAGGGCGGGCTCTGCCCAACCGGGGATTAGCGCGGCGGGAGCCGTCCGCCGTTCGCGCGGACCAGCGGGTGGCGCAACAGCGCCCAGCCGATGAGCGACAGACCGGCCAGCGCAGGGGCGAGCCAGTAGGCCGCCGCCGGCAGGTCGCGCCACAGGGGCAGCTGGTGGCCGTTGTCGACATAGAAGGCGACCAGCATCAGCACGTAGGAAGCGCCCATCCCGGTGATGTGCAGGCGCACGTGCTGCGGCCAGCGGCGGCGCATCGCCGTGCGGCCGAACACGGCGCAGATCAGGGCCGCTGCGCCGATCAGGAAAAGCCCGCGGTCCGACGCCCAGCGCATCGCCGCCAGCGCCGCTGCGGTGACCGTGAGGCTCCCGAGGCACCACAAGTAGGCCGTTCCGAAGCCCGAGTGGCGACCGCGGCCCTTGCGGCTCAGCATGGCGACGGCGCCGGTCACGGCGGCGGCGAGGCCCAGCGGGACGTGCACGGCGACCGCGGCCAGGAACAGCGGATCGCGCGAGGGGATGACGAGGCCGGCGACGCTGATCGCGCCGGGGGTCATTTCGTGCGCAGCAGCCAGCCGCCGAGCACGGCCGCGAGCACGGCGCCGATGAGCTGGCCGAGGATGAAGTCCGGCGCCGAGCCGGGCGCGATGCCGGCGAAGGTGTTCGAGAGCGCGCGAGCGAGGGTGACGGCGGGGTTGGCGAACGAGGTCGAGGCGGTGAACCAGTAGGCCGAGGCGATGTAGAGCCCGACCGCCGCTGGCGTCGCCGCCGGCCGGAAGCGGATCGCGCCGAGAATGGTGAGGATGAGCCCGAAGGTCGCCACGCCCTCGGAGAAGACCATCGCCGGCCCGTCCCGAAGCTTGGTGGAAACCTGCAGAATCGGTTCGGCGAACATCGCATGCGCGGCCCAGACCCCGACCACGGCGGCGATGCACTGCACGACGAGATAGGCGGCGGCCAGCGCCGGCGCGATCTCCCGTCGGAGCGCGAAGACGAGCGTGACCGCCGGGTTGAAATGGGCCCCCGAGATCGGCCCGAAGACCGTGATCAGGACGACCAGCCCGGCGCCGGTGGCTGCCGTGTTGCCGAGCAGCGCGATCGCGTCGTTCCCGCCCGAGAGGCGCTGGCTCATGATCCCTGAGCCGACCACGATGGCCAGCAGCAGCGCGGTCCCCAGCGCCTCGGCCGCCAGCTTGTGCGCAACACCGAACGGCGCGAGCGGCGGCTCGAGGCTGGCGTCGCCGGCCTGGGTCACGTCGCCGTCTCGGAGTCGCCGATGTTCTGCATCTTGCGCTGCAGCGAGACGCGGTCGACGGAGGTCACTGGCAGGGCGAGGAAGCGGTCGATGCGGCTCTTCAGCTGCCGATACGCCTCGGCGAACGCCTGCGTCTCTGCCGCGTCCCCGCCGGTCACGGCGGCCGGGTCCGGAACGCCCCAGTGGGCCGTGATCGGGCGCCCTGGCCAGATCGGGCAGACCTCGCCGGCGGCGTTGTCACAGACGGTGACGACGAAATCGAGTATCGGCGCGCCGGGTCCGGCGAACTCCTCCCACGGCTTCGAGCGCAGGCCGTCGGTCGGATAGCCGAGGCGCGTCAGCAGCTCGAGCGCGCGTGGATGCACCGCGCCCTTGGGCATGGAGCCTGCGGAGTGGGCCCGGACCGCGCCAGCGCCGTCGCGGTTGACGATCGCTTCGGCCAGGATCGAACGCGCCGAGTTGCCGGTGCAGAGGAAGAGGATGCTGAGCGGTTGGCGGCCCCCGGGCATCGGGCCCTATCCGGTTTCGACGCAGCAGGCGGCGCGCTCGGCGATCGAGGCGAGCGGCGCGCAGATCTGCGGCGCGCCGGCGCAGCAGTCCTCCATCAGGAAGGCGAGCAGCGCGCTCATGCGGCCGTAGCCGGCGGCGTAGATGATCGACCGCCCCTCCCGCCTGGAGGTCGCAAGGCCCGCCCCGGCCAGCACGTTCAGGTTCGTCGAGAGCGTGTTCGGCAGGCTGCCGGTGGCGCGCGCGATGTCGCCGGCCGCCATGCCCTGCGGGCCGGCGCGGACGAGCAGGCGGAACACCTCCAGCCGTCCCGGGTGGGCCAGCGCGGAGAGGGCGGTGACGGCGCCGGGGGAGTCCATCCCGTTCATGCGGCTACCGGCGGAGCGCCGCAACAGCTGGCCGCGGCCGGCTCCGCCAGGTCCTCGCCGTAGGTGGCGGCCTCGCCGAAGGTGAAGAAAGTTTCCCAGCGGACGCCGGCCGGGTCGCGCACCCAGCTCTTGTCCGAGCGCGCATAGCAGCAGGTTGTCGCCTCCTGGTCGAAGGTCTGCGCGCCGGCGGCTTTCAGCCGACCGGCCAGCGCGCCGAGCTCCGCGGCGCTGTCGACCTGGACGCCGACGTGGTCGACGCCGGCGGCGCCACCGCGCGCCGAGATGGCGAAATTCACCCGCGGGTCGTCCAGCATCCACTTGGCGTAATCGGCCTGGAGCACCGTCGGCTCGGCGTCGAACAGCGTCCGATAGAAGGCCACCGCCTGGTCGAGATGGGGCACGCTGACGTGCAGATGCATCCGCTTCATGATCGGCGCTCCATGGTCATCGGTTCTATATTTCCGGAATATTCGAATTGTCAAGCGGCGGTCGGCCGCCGCCCGTCGGGCGCCGCGTTCGCTACGGCTCCAGCCGCCCGTCCTTGATGGCGTCGGCCTCGAAACCGAACAGCACGCTGGGGTCCGGCGCCGGGACACCCTCGCAGATGTGAGCCGGTGCGAAGGTGTGGAGGATGTGGCGGATGACGGCGATCCGCGCCGCCTTTTTGTGGTCGGTGTGCACGACCGTCCAGGGCGCATAGGCGGTGTGGGTGCGCGTCAGCATGATGTCGCGGGCGTGCGAATAGGCTTTCCACTTCGTCTGCGCGACCTCGTCCAGTTCTGAAACCTTCAGCGCCTTCAGCGGGTCGTCGCGGCGGGCCTCGAGCCGGCTGGCCTGCTCTTTCTTGGAGATGTCGAGCCAGAATTTGATGATGCGGATGTTGGCCTCGACAAGCATCTGCTCGAACGTCGGCGCATCGCGCAGAAAGTCGGCCTGCTCGGCCTTGGTCGAAAAGTGCATTACCCGCTCGACGCCGGCGCGGTTGTACCAGGAGCGGTTGAAGATCACGAGTTCGCCGGCCGCCGGCAGGTAGCGCACGTAGCGTTGGAACCACCACTCCGTGGCGTCGCGGCTGGACGGCTTCGGCAGCGCCACCACGCGCGTGTTTCGCGGCGCCAGATGCTCGGTGATGCGCTTGATGGAGCCGTCCTTGCCGGCGCCGTCGCGGCCTTCGAAGACGATCAGCGCCTTCTGACCCTCGCCCATCGCCCATTGCTGGTAGCGCACCAGATGAATCTGCAGCTCGCGCAGCTGGTGTTTGTAGCCGTCGTGTTTCGCCATTGGGTCACCTTCCCGCCCATCCTGACAAAGTGCGGCCGGCGGCGATACTAGAGCGGCATGATCCGCCTCTTCGTTCCAGATGCGCTCAGCGCCGGCGGCCGCGTCGCGCTGGCGGACGGCCCAGCGCACTATTTGCGCGACGTCATGCGCCGCAAGGCGGGCGACGCCATCCTGCTGTTCAACGGCCGCGACGGCGAGTGGCGGGCCGAAATCGTCGAGCTCGGCAAGCGCGTGCTCGCGCTGACGGTCGCCGAAGGCACGCGCCCGCAGACGCCCATCCCCGATCTCGAACTGATCGTCGCGCTGGTGAAGCGCCCGCGGCTAGAAACGATCGTCGAGAAAGCCGCCGAACTGGGCGCGGCCCGCGTGCGCCTCGCGATCACCGAACACGCGCAAGGCCAACGCACGAACGTCGAGCGCCTCGCCGCCATCGCCACCGAAGCCGCCGAACAAACCGGCCGCCTCGACGTCCCCACGATCGACGCGCCGGCGAAGCTTGAGGCGGTCCTGGCCGCTTGGCCGAACCATAGAGCACTGATTTTCTGCGATGAATCGGGCGGAGAGCCGCTGCTATCGTCCCTTCTCCCCTTGCGGGAGAAGGTGGCCCGCGCAGCGGGTCGGATGAGGGGTCTCTCAGAACCGTCGGCGAAAGCGGCGTCGCCGTCGCGCGGCGAGCGGAGCGCGACCCCTCATCCGTCGGCTTCGCCGCCACCTTCTCCCGCAAGGGGAGAAGGCGCCTCCATCCTCATCGGTCCCGAAGGCGGGTTCTCCCCTGCCGAACGCGCCCAAATCCGCGCCGTCTCCGGCGTCATTCCGGTGTCGCTCGGGCCGCGCATCCTGCGCGCCGACACGGCCGCGATCGCGGCGATGAGCCTCTGGCAGGCGGCGCTCGGCGACTGGCGCCCTTGAGCCGACGCGGCTTGGCGCCCACTTCTGCAGCCAATAGGGAGTAATGGCGCCGGACCGGGGACCTCCCCGCTGGTGGGGAGGACTTGATGGACGATGGCGTGCTCGACCGCCGGCCGCTGACGCTTGCCGAGCTGGCCGCCCATCTGGCCAGCGGCTGCAAGCCCAAGTCCGAATGGCGCGTCGGCTCCGAGCACGAGAAGTTCCTCTTCCGCCTCGGAACGCACGACGCGGTCGGCTACGGCCCCGACGCCGAAGGCCACGGCGGCGTGCAGGCGCTGCTCGAGGGTCTTACCCGCTTCGGCTGGAAGGGCGTCTATGAGGACGGCCCGAACGGCCACGTCCTCATCGCGCTTACCCGCGGCGGGGCCAGCGTGTCGCTGGAGCCGGCCGGCCAGTTCGAACTCTCCGGCGCGCCGCTCGAAAGCGTCCACGACATCTGCGACGAGATCAGCCAGCACCTGGCCGAGGCGCGCGAGGTCGCCGCTGAGCTCGACATCGGTTTCCTGGGGGTTGGGTTCGCGCCCACCTGGACGCGCGAGCAGACCGAGATCATGCCCAAGCAGCGCTACGCGATCATGCGCGCCTACATGCCCAAGGTCGGAACGCGCGGCCTCGACATGATGCTGCGCACCTGCACGGTGCAGGCGAACCTCGACTTCGCGTCCGAAGCCGACATGGCGGCCAAGTTCCGCGTCAGCCTGGCGCTGCAGCCCATCACCACCGCCCTTTTCGCCAATTCGCCCTTCGTCGAGGGCAAACCGACCGGGTGGCTCTCCAACCGCGCCCGCGCCTGGACCGACACCGACGCCGCGCGCACCGGCATGCTGCACTTCGTGTTCGACGACGGCTTCGATTTCGAGGCCTACGCCCGCTACGCCCTCGACGTGCCGATGTATTTCGTCAAGCGCAACGGCGGCTACATCGACGCCTCCGGCCAATCCTTCCGCGCCTTCATCGCAGGCGAGCTGCCGGCGCTCCCAGGCGAGCGGGCCAATCTGCACGACTGGGAAGAGCACCTGGCCACCATCTTCCCCGAAGTGCGGCTGAAGACCTTTCTCGAGATGCGGGGCGCGGACACCGGGCCGAAGAGCCGGCTCTGTGCGCTGGCCGCGCTCTGGATCGGCCTGCTCTACGACGAGGCGGCGCTGGCCGCGGCCTGGGACCTCTGCAAGGACTGGACGGCGGAAGAGCGCGAGGCGCTGCGCGTCGACGCCGCCCGCACGGGGCTCAAGACCGAGATCGCCGGCCGCACCGTTCGCGAGGTGGCGCTGGACGTGCTCGCCATCGCCCGCGCAGGGCTGAAGCGCCGCGCCCGCATCGGCCAGTCGCTGACCGACGAGACCGGATACCTCGCTGAACTCGACGAGATCGCCGCCACCGGCATGACCCCCGCCGACCACTGGCTCGACCTCTACAACGGCCCCTGGCGCGGCGAAGCGAGCCCGATCTTCGAAGCCGGCGCGTACTAGCCCGCCGTCTCGTTGCGGGGGATGACGGCCTTGAATACTGAATCGATCCCGGAACCTAGGTCGGCCGGTCGATGATCTCGTCCGCCGGGTTGGTCGCGGTGGCCGGCCAGCGCTCGCGCTGGCTCGAGCCCGATCCGGAGTCGGTGTGCATGACCGCCTCGGCGATGCGGTCGGAGTCGTTGGCCACCTCGAGCTCGTGGATGTCGGCCTTGTTCGGATAGAAGGCGACCAGGTCCTTGATCTCGGCCATGGCGGGGTAGGGGTCCTCGTAGGTCCAGACGGCGTTCTCGGCCAGGACCCCGTCCATCATCAGTGTGAAGTAGGACGCAAAGCCCTTGTACGGGCAGTAGGTGCTGTGGTCCGTGCGGGTGAGGAAGGCCATGTCGACATCCTCGCGCGGGATGTACTGGACGGGCTTGTAGCTCGCCTCCTTCAGCGTCAGCGCGCGGGTCGTGTCGGCGATCACGTGGCCCTGGTAGGCGACCTGCACGCGCCGGGGGTTCAGCGCGATCGTGATCGGATGGTCGGGTCCGGGCAGCTTCATCTCGGGCATCGCGAGCGCCTCCTTCTTTCGGCGGGTTGAACGCGCCAGCTCTCAAGCTGGGTCCGCCGGCCCGCGGAGGCAAGGCCCGCTTGTGCGCGCCTGGGCCGCATGATCATGTCCGGCACGGAGTTCGCGGGGGTTCTGATCGATGAACGTGGTCGTCGTCGCGGGGATCGTGATCACGATCGCGACCGGCATCCCGGTCTTCCTGCAGCTTCGCCAGCACCCGCGCGGGCTCGCCGTCCTCTTCTTCGCGGAAATGTGGGAGCGCTTCTCCTACTACGGCATGCGCGGCCTGCTGATCTTCTATCTGACCGAGCACTTCCTGTTCTCGGACGACTTCGCGCAGGGGCAGTACGCGTCCTACACGACGCTCGTTTATCTGCTGCCGCTGGTCGGCGGCTATGTGGCGGATCGGTTCCTCGGCAGCCGCAAGGCGATCGCGTTCGGCGCGCTCCTGCTCGTCGCCGGCCACTTCACCATGGCGATCGAAGGCCCGCCGGCCACCCAGACCCTGACCTACGCCGGGGCGAGCTATCACGTGCGCGCCGAGGGGCGGATGGACGACCGCAAGGTCTGCATCGAGGTCGCTGGCGGCTGCTACGGCTTCGGCGCCGGGCCGACGGGCGGGCTCGCGATCAAGGGACTTCCGGCCGGCGCGCCGTTGCCGGCCGAGCTGGCGAAGGGATCCTACAGCCAGACCGAGAGCCGCAGCCAACCCTTCGTCGACGTGCTCTATCTGGCTCTGGCGCTGATCATCATGGGCGTCGGGTTCCTCAAGGCCAACATCTCCTCGATCGTCGGCCAGCTCTACGGCCAAGGCGATCCCCGGCGCGATCCGGGCTTCACCCTCTACTATTACGGCATCAATCTCGGGGCCTTCTGGGCCTCGATCGTCTGCGGCCTGATCGGCCAGACGGTGAGCTGGAGCGCCGGCTTCGGCCTCGCCGGCGTCGGCATGCTGGCCGGCTTTCTGGTCTTCGTCTTCAACAAGAAACGGCTCGAGGGCCGCGGCGAGCCCCCCGATCCGGTGCGGCTGGCGAGGCCCATCGCCGGCCCTCTCAACACCGAGTGGCTGATCTACCTCGCCGCTCTCGCGGGCGTCGCCGTCGTCTGGCTGGTGGTGCGCGAATACGCGCTGATGGGCTGGCTTCTGCTGGCCGGCTGGGTCGCCGCGCTCGGCTACCTCGGCGTCCAGATGCTGCGCATGGACAAGATCGCCCGCGAGCGGCTGATGCTGGCGATGGTGCTCATCGTCGCGTCGATCGCCTTCTTCACCCTCTTCGAGCAGGCCGGCTCGTCGATGAACCAGTTCGCCGAGCGCAACACGGCCCTGCCGAACGCCGGCTTCTGGACCATCACCCCGGCCCAGACCCAGTCGTTCAACGCCGGCTTCATCCTGATCTTCGCGCCCGTCTTCGCCGCGCTCTGGGCCTGGCTCGGCCGCCGCCGGCGAGATCCGAACCCGGCGGCGAAGTTCGGCCTTGGCCTCATCCAGGTGGGCGTCGGCTTCTTCGCCCTCGTCTGGGGCGCGCAGGATGCGAACGCCGCCTTCCGCGTGCCGGTGATGTTCCTCGCGCTCGCCTACCTCTTCCACACCACCGGCGAACTCTGCCTCTCGCCGGTCGGCCTCTCCGAAATGACCAAGCTCGCGCCGGCCCGGATGATATCGACCCTCATGGCCGTCTGGTTCCTTGCCGCCTCGGCCGCGCAATGGCTAGCCGGCCGGATCGCCAAGCTCACCGCCGCCGAAACAATCGGCGGCCAGGTGCTCAACCCGGCCAAAGCGCTCGCCACCTACAGCCACACCTTCCTCACCATCGGCCTTTGGGGCGCCGGCGCCGGCGTGCTCCTGCTCGCCCTCAGCCCATGGCTCAAGCACTGGGCCCACGGCGTGAACGACGCCGCCAATCACGCGGAGTCCCATGCCGAGCGGCAGCCCGCGCGACCTGTCCGCTAGCGGCTGCTCGGCACGGGGGCCGTCACGCGGTTCGTTCGCCCACGTCGATGCGGTTGCCGTCGGGGTCGGCGAAGACGAACGCGCGCTGGCCATAGTCCTTGGACGCCAGCGACTTCACGATCCTGACGCCTGCCGATTCGCATAGCGCGTAGAGCGCCGACACGTCGTCGACGAACATGTGGGCCACGTTGACGGTCGAAGCTTCGTGATCGCGCTTCTGGCTCAGGTGGATCTCCGCGTCGTCCTTCTTCAGCACCATGAAGCCGACCGGGGTCCCGTTTTCGAAGACCTTCCGGAACCCCAGGACGCCGGAATAGAAGGCGCACGCCGCCTGGATGTCGCGCACGCAGATGCCGGGCGCCACGCGTCCATACTTGATGTCTGTCACGGTTGAATCAGTCATCGCTCAGGTTCCTTTGAGCAGAGGCGGCCGTGCGCGTACTCGGGGTGGGGAGCGGTGTCCATGCGAATGGTCTTACGAGGACCTGGGCCTGTCAACACGAGCCGGCCCGAGTGCGCTGCGGCGTGCCGCCGGTCTCGCCAAAAAAACGGCGCCGATTGCGAAGGAGGAAGGACCCTGCCGCGTTTGACGGTGAAGCGGTCGCGCGCAGCGTCGGCCGCGGGCTTGCGGGTTGGGTGGGAGTGCGATGGACGCGCTTCGCGAGTTGCTGCGGTCAGAAGATGTCTTCGTCCGCCGCCGCCTGGCCTATGGCGGCTTCATCGGGCGGAAGTATCCGTACTTCTACATGGAGACGCCGAAGGCGGCGTGCACGGCGACCAAGGCCATCCTCTGGCAGGTTGAGGATCTGGGGCCCGTGCCGCGGCCCGACCTGTTGCACGTGCGCTTGCCCACGGACCCGCGCCCGTCGCCGCTGTCGGTGAGCGAAGACGAGGCGCTGGCGGCGCTCAGCGGTCGCTCGGCCTTCCGCTTCTTCGTCTGGCGCGATCCGGTGGACCGCCTGCGCTCGGCCTTTCACGACAAGATCCACCTGGCGCGCGATCCTGGGCCGGAGTGGGACTGGTGGCGCAGCCGGATCTGCAACGCGTTCGGCCTTCGGCCCGACCAGGCGATCAGCTTCGAGCAGTTCGCCGAGTTCGTCTGCGCGACGCCCGACGACGCGCGCGACGAGCACTTCATGTCGCAGTACCGCCTGCTGCTCATCGACCGCATCCCCTTCGACTACGTCGTCCGCACCGACGACTACGTCAACGGCATGACCGAAGTGCTGCGCACCGTGGGCGTGCCGAGGGACCGGTGGCCGCCGCTCGAACGGCGCTACAACGAAACCGGCAGCGACGCCGTCCCGGTGTCCGACGCACTGGCGGCGAAGATCCGCCACGCCTTCCGCGCCGGCTACGAGATCATCGAGGCCTACCGCGCGGCCGGCGCCGCCTAGAGCCTCGTCCGTCCGCTACGCTCGGCGGCTAGGGTCTTGGACGCGCGCCGGTCTTCGCGACGTAGATGACGCCGGGAAGTCCATCGAAGCGCGCATCGCACGTCAGGAGGTCCGCGCCATGCTTGAGGGTGGTGGCGTAGACGATCGCGTCCGCTGTCGCGAGCTTGAGCCGGGCGCAGATATCGGCCGCGCTGAGGGCGATCTCGGTGTCCAGCGGCGCGATCACGCTAAGCTGGCTGAAGGCGATGATCTGGTCGGCGCGCTCCTCGCCGCCCTCGCGCGCAAGCCACTTTGCGAGCTCCAGTTGGACGATGGTCGGCGTCAGCCACTCCGATCGCTCCGGCAGCGCCGGGGCGATCGCCTCGCCGGTGGGCGAGCCGACGAGCCACTCCACCCACGCCGAGGTGTCGACCAGCCGCATCAGCTCCGATCCGACCGGTCTCTGTAACCCGCCGCCTTGGCCCCGCGCATGATCCCCTTCAGGTCCTCCACCTTCGGCACAGGCACGAGCAAAACGCCGGTTCCCTTCGGGATGAAGGCGAAGGCTTGCCCGGCCCGCCACTGGTGAGCGGTGCGGACAGCCCTGGGAATCGAGATCTGGAACTTGGCGGAGAGGGTTGCGGTGTCGGCCATTGTCTTACGATTTCTGATCGAACGAGGACTCGTAAGAATATCACGGCCAGCCGCTCGCCGGAACCCCGCGCTCATTGGTCGGACGCCGCGAACGCTAAGCAAATTCCTGAACGCCCTGTCGGCGCCCGTATGCTGCGCGTCACGGCTTGGTCGCGGCGCGGGCGAAGCGGCCGTGAGTTCGGCTGAGGAGGTTGGATGAGACCGGAGCGATTCAAGCCAGGCGACATCGTGCGCATGCGGTCAGGCGGGCCGGCGATGACAGTGACGACTGTCGATTATGTTCGCGATGCCCCCGACGTCTGCTGCATGTGGTTCGAGGCGCGCGGCCGACCCCATTTCTATCACATCAAGGTCGACGCCCTCGATCCGGCCGAGCCGGACGCAGAACCGGTAGCCCCTGGAAAGACGCGCCGGTGAGCTGACGCACCGGCAAGGGTGGCCACGAGTTATCTCACTGCTGCTGCTGCTACTTCCTAGAGTACCCGGCCATCCTTGCCCGTGCGCCAGCCGCCTCGAAGCGGCGGACGTCCAAATCCGCACGCCTGTCTCGTCCCCGGGGGCTGGCCGCCCCAACGGGCGTTCGCCTATGGTGCCGGCAGCCCAGAGGGGGACGCCATGACCGACACGCTCGCCGCCGACGATCTCGTCACCGCCACGCCCGAGTCCGTCGGGCTCTCGAGCGCCGGCCTGGCGAAGATCGACGCCTACCTTGCCGGCTACGTCGAGGATGGAACCCTCGCCGGCGTGGTGACCCTGGTCGCGCGGCGCGGGAAGACGGTCCACGCCAGCGTGATGGGCAAGAAGGACCTCGACTCCGGCGAGCCGCTCAGGTTCGACACCATCTTCCGCATCTTCTCGATGACCAAACCGGTGACCGGCGCGGCGATGAGCATCTGCCTCGACGAGGGCTACTGGCGTCCCGACGATCCGGTCGACAAGCACCTGCCGGGGTTCGGAAAGGCGGGCGTGTTCGCCGGGCTCGACGCGGCGGGCAAGCCGCGGACCACGCCCGTCCGCCAGGCGCCGACCATGCGCCAGCTCATGACCCACACGGCTGGCCTCAGCTACGGCTTCGACCAGTCCAATCCGCTGGACAAGCTTTACCGGGACGCAAAGGTCTGGGAGTCGGCGAGTCTGGCCGAGTTCGCCGACAAGGTGGCCGCCTTGCCGCTCGCCTACGAGCCGGGGACCAAGTGGCTTTATTCGATGTCGATGGACGTGCAGGCGGCGCTGATCGAGCGCTGGACCGGCATGAGCGCGCCGGCGTTCTACGAAGCGCGCCTGTTCGCGCCGCTCGGCATGGTCGACACCGCCTTCCACACGCCGCCCGAGAAGACGGCGCGCCGGGCGACGCTCTATCGCTGGTCGCCCCGCCAGGGGCGCCTCGTCGAGGCGCCGCCCATCCTCGGGCCTGACCACGAAGCGCCGCCGGCGCTCGCCAACGGCGGCGGGGGGCTCGTCTCCACCGCCCGCGACTACGGTCGTTTCGCCCAGATGCTGCTGAACGGCGGCGAACTGGAGGGGACGCGGGTCGCGAGCCGGGAGGCTCTGGCGCTGCAGATGTCGAACCACCTCTCGGACGCGGTCATGGCCGGCGGCTTCGGCATCGGGGCGCAGAACATCCGCCCAGGCTTCGGCCACGGATTCGACGGCGCCGTCTACACCGACCCGGAGGCCGCCGGCGTCCCGGTGGGCAAGGGGACCTACCAATGGGACGGCGCGGCCGGCACCTGGTTCTGGGTCGATCCCGTCCACGAGCTCGTCTTCGTCGGCATGATCCAGCGCCTGGCCGAACAGTCGCCGCCCTTCCAGGCCGCGACCCAGACGCTGATGGCCGACGCCTTCCTCGACTGACGCGGTTTGAGACGGAGGGCCGCACGTGACGGGACAGGCTCGCACCATCGACGATTACCTGGCGGGCCTGAGCGCCGACCAGCGAGAGGCCCTTCAGGCCTTGCGGCGGACCATCCGCGCCGTCGCGCCGGCCGCGGAGGAGTGCATCAGTTACGGGATTCCCGCCTTCAAGCTCGACGGCATGCTCGTGGGGTTCGCCGCGCATGCCAACCACTGCGCCCTGTACGCATGGAACGCGACCACGATCGCGGACTTCGCCGATGAGCTGCGGGCGTTCGACACCAGCAAGGGAACCATCCGGTTCACGCCAGACAAGCCGCTGCCCGAGGCCCTTGTCCGCCACCTGGTGGAAGCAAAGATTGTGAAGAACGCCGAACGGGCGAAGGCGCGGCGCGAGCGGCGGAGGTCATCGAGCGGTGGATGATCGATCGTCCGGAGCGCGCCGACGCTTCGCTTGACCCCGCTCCGCTCGTCTGAGCAGGCTGGGCGGCGCCGTTCGGGGGAGCACATGGGCCGGTCATTGAAAGTGCGGGTGCTGCTTGTGGCGCTCGCGCCCGTGCTTCTCTCCGGCTGCATCGCGTTCGGGTCGATCGAAAAGCGCGCGCAGTCGGTGAACCGCGGCGTCGCCAACACGCAGAACGCCGCTCTGTTGCTGAATCTCGTCCGCGCCAGCCGCTCCGAGCCGCTCTACTTCACCGCCACGTCAGCGATCCACGGCTCAGGCGCCGAGGACTTCAACTTCAGCCTGCCATCGTTCGGAATCGGCCCCGACGCCCCGCGGGTCGCCGCCTTCGGCAACAGCGCGCTCGACTCCAACACCTCGACCAGCTTCGACGTCGACGTCCTGAACTCGAAGGACTTCTACGCCGGCATGCTGACCCCGCTCGGCCCCGAGGACGTCAACCTGCTGTTCAGCCAGGGCTACCCGCGCGAGATGGTGCTCTACCTCGTCGTCGACCGGCTGGAGGTGACCGACCTGACCGGCCTTGCGCCGGGCCAGGATGACTCGCATGCGCCGACCGCCGTCTACTTCAACGATCCGGCCAATCCGAGCTTTCCGATCTTCAAGAGCTTTGTCGACCAGGCGATGATGCATGGCCTGACGACCGACGAGGTCTCGCCCCCGGAGGCGGCCCCCGCGGCGGGCGGCGCGCCGGGGCCGTTCACCGGCGGCACCTTGAACGTGGTCGTGTCGACGGCCGACAAGAAGGACGACACGCCGAAGGCGCGCCTCTGTTACGACTGGGCGCTGGCGACCGAAACCGCCAAGCTTGACTTCACCCCCGAGAGCCCGCGCTGCGGGGCGCCGCCCCCGCCCGAGGCCAAGGCCGCGCCCGGCGGCTCGTCGATCCTGGCGGTGAAGATCGGCGACAAGCGCTACGAGATCGTCGTCCACACGCGGTCGATCCTCGGGATCTTCAACTACCTCGGCGCCCAGATCGCGCTCAACGACGCGGCCGCGGTCAGGCTGCACCACTATCCCGAACTGACCGCCGAGGTGACGGCAGACGGCCAGCTTCTGGACGTGCGCCGCGGCGGCGACGACTGCTTCACGCAGGTCGAGGACCGAGGCGTGAAGTACTGCGTGCCGGTGCAAGGCGCCCAGAACACCAAGGCCATCTTCAGCATCCTGAACGCGCTCCTGGCGCTCAAGACCGCGCCGGGCGA